>NZ_CP088923.1:3034353-3351530 GCF_021545845.1 Rhodanobacter thiooxydans
GCTGCGCGGCATCCAGCTGCCCCTGCCGCCAATGGGTCATGCCGATGAACGCGAGGATTTCCGCGGCAGCCAGTTGCCGCGGCACGTCGGCGGGCGCGGCATCGGCCAGCGCACGCGCCAGCTTCAAGGCCGCCTGATAGGACGCCAGCGCCGCAGGCAGATGGCCCTGGTCAAGCCGCACGCTGCCGATCTGTTCCAGCGTCTTGGCCCGCTGGGCCAACGCCTCGTCGGTGACGTCGGTGGTCGGCAGCGACTGGAAGTAGCGCATCGCGTGGTCGTCCACGGCTTCCATGATGTCCAGCCGCGAGGTCCGTGCCAGCTTGTCGTTGAGATCGCCCAGCATGAAACCGACCAGATCCTCGGCCTGCTTCTGCCGGCGCTCGGCGGCCTGGCTGGCGACCACCGCGGCGTGGCGGGCGATCAGCGCGGTGATCGCCAGCACGGTGGTCACCGCCATCACGATCAGCGCCAGCGTGGCCAGCGCGGCCATGCGCCGGGTGCGCCGCTGCAGTTCGCGCCGCTTCAGCACATCCAGGCCGACACCGAGCATGCCGGCGATCAACTTCAGCTTGGCGTTGGCCTTGCCGTCCTTGCCGGGCCGCACATCGGCGGCGATCGGTTCGGTGCGCTGGTGGCTCAACTCACCGTCCGCGCCGAGTGGATGACGCAGCGCCGGCGCGAAACACTCCTCGGCGACGCGGCCGGGCAGCCCGCTCGCGCCGGGTTCGCCATCGACGATCAGGCAGAAGATCCGCTCGCTGCGCCCGCGCCGCTTGAACGCCAGCACCTCCTCGTTGACCCAGTGCGAGGTCGCCGAGCGCGGCGAACAGATCACCAGCAGGCTTTCCGATTGCGCCAGTGCCTCGTTGACCTTGCGCCCCAGGTCGGTGGCGCTGGCCAGCTCGTCGCGGTCGCGGAAAATCGGCGCCAGGCGTTCAGGTATCTCGCCCCCGAACGCCGTCGCCTGGCCGACCAGGCGCTTCGGCACCGCGTAGGTTTCCAGCGCCCGATGCAGCCAGCCCGCCCAGGCCTTGTCCCGGTGGCTGTAGCTGATGAAGGCGCGGTACCGGAATGCCGGCATCGTCGAAGCTTGCGTCATGACGCATCGCGCTCCCGCACGAGGTGACGCACTCCCTTGCAGGGCACCCTCCCCCGTCCGCTCGACCGGACCCTGGGCACCCAGCCACCCCTCGGGCGGCACCCGCAGCGAAGAACGCTAGCACCATAAATGTGATGCAAATCTCATTTTTGCGGTATCAGGAAGCGATTTCTCGGTCTGGAATGACCCGAGACGGGGCCATTGCCTTCACCTCCTGTCGACGGCCCTGACCGCCTGCCGCAGCCGGACCCACGCCCAGCGGCCTTCCGTTCCGGCCACCGGCATGCGGGCGATGCCGGCCGGGTGCAGAATGTCGCCGTCATGAAAAGCCTCACCACGGGAATCCGTTGCCTGACTGCCGCCATGCTGTTGGCCGCGGTGCCGGCCGCCGGCGCCCAGAACATCTACAAATGCACGCAGGGCGGGCAGGTCGCCTACACCGACCATCCCTGCCCGAACGGCAGCGGCGAACTGCTGCACCAGGCCGACGACACCGAAGTCATCGACCGCTACCTGCGCCTGGGTCAGGACGAGCTGGCCAAACGCTATGCGCAATCACGCCACCTCGAAGCGCTCTACCAGCAGCGTGTCGACGCCCGCCAGCAGGCCATGGACGAGAAGGCCCAGCGCGACGCCGACGAGGCCTACGCGGCGCAGCAACGCACGGAGGAGGCACAGCAGCAGGCGCTGGCCGACCAGGCGGCGGCACAGGCAGCCGACCGCGACCGGCTGCAGGCCGAGAACGCGGCGCTGCGCCAGCAGAACGCGGACTACCAGAACCAGCTGAGCCAGCCGGTCTACAACGCCCCGCCCGCCTACTGGGGCCCGCCGTACCCGCGCCGGCATCGCGACCACGACGACGGCCAACACCCGCCGCCGGTATCGGACCAGCCAATCTTCCACCCGTGCAAGCAACTCGCCGGCGGCCGCACGCAGTGCTGAGGCGGCGGCCCGCGCGCCTCACTTGAAGCGGTGAATGAAACCGACCTTGAAGCCGCCGGGCAGCCAGCTGATGATCAGCGGCGAATCCCGGTGCGCGGCCCACAGGCCGATCCCGGTGCCCAGCGCGGCGCCGACCAGCACGTCGCTCTGCCAGTGGCCATGCGTCTTCACCCGCGCCACCGCGTCGTACGCCGGCAGCAGGGCCAGCGCATACACGGCCGGATGATCGCGCCCGTAGGTGACGATGAACGGCGTGATCGCCGCCGAGATCGCCGCCACTTCCCCGCTGGGAAAGCTCTGCGCGTGGCCGCCGGCGAAGAAACGGTCGGGATCGTCGGTCTGCGAAGGACGTTTGCGCTGGAAGGTGTACTTCATCGCCTCGGCACCGAGGCTGGTCACCGCCATCGCATCCACCGAGCGCCAGAACGTGTCGCCCAGCTGGTCGTTGTCGCCGAACACCAGCGCGCCGCCGACCACCGTGCCGATCGTGCCGTACAGCAGCGCGTTCTGGTTGGAGCGGTTCCAGATGCCGCTGTTGTCGTAGTGGACGCGGTGGTCGATGCCGAACGGGCCATCCCCCGCATGGACGCCGCCTGAAAACAGGATGACGGCGGCGAACAGCCAGAACCTTGATGCAGGCATCTTTCGGCTCCCGCACGACAGGCAGCGCCTGCCTTCCCGCCGCAAGCTACGCGGCCCGCCTTTCAGCCCGCTTATGGAACGGGTCGCGGGGTCGCCGGTGGCGATTGACGGGGCATGCGGGGCAGAGGACAGTGGCACCGCCGGGAAGCGCCACGTTGCGCCCTCGCCAGCGGCGACCCAGGGAGGCCCTCATGAAATCCATCCAGCTGTCCTTGCTGCTCGCCATGCTGGCCGCCGGTACGGGCGCGGCCGCAACCCCCTCCGGTTCGCTCAACGAATTCCGCCCCAAGGTCCTGCCGGTACTGGTGCAGGTGAACGCGCAAGGCAAGATCACCGACGCCTCGCCGGCGATGAAGCTGCCGCCTTCGCTCGACCGGCTGATGCGCGCGAACCTGAACGAAATGATCAGCAAGCCGGCCACCGACAAGAAGGGACGCCCGATCGCCAGCCAGTTCATCGCCAATCTGGTGCTGCACACGACGCCCCGTACCGAAGGCGGCTACGACGCCCAATTCGTCTACGAATCCATCTCGCCAGTACCCTCGGGCTCCTGGTACTGGGTGCATATCGACGGCCATCGACTGGCGCTGGCCAGCCAGGATTCCTTCAACCGCGGGATGCGGCTGCGCTACGGCGACCACCGTGACATGAGCCGGAACTGGAACAGCCCGAACTATCGGCCCACGCCGATGCCCGCCATCCAGAACACGATCCGCAACGCCCCCGGCGCCGCGCCGGCGCGCGCTCCCGCAGCAGATCACTGAATCGGCGTGGCGGTCATGCGCAAGGTTCAGGCCTTGCGCACGAGCCCCGTACCCTCGATCGCAAGGGTGCCGGACGCGACATGGATGCTCGAGTTTAGGCAACGCAGAAGCAGTTGCCCGATGCCCAGCAAGCACCAAGCGGGGTGACCCTAACTCTTTTGGTTACTTTTCTCTTGGTCACGCAAGAGAAAGTGACTCGATCACCAAAGGCGGACGAAAGCTTCTTGGCCACGAACGACAAGGGCAAGTGCGATGCCGGCCTGCGCCGGCATGACGGTGTGGGGGAGATGACGATGACGCGATTCCGGCCTTCGCCGGCATGACGAACGTTGATGGATGGAGTGACGAGTAATCGAGGATGACAGCAGAGATAAGGCCGCCAGATCGGCGGCCTTGCACATCAGCAACGCGCTCCCGCCTCACCCCATCAACACCCGATTCATCCGCTGCACGAACGCTGCCGGATCCGGCAGCTGCGCCCCGGCGGAAATCTCCGCCTGCTCCAGCAGCAAGATGGCGAGATCGCGGGCCCTGCCTTCATCGGTTTCCGTCTCGACGCGCTTGACCAGCGGATGCTGCGGATTGATCTCCAGCGTCGGCTTCGACTCCGGCATGTCCTGCCCCGCTTCGCGCAGCAGGCGCGCCAGATGCGGCGCCATCTCGTAATCGGAAAGGGCCAGGCACGACGGCGAATCGGTGAGGCGGGCGGAAACCTTGACCTCGCCCACGCGGTCGCCCAGCAGCTCCTTCAGCTTCTTCAGCAGCGGCTCGGCCTCCTTGGTGGCCTCTTCCAGCTTCTTCTTGTCGGCCTCGTCCAGCGGCAGGTCGCCCTTCGCCACGTTCTTGAGCTTCTTGCCTTCGTACTCGCTCAAGCTGCCGATCATCCATTCGTCGATGCGGTCGAACATCAGCAGCACTTCGATGTTCTTGGCCTTGAACGCTTCCAGCTGCGGGCTGCCGGCGGCGGCGGCGTAGCTGTCGGCGGTGATGAACCAGATGGTGTCCTGGCCCACGGCCATGCGGCCGATGTAGTCGTCGAACGAGACGGTCTGCTCGATGCCTTCGCCCTTGGTGCTGGCGAAGCGCAGCAGCTTGGCGATGCGCTCGCGGTTGTTGGCGTCTTCGCTGATGCCTTCCTTGAGCGTGTTGCCGAAGGCTCTGTAGAAGGTGGCGAACTTCTCCGGCTCATCCTTGGCCAGCTTTTCGATCAGGTCGAGCACGCGCTTGACGCAGGCGGCCTTGATCCGCTCGAGCTGGCGGTTGTGCTGCAGGATCTCGCGGCTGACGTTGAGCGGCAGGTCGTCGGCGTCGACCACGCCGCGCACGAAGCGCAGGTAGTTCGGCAGCAGCTCCTCGGCGGCGTCCATGATGAAGACGCGCTTGATGTAGAGCTTCAGGCCCTTGCGCTCGTCGCGGCCGCCCATCATCAGGTCGAACGGCGGCTGCGACGGCAGGTACAGCAGGGTGGTGAAGCTCTGGCTGCCTTCGACGCGGTTGTGCGTCCACGCCAGCGCGTCGTTGAAGTCGTGGCCGAGCGACTTGTAGAAGCTCTGGTAGTCCGCGTCGCTGATCTCCGACTTCGGCTTGGTCCACAGCGCCGAGGCGGCGTTGATGGTCTCGAATTCGTCGGTGGGCTTGCCGTCCTTTTCGGTTGGCATGCGGATCGGGAACGCCACGTGGTCGGAGTAGCGGGTGATCAGCGCGCGCAGCTGCCAGCGGCTGAGGAACTGATCCTCGCCGGCCTTCAGGTGCAGGATCACGGCGGTGCCGCGCTCGGCCAGCTCGACCGGTTCCAGGGTGTACTCGCCCTTGCCGTCGCTTTCCCACTTCACGCCCTCGGCGGCCGGCGTATCGGCGCGACGGCTGAGCACGGTGACCTTGTCCGCGACCACGAAGGCGGAATAGAAGCCCACACCGAACTGGCCGATCAGGCGCGCGTCGGCCTTCTGTTCGCCCGACATCGCCTCCAGGAAACGGCGTGTGCCGGAGCTGGCGATGGTGCCGATGTTCGCCACCACCTCGTCGCGGCTCATGCCGATGCCGTTGTCGCGCACGGTGACGGTGCGCGCATCCGGATCCCAGCTGACGTCGATGTGCAGTTCGCTGTCGCCGGCCATCAACTCGGGCTTGGCGATCGACTCGAAGCGCAGCTTGTCGCAGGCGTCGGAGGCGTTGGAGATCAGCTCGCGCAGGAAAATTTCCTTGTGCGAGTACAGCGAGTGGGTGACCAGGTGCAGTACCTGGGCGACTTCGGCTTCGAATTTGCGGGTTTCGGCGGGTGCGTTCATGCGTGGATGTTCCGTTGTTGCGTTGACGTTTTGGATCGTCATTCCGGCGCAGGCCGGAATCGCACTTGCGTCTTTGCGTGGTCGTACTGGAAATGCGATTCCGGCCTGCGCCGGAATGACGAATGTGGGGTCTATGGTGCAACCATTCTTACGCGCTGCGCTGCAGCGCGGCGATGCGCTCCTCCAGCGGCGGGTGGCTCATGAACAGGCGCCTGAAGCCGTCGGCCAGCGGACCGGAGATGCCGAACGCGGCGATCGTCTGCGGCAGCGTGTTCTCGCCGTGGTTGGCCTGCAGCCGCTGCAGTGCCGAGATCATCGCACCGCGGCCGGCAAACTGCGCGCCCGCCGCGTCGGCGCGGAACTCGCGCCAGCGCGAAAACGCGGCCACGATGACCGAGGCGAACAGGCCGAACACCAGCTGCAGCACAATCACGGTCACGAAATAGCCTATGCCGGTACCGCCTTCGCGGTCGTCGCGACCGCCGCTCATCCAACTGTCGACCAACCGGCCCACGATGCGCGCGGCCAGGATCACCAGCGTGTTCAGCACGCCCTGGATCAGGGTCAGGGTGACCATGTCGCCGTTCGCCACGTGGCCGATCTCGTGGCCGAGTACGGCGCCGGCCTGCTCGCGGTTCATCTGTTGCAGAAGACCGGAGCTGACCGCCACCAGCGAGCTGTTCTTGGTCATGCCGGTAGCGAACGCGTTCATTTCCGGCGCGTCGTAGATCGCCACCTCGGGCATGCCGATGCCGGCGTTCTGCGCGTGGCGGCGCACGGTGTCGACCAGCCAGCGCTCGGTCTCGTTCTGCGGCTGCTCGATCACCCGCGCGCCGGTGGACATCTTGGCCATCCATTTGGACATCGCCAGCGAAATGAAGGCGCCGCCCATGCCGAACACGGCGGCGTAGGCCAGCAGGCCGCCCATGCCGCCGTAACCGCGGGCGGCGGCCATCTGGTCGATGCCGAACAGGCGGAGGACGATGCTCAGCAGGAGCAGGACGGCAAGGTTGGTAGCAATGAACAATGCGATGCGACGCATGGCTGTCTCTCTGTGGCAGTCATGAAGGAAACGGAAAAACCGTGGCTCAAGATTCGGGGCGCAAGCGACCGCTTTCAAGGGTTGCGGGCGGCGACCGGGCACGCGCCGCTACCCTAGAATGCGCCGATGATCCACCGCGGTCGCTTCGCCCCCTCGCCCACCGGGCAACTGCACTTCGGCTCGCTGGTCGCCGCGGTGGGCAGCTGGCTGTGCGCGCGGCATGCCGGCGGCGAGTGGCTGCTGCGGGTGGAAGACATCGACCCGCCGCGCGAGGTTCCCGGCTCGGCCGCCGGCATCCTCGCCGCGCTGCCGGCGTTCGGCCTGGTCGCCGACGCGCCGGCGTTGTTCCAGTCACGGCGCATCGCCGCCTACGACGCGGCGTTCGAACAGCTGCGCGTGGCCGGCCAGGTGTTCCCCTGCTGGTGCAGTCGCAGCGAACTGGCCGGCGCCGGCGGCATCCACCGCGATGGCCGCTGCGTCGCACTGCCGCAGCCCGGCCAGGCGCCGGCCTGGCGATTGCACGTGCCGGATATCACCATCGCCTTCGACGACGCGCTGCAGGGTCCGCAGCAGCAGAACCTGCGCGACGACGTGGGTGACTTCGTGGTCCGCCGGGTCGAGGGCCTTTATTCCTACCAGCTCGCCTGTGTGGTCGACGACGCCTTCCAAGGCATCACCGAGGTGGTGCGCGGGCAGGACCTGCTCGACTCCACCGCGCGGCAGATCTGGCTGCAGCGCTGCCTCGGCCTGCCCACGCCGGGGTATCGCCACCTGCCGCTGGTGCTCGATGCGGAGGGGCGCAAGCTGTCGAAGTCCGAGCGGGCGTTTCCGGTCGACCCGGCCGATCCGCTGCCGGCGCTGCGGCGGGCGCTGGCGTTCCTGCGCGTGCCGGCGCCGGCCATGGCAGCCGATGCCGGCGACCTGCTGGCCCAGGCGCTGGCCAACTTCGAGCCGGCGGATTTGCCGCATTGCAGCGGTCACTCTTTCGCCTGAAACGCTATAAATGCCGGACGCGCCGGCGCCTGGCGACAGCGGCTGAAACATGCCCTCGCCATGCTCCGGCGCGACAGTCCACGCTTCACCTGCACAGGAGTTCCAAGGACATGACGCAGCGCACGGCATTGGTCACAGGCGGCACCGGCGGCATCGGCAGCGCGATCGTTCGCTACCTCGCCGGACAGGGACATCGGGTGGCCACCAATTATCGTGACCCGGGCAAGGCCGAAGTCTGGCGCAAGGCGATGGCGGCCGATGGCATCGAGGTGTGCATGGTGTCCGGCGACGTCTCCGACCCCGTCGCCTGCGCGGCGATGATCCAGGCGATCGAGGAGAAGTGCGGCGCGGTCGACATCCTGGTCAACAACGCCGGCATCACCCGCGACACCACCTTCCACAAGATGAATTACCAGCAGTGGACGGACGTGATCAACACCAACCTCAACGCCTGCTTCAACGTCACCCGCCCGGTGATCG
Organism: Rhodanobacter thiooxydans; assembly: GCF_021545845.1. Lineage (NCBI taxonomy): Bacteria > Pseudomonadati > Pseudomonadota > Gammaproteobacteria > Lysobacterales > Rhodanobacteraceae > Rhodanobacter > Rhodanobacter thiooxydans. The sequence continues at coordinate 3,042,604 of NZ_CP088923.1, forward strand.
AGGGCATGCGCGCGCGCAAGTGGGGCCGCATCGTGCAGATCAGCTCGATCAACGGCCAGAAGGGCCAGTACGGCCAGGCCAACTACGCCGCGGCGAAGGCCGGCATGCACGGCTTCACCATCTCGCTGGCGCAGGAGAACGCGAAGTTCGGCATCACCGTGAATACCGTCTCGCCCGGCTATGTCGGCACCGACATGGTGATGGCGGTGCCGGAGGAAGTGCGCGAGAAGATCGTGGCGCAGATCCCGGTCGGCCGCCTCGGCAAGCCGGAGGAGATCGCCCACGCGGTGGCCTTCTTCACCGGCGACCAGGCCGCCTGGATCACAGGCGCCAACCTGGCGATCAACGGTGGGCATTACATGGGCTGGTAAGCGAGCAGGCGCGTGCGGATGAGCGGGATGTGCGCGGTCACGGAGCGCACCGCGATCACCGCAAGCCCCCGGACACATCCTGTGGAGTTCGATCGCGGGACGCTCCAGCGAGCGGATGGCGAGCCGGCATGACCTGGGCCGGGCTTGCATCACCGATCACCCCAGGCGTATATCCCATGGTCACCAACCTGGTGAAAGGAGATCGCTCATGGTCATGGAACGTGTTTCCGGCACCTGCGCATGGATGCTTGCTGGCCTGGCGCTCACCATGGCGCTGCCGGCCTGGGGGCAAAGCGGCGCCGCGGCTACCAGCACCCCAGCTTCTCCAGCCTACCTTCCCTCCACCGCCGCGCCCTCGTACGACAGTGACCCGAACTTCGGCGCCTCGCCGAACGAGGACTTCACCAGCCCCGAGAGCGATGCCAGGCCGGGCGTGTATTTTTTCAGGATAGCCGCCCGCGCCTACGAGCAGAAGAACTACCGCTACGCGATCGACATGTACAAGGTCGCGGCGTCATGGGCGTACAAGCCGGCCGAATACAACCTCGGGGTGATGTATTACCGCGGCCAGGGGGTGCCGGTGGATCGGCCGCTGGGCGCCGCCTGGATGGTTCTGGCGGCTGAGCGCAACACACCGCAATACGTCGCGACGCGCAACCTGATGATCACGCCGCTGAGCGAAGCCGACTTCGCCCGGGTCGATACTCTGTGGAACCAGCTGAAGCCTACTTACGGCGACGCCACCGCCCTGCACCGGGCCAAGGTGCGCTGGGCCCAGGTGCGCGCAGGCATGACCGGCTCACGCACCGGCGGCGCCACCGGGCCGCTGAAGGTCGGCTCGACAGGCGGCCCCTCGGCTCCCAGGACGGGCAAAAGCATGACGGGCACGCCCTTGCATACGGACACCACAGGCTTCGAGATCACCAGTGGGCATGACATGCATGGCGTGGTGGCCTATCAGCAGTTCCGCGAAAGCGACAATCCCTACGACCCGAAATTCAAGACGGATCCGGTCGGCACCACCTCGGTGGGCGCCCTGATTCCGGTTTCCGCCAGCGAGGGCAAGGCGGCTACGGACAAGACCCCGGATGACAAGACCTCGGATGGCAACCCACCGGCCGACAAGCCTGGCAATTTGTAGCCATTCTCCGCCCGGACGCGAGAACCGCATGGCGAGTTTGACCTGACGCCGGCCGGCCGTCTCTACATGTGGACACGGGCGCGCGCGCCCGTGTCCAGTCACCCCATCAGCTTCTCCAGCACTTTGCCCACCGCCGCGAACGCGAAGGCGCCGGTGACATGGGTGGCCGCGCCCAGCCCACCGCCGCAGGCCAGGTTCATCGCGTCGCCGCCGGGCGGGCGGGTGCCGCAGACCGTGCCGTCCGGTTGCGGATACTGCACGTTCTGCAGCGAATAGACGGCTGAAACGCCGAAATAGCGATCCGGGTTGCGCGGAAAGTTGAAGTCGGCGCGGAGCTTCTTGCGGATCAGGCTGAACATCGCGTCGTGTTCGGTGCGCGAGAGGTCGCGCACGCGGATCTGGGTCGGGTCGGTACGCCCGCCGGCCGAACCCACGCTGACGATCGGCAGCTTGCGCCGGCGGCACCAGGCGATCGTTTCGAGCTTCACGCGGAACGCGTCGCAGGCGTCCAGCACCACGTCGTAGCCGCGGTCGAGCAGTTCATCCAGCGTGGACGGGGTGAGGAAACGCTCGACCGCCTCCAGCCGGATAGTCGGGTTGATCGCGTGGGCGCGCGCCGCCATTACGCCTACTTTGGGCTTGCCGTACTCGCCGTCCAGCGCGTGCAGCTGGCGGTTGGTGTTGGACACACAGACCTCATCGGCGTCGATCAGGGTGAGCTGCCCCACGCCACTGCGCGCGAGCGCCTCGACCGCCCACGAGCCGACGCCGCCGATGCCGATCACGCAGACGTGCTTGCCTGCCAGCGCGGCCACGCTGCCGCTGCCGTACAGCCGCTCGACGCCGGCGAAGCGTTCGGCCGGGAACGTCGCCGCGCCGGTGGTGCCGCCGGGCGGGTGCGTGGTCGTATCTGCGTGGGTCACCGGGGAATCCTGTTGCAAAGGCGCCATTTTATCGTGCCTGCGCGGATGACGTGCGACGGGCCGCGCTATCCTGCGGGTTTCCCAACCTCGGAATCGTAGCGATGCGTGCAGCCCTGCTGATCCTGCTTGGCCTGGTGATCGGTGTGATCGGCACGGCCAACGTGATGAATGCGCTGGCCGCGCGCAACCCGATGCCGAAGGCGGTGATGGAAACCATGGGCTACCACGTGGGTGAACTGAAGAACGCGATCAAGGCGAAGCAGTGCGACCCGGCGAAGGTGCAACATCACCTGGCCCGCCTGGAGTCCACCGCCAGCGACGTCATGCCGGTGTTCGGCATCGACGAAAAGGCCTTCACCGACGATGCCACCCAGTTGCAGGAACGCCTGCACCAGGCCGTGCAGGCCGCGCCAGCGAGCTGCGAAGCGGTGACGGCCGCGATCGAGCCGGTCGGCGAGACCTGCAAGAGCTGCCACCAGCAGTACCGCTGAGGCGAAGAGCACCCCACCCCGGCCCTCCCCTGCGAGCAGGGGAGGGAGAAAATCGTCAGAAGCGGATCCTGCCGCGCAGCATCTGGCCGTACATCACCCAGTCGCCCATCAGGCTGTACAGCGGGTGTTTGAACGTGGCCGGGCGGTTCTTCTCGAACGCGAAGTGACCGATCCAGGCAAAGCCATAGCCGAACACCGGCGCCAGCCACAGCCAGCGCAGCTGACCACTTGCCAGGGCCAGCACGATCACCGCCAGCACCAGCGTGCTGCCGATGAAGTGCATCCGGCGGCAAATGCGGTTGCCGTGCTCGCTGAGGTAGAACGGATAGAACTCGGTGAAGCTGCTGTAGCCGGACATGTTTCTGCTCCGCGGCGGGACGCGCCGATTCTGCCACTCAACCGATCCGTGCGCGCTGTAGGGCGGGCACTGCCCGCCGGCCTTTGCCTTGTTGAAGCCGAGAGCGGCGGACAGTGTCCGCCCTACGAGGCAAGGCAATCCGCGTGCGCCTACTCCGGCAGCGGGATGAATTCCTTGTCGTCGCCGGCCACTTTCGGGAAGCGCCCCTCGCGCCAGTCGGCCTTGGCCTGCTCGATGCGCTCGCGCGTGCTGGCCACGAAGTTCCACCACAGGTGCCGTTCGCCATCCAGCGGCGCGCCGCCGAACAACATCAGGCGGCTGGCCTCGTGCGCACGCAGCGTCGGCGCCGACGGGCCGGCCTGCACCGCCATCTGCTGCGCGCCAATCTCCAGCTCGCCCCAGCGCACCGCGCCCTCGACCACATGCACACCGCGCTCGGCGTGTTCCGGCGGCAACGCCAGTTCGGCGCCGGCCTCCAGCCGCACTTCGAGGAAAAACATCGGCGCGAACACCTTCACCGGCGAACGTTCGCCGTAGGCAGTCCCCGCGATCAACACCGCCTCGACGCCGGACTGGCGAATCCGCGGCAACGCGTCGCTGTCGTGATGGTGGAATTCCGGCGCCACCTCGGCGTCGGCCTGTGGCAGCGCCACCCAGACCTGGATGCCATGCAACAGCTGGCTGCCCTGACGCGCCTCCGGCGGCGTGCGCTCGGAATGGGCAATGCCATGGCCGGCGGTCATCCAGTTCACCGCGCCGGGGTGGATATCGGCCAGGCTGCCAATGCTGTCGCGATGGCGGATCACGCCGTCGAACAGCCAGGTCACCGTAGCCAGGCCGATGTGCGGATGCGGCCGCACGTTCATGCCGTTGCCGGCGGCAAAGGTGACCGGCCCCATGTGGTCGTAGAACACGAACGGGCCGACGTGCCGCGCCAGCAATACCGGCAGCATGCGGCGCACCATGAAGCCGTCGCCGAGGTCATGCAGACGGGTACCTTCGATCAGGGCAGGTGCAGCGTCCATCACGTTCTCCTCGATGATTACCAGGCCCGCTGATATTGCACTGGCGGGTCGATCTTCGCACCCAGCCGCTGTGCCGCGCGCCGCGGGAAGTACGGGTCGCGCAGGCTCTCGCGCGCAATCAGCACCACGTCGGCCTCGCCGGTGGCGACGATCTGTGCGGCCTGCTCCGCGCCGGTGATCAACCCCACCGCACCGGTGGCGACACCGGCCTCGCGGCGGATCTGCCCGGCGAACGGCACCTGGTAACCCGGCCCCAGCGGAATCTTCGCGTGCGGCACCAGGCCGCCGCTGGAGACGTCGATCAGGTCCACGCCCAGCGCCCGCACCTGGCGCGCCAGCTCCACGCTTTCCGCCGCCGTCCAGCCGCCGTCGGCCCAGTCCGTCGCCGAGATGCGCAGCCACAACGGCAGTTCGGCCGGCCACGCCTCGCGCACGGCAGCAAGCACCTCGCGCAGCAGCCGGGTACGGTTGTCGAAGCTGCCGCCATAGCGATCGTCACGCCGGTTACTCAGCGGCGACAGGAACTGGTGCAGCAGGTAGCCGTGCGCGGCGTGCACTTCAACCAGCTCGAAGCCCGCCGCCAGCGCGCGCCGGGTGGTTTCGCGAAAATCCGCGATCACCGTCTGGACGCCGGCCTCGTCCAGCGCCTGCGGAACCTGCCAGCCGTCGTCGAACGGCAGCGCCGAGGGCGCCACGATGCGCCAGTCGCCCTGTCCGCTCGGCACCGGGCCGTGCCCTTCCCACGGCCGCAGCGTGCTGGCCTTGCGCCCGGCGTGCGCCAGTTGCACGCCGGCGACCGCGCCATGCGCCTTGATGAAGCGGGTGATCGGCTGCCAGGCGTCCACCTGGGTCTGGTTCCACAGGCCGGTGTCCTGCGGCGAGATGCGGCCTTCGGCGGAGACCGCGGTGGCCTCGGCGATCACCGCCCCCGCGCCGCCCACCGCGCGGCTTCCAAGGTGCACCAGGTGCCAGTCGTTCGGCACGCCGTCGACGGCGGAGTATTCGCACATCGGCGAGACCACCAGGCGGTTGCGCAGGCTCAGGCTGCGCTGGGTGAACGGATCGAACAGTTTCATAGGGGGTATCCGGTGACGTGGGTACCTCGACATGCAGTCGGGCCCGCGCCGAATCAACCCGCCGCGCTGTCGCCTGCGACAAACGCTGCGTCCGGCGCGGCCAGCCAGTCGGCAATGCGCGCGGCGACCGGCACGGGCGTCCCCATCCAGCCGAAATGGTCGGCCGGCTGGCCGCCGAGGTCGTCGCGTGCGATCGTTTCCACGCGCCGTGCGCCCGGCCCCAGCTTGCCCAGCAGCCACTCCAGCGACGCCGCTGGACCCAGCCAGTCCTCCTGCAGCCGCAGCGCCAGCAACGGCAATGGCAGCGCGGCCAGCTGACGTTCGAAATCCTGCGTCATCCCGCTCGCCGCGTAGCGGCCAGTGCGCCCGCTGCGCGCCCAGTCGGCGATCACCCCGCGCGCCTCGTTGCCGCCGAAGCCGAGCCGCCGTCCGGGCAGGTAACCCATCAGCCCGGCCAGCAGGGGCGCCAGCACATAAGCCTGCCGAATCAGCCCGCCATGCCGGAAGCATCGCCAGTACGGCGAACCGCTGGCCACCAGCAGCAAGCCAGTGAAGTCGCACGGATGCAGGCTGGCGTAGAGCAGGCCGAGCTGGCCGCCCAGGCTGTGCCCGCCGAGCAGGCAGCTCGCCTGCGGCCAGCGCTGGCGCACGGTGGCTAGGCCAGCGGGCAGGTCGTCCTGCAGCAACTGGCGATAACCCCAGTTGCTACCACGGCCGGCGCGTCGGTCGCTGGAGCCGATGCCACGCCACTCGTGCAGCACCACCGCGATGCCCCGCGCCGCCAGCGCTTGCGCCAGCGGCAGGTAATGCCGGGCCGGTATGCCCATCGCCGGAATCCAGTACAGCAGGCGCTGCCAAGCCGCGGCCGGACACACGGCCAGCAGTTCGAAACGGGCACCGTCGGCGGCGGTTGCCGGAAGCACCAGCGACTCAGCCGCGGCGGGGATGCTGTCGATGGAGGGGTCGGCCATGGCTGCAGGCTAGCGAATTGTCCCCGCCACCACAAAAGAGAGGCCGGCTTGCGCCGACCTCTTCAAACGGATGCCGTCACCGCCTCAGACCGGGGTGACGTCTTCGGCCTGCAAGCCCTTCTGGCCGTCGACGACCTTGAAGCTCACCTTCTGGCCTTCCTGAAGGCTTTTGAAACCCGAGCCGGTGATGGCGCGGAAATGCACGAATACGTCAGGGCCGTTCTCACGGCTGATGAAGCCGAAACCCTTGGCGTCGTTGAACCACTTGACGGTACCTACTTCACGATCCGACATGACTCACTCCGATCCTATCCAGACGCTGAGACAAACCGGCCCCTGCGGGCCGACGTTTACTGAGCATGCAGGGTCCGGTGCAACAGTCGGATTCAGGAAATCCTTACCGGGCACTCACGTAGCCAAGCAGACGCAGCGGCCCAAGCATAACGGATTTTCAGCCGGCGAGTGATTTGTCAAGCGGGCTGCCGGGGACATTATCCAGGCCGGAAAAAACCGGGCATCCCTGTCCGGTTTTTGCTGCATCGCAGGGCGCTCAGGCGGGGGTCACTTCCTCGGCCTGCAGACCCTTCTGGCCCTGCACCACCTTGAACGAGACCTGCTGGCCTTCCTGCAGGCTCTTGAAGCCGCTGCCGGTAATGGCGCGGAAATGCACGAAAACGTCCGGGCCATTGTCGCGGGCAATGAAACCGAAGCCCTTGGCGTCGTTGAACCACTTGACGGTACCCACCTGACGATCAGACATGTTTAATCACTCCACAGGGTTTATGGACAGCCGCCGCGAGGCGACCGGCCGGCTTGACTGGTGTGCAAGGAAACAACCCAGGGGTGAACGATGAGGCAGATCGCGGATCGGCAGCATCGGGCCACAAACTCTGCTGACCCCGGCAAACTCAGTGGACGGATCATAACGGCACAACCGGGCCGAACGGAATGGAGCCGGTTCACCGTTCCGCACCGCTGCGGCGACAAATTCAGATTTTCTTGACCTTCGGCGCAGTCTAGTGGCAGACAGTCCCCGGATCCGCCCGCCACCCGGCCGGCACGGTCGCCACCTGGAGAAGAGCCATGCCAGCACTGTCCCGCCTGATCCTGACCAGCGCGCTCGTAGGCCTGCTGGCGGCTTGCGGCGCGCCCCATGAGACCACACGGACCACGACAACGGCCAGCGCCAGCGCGGCAAGCCCGTCCGTGTCCGCCCACAAGGCTTCCCCTCAGCGGGAACGGGAGCGTGCCCGCAGCGCTTCCAGCAAGCCCGCCGCCGCCAAACCCGACCTGTCCGAGGACACCGGCATCGCCGCCTGCGACGACTACCTGGCCAGCTATCTGGCCTGCCATCGCGCGGCGGCGATCTTCCCGCAGAACCAGTTGCAATCCCGCTACGAGGCGATGCGCAGTAGCCTGCTGCGCGACTCGAAGAACCCAGACATCCGGCCACAGCTGGCGGCGCGCTGCAACTCGCTGGCCAGCCAGCTGCGCCAGGCCCTGCACGGCAAGTCGTGCGCGGAGAATCCCGCACCCGGGAGCGGCACACCGTAGATCGCTCGGGATCCGGGATCAGACAGGAAAGATGCCCGTCAGCCCACGTGCCGCCATGCCGCGCGCAACGGCCGCGCCAGCGCGGCCGGCGAAGTGCGCCCCAGCCGGATCTTTGGGGTGCCGTGCCAGCGCGCGGTATCGGCGATCGCTGCGGCCACCGCCTGCACCAGTGCCGGCTGGGGCGACACCCCGGGCTCCAGGAACACGGCCTTGACCTCGAACACGCCGCTGTCACGGTGGGCCTTGGCGTCGAGCCGGCCGATCAGCCGGCCCCGATGCAGGATCGGCAGCACGAAGTAGCCGTAGCGGCGCTTCGGCGCCGGCGTGTAGCACTCGATGGTGTACTCGAAACCGAACATGGCCTGGGCGCGCGCCCGGTCCCATACCAGCGGGTCGAACGGCGACAGCAGCACGGTACGCGTGGCGCGCAGGCGCCCCGCCAGTGCCTGGGCCAGCGTTGCGGCATGGTCGCGGTGCACATAGCCGGGAGTGTGCCAGCCCTCCACCGGCACCGCCAGCAGTTCGCCGCTGGCCACCAGCGGCGCCAGTTCGCGCTCGCCGACCTTCGGCTTCAGGCGGAAGTAGTCGGCGACCCAGGCCGCCTGCGTCACCCCCAGCGCACGCACGCTGTCGAGGATGAAGCGTTCGCGCTGTTGCGCCGCCGAAGGCGCAAAGGCCGGATCGAACGGCGGCTCGAGCCGGGCCAGCACGTTTTCGGCCAGATCGTAGACGCGCTGGAAGTTGTCGCGCCGCGCCACCATCAGCTCGCCCAGTGCGAACCACGCCTCCAGCCAGCGCTTCTCCGGTTTCCACTCCCACCAGCCCGCCTTGGCGACGCCGGCCCTGCGCGAGAAATCGGCTGCCCGCACCGGGCCGGAGGCACGAATCGACTGCAGCAGCGCATCCATGTCGGCACGTTGCTCGCGGTGCATGCGCGCCGCATGGCGATGCGCCCAGTGATGCGCGCGGTGATCATGGCCGCCACGGTGCCAGGCGACATCGGCGGCGCTGACAAAACATGCCTCATGCGCCCAGCACTCGGCCAACCGGCCTTGCGCGAGCGCCTCGTCCAGCCAGGCCGCCGGGTAATCGCCCAGGCGCGAATGCAGCACCAGGTAGGGGCTGCGCGCCACCACGTGGATGGTGTCGATCTGCAGCAGGCGCATGCGCGCGACCGCCGCCACCACGTCGTCGCGCCGGGGCCGTCGTCGCGGCGCCTGCAGCAGGCCCTGCGCCGACAGCTGCAGCGCCCGCGCCTGCGCCAGGCTCAACACGTGGCCATCACCTGAAGCGGCGCCCAATGGCCGCCTGCCTTCACGACTTCGTGACCTGGATATTGAGTCGGCATTTACAAGGCCCCTGTTAGCGTGAAACGCGAATCGGCAGGAGAACGCCCGCTCGATGGAGTGCAGGGCACCGCACAACTCCGCCGATCATTCTGGCATGGAGTACCGATGATGAAATCCCGCAAGCCATTATTGAGCGCCCTCGCCGCCGGCACCCTGCTGTTCGCCGGCAGCCTGATCGCGCAGCAGGACATGCCGCCGCAGACGCCTCCGCCATCGCCCACGGACACGGCGCCGCAACCGCTGCCGCCGCAAACCGTCCCGCCGACACCGCCAGCGGCCGGCACGGCGGCAGCGGCACCGACCAGCCAAGTCGACACGGCCACCATGAACACGCCGGCGGGCCAGTTGGAGGTGCGTTCGAGCATGCCTCCGCCCCCGCCGGCCGGCCCGGCGCCGAGTTTCGAGCAGCTGTCCGGTGGCGGGAAATACATCAGCGAGGAACAGGCCTCGGCCTACCCCCTGCTTGCCAATGACTTCCTGCACGCCGACCGCAACCGTGACGGGCGCATCAGCAAGAGCGAGTACAAGCGCTGGACCGACGACAAGTGAGCCTCCACGCCACAGACGCCGGTCGCACGCGCGGCCGGCGTTTTCATGTGCCGATCACCGCCGTCCGCGCTCGCTCCGCTAAACTGGTCCGCCGACCCGCCAGGAACTTTCCTCCATGAAACGTCCGACCGCGGCCGTCCTGATGGCGCTGTGCGCCGGCGCCCTGGCCAGCGCCGCGCACGCGCAGAACCCCGACCCCACCGACATCCGCGCCTGCACCGCGATCGAGAGCGATGCCCAGCGGCTGGCCTGCTACGACCACGCCACCGGCCGGGTCAACCTGCCGATCGCGCAGAAGCGCATCGACCAGACCACCGCCACGCCGGGCATTTTCAGTCGCGATCATCCGAAGGTCTCCGCCAGCGCGGAAACCAACCGCGAAGTGGCGACCCCACTGTCGCTGCTCGACAGCCGCTGGGAACTGTCACCGGAAAGCAAGCTCGGCACCTTCAACATCCGCGGCTACAAGCCGGTCTATGCGCTGCCGGTTTTCGCCACCAGCAACCAGAACAAGCGACCGCACAGCCCGAACCCGGACAACACCGTGCCGGGCCCGGGAGAACAGCTGGACAACGCGGAGATGAAGTTCCAGCTCAGCCTGAAGACCAAGCTGTGGCAGGGCGTATTCGGCGACGCCGGCGACCTGTGGGTGGGCTATACCCAGTCCTCGCGCTGGCAGGTGTACAACGCCAAGGCCTCGCGGCCGTTCCGCGAAACCAACTACGAGCCCGAGGCGATGCTGGTGTTCGACACCCACTACCAGGCGCTGGGCTGGGAGGGGCGGATGCTCGGCATCGGCTTCAACCACCAGTCCAACGGCCGCAGCAATCCGCTGTCGCGCAGCTGGAACCGGGTGATCGCCAGCGTCGGCTTCGAGCGCGACGGCTGGGCCGTGATGCTGCGCCCGTGGTGGCGCGTCCCGGAGGCGCGCCGCGACGACAACAACCCCGACATCAGCGACTACATGGGCCGCGGCGAGATGCAGGTCGTGCACGAATGGCGCGGCCAGGAGTTCGGCATGCTGCTGCGCCATTCGCTGCGCGGCGGCAACCGCAGCCACGGCTCGGCGCGCTTCAGCTGGAGCTTCCCGGTCGCCGGCAACCTGCGCGGCTACATGGAGGTGTTCAAGGGCTACGGCGAAAGCATGATCGACTACAACCACAACGCCACCTACCTCGGCCTGGGCGTGTCGCTGCTCGACTGGTATTAGGGCGGAGGGTGGAACGGCGAAGGCCCGGTGCAAGCACCGGGCCTTCGCGTTGCGGCAGCAGCCGCGATCAGTGGTGGTGGCCGCCGGCGCCGTGTACGTGGCCGTGCGCCAGTTCTTCCGCGGTGGCGCCGCGCACGTCGGTCACCTCGATGGCGAAGTGCAGGGTCTTGCCGGCCAACGGGTGGTTGGCGTCGATGAACACCACGTCGTTCTCGACCTTGGTGACGGTGACGTTGACCTGGCCTTCCGGGCCGTTGCCCTGGAACTGCATGCCGGGCTGGATGTCCTCGACGCCCTGGAATGCCGCGCGCGGCACTTCCTGCATCAGCTCCTCGTGGCGCACGCCGTAACCTTCCTCGGGCGCCACGTGGGCGGTGAACTTGTCGCCGGCGGCGCGGCCTTCCATCTGTTTTTCCAGGCCCGGCACGATATGGCCGCTGCCATGCAGGTAGGTCAGCGGCTCGCGGCCCGCGGAGCTGTCGATGACCTGGCCATCGTCGTCGGTCAGCGTGTAATGGAAGGCGGCAACGGCGTTCTGGGCAATCTGCATGATGGTCTCGTGAAAGGTTCGGCGCCACCCACCGGCGACGAGGACCGGCAAGGTTAGCAGAAGCGCATCAGGCCGCCATGATCGGACCGTCAACCGCCCAGCCGGGCCCGCGTGTCCTTGCCGATCTTTTCCGGCGTGTCGGTAGAGGCGTAACGCTTCACCACCTGGCCGTCCGCGTCGACCAGGAACTTGGTGAAGTTCCACTTGATCGACTCGCTGCCGAGAATGCCCTTGCCTTCGCTCTTCAGCCATTTGTACAGCGGATCGGCGTGCTCGCCGTTGACCTCGAGCTTGGCGAACAACGGAAAGGTCACGTCGTACTGGGTGCTGCAGAACGTCTTGATCTCGGCCTCGTCGCCGGGTTCCTGGTGGCCGAACTGATCGCACGGGAAACCGAGCACCACCAGGCCCAGGTCGCGCTGGTCCTGCCACAGCGTCTCCAGCCCCTGGTATTGCGGGGTGAAGCCGCATTTGGATGCCACATTGACGATCAGCAGGGTCTTGCCGCGCCATTCGGCAAGCGAGCGCGGGTTGCCGTCGATATCGCGAACGGTGAAATCGTAAACGCTGGACATGGACGGACTCCGTCGTGATGGATCAATCCCGCAGCATACGCCACCGCCGCCGCTGCCCGTGGCACAGCTTCCCGTGGCATAGAATGGCGCACCCGTCCGCAGGCCACTTCCCCGCCGTGATCCGCTTTGTCGATGTCCACAAGTCCTACCGCGTCGACGGCAGGGACATGCCCGCGCTGCAGCCGTTCAGCCTCGACATCATGGACGGCGAGGTGTTCGGCATCATCGGTCTGTCCGGTGCCGGCAAATCGACGCTGATACGGCTGATCAACCTGCTCGAACGGCCCAGCGGCGGGCGCATCTTCGTGGGCGACACCGAGATGACCACGCTGGCCGAACCGGCGCTGCGCGCGCAGCGCCGGCGGATCGGCATGATCTTCCAGCACTTCAACCTGCTCGCCTCGCAGACGGCGGCGGACAACGTGGCGTTCCCGCTGCGGCTGACCGGCGAACGCGACGCCGGCGTCATCCGCGCGCGCGTCGACGAACTGCTGGCGCGGGTGGGATTGGCCGCCCACGCCGACAAGTACCCCTCGCAACTTTCCGGCGGCCAGAAGCAGCGCGTCGGCATCGCCCGTGCATTGGCCAACCGGCCCACCGTCCTGCTGTGCGATGAGGCCACCAGTGCGCTCGACCCGCAGACCACCGCCTCGGTGCTGGAACTGCTGGCCGAGATCAACCGCGAGCTGAAGCTCACCATCGTGCTGATCACCCACGAGATGGACGTGGTACGCCGCGTGTGCGACCGCGTGGCGGTGCTCGACGCGGGCGCCATCGTCGAGCGCGGCGCGGTCGCCGACGTATTCCTGCACCCGCAGCACCCCACCACGAAGCGCTTTGTCAACGAGGCGCTGCCCGAGGAGGCCGCCAGCGAACTGGCGCCGTTCACCCGGGTCGACGGCCGCATCCTGCGCCTGAGCTTCCGCGGCGACGCCACGCTGAGTCCTTCGCTGAGCCGGGTGGCGCGCGAGACCGGAGTGGAGTTCAACCTGCTCGCCGGGCGCATCGACCATATCAAGGAGCTGCCCTACGGCCAGCTCACCCTGGCGATGCAGGGCGAACGGACGGACGCTGCACTGGCCATGTTGCGCGAGGCCGGTATCGAGATCGAGGAGCTGCACCGATGAACCCGCTGCAGAAACTTTTTCCAAACATCGACGACTGGGGCGAGATCGGCCGCGCCTGCGTCGACACCCTGCTGATGCTGGGCGGTTCGCTCGCCCTCACCGTGCTGATCGGCCTGCCGCTGGGCGTGCTGCTGTACCTCACCGGCAAGGGCCAGCTGCGGCCGATGCCGAAGCTCTACGCCATCACCTCGCTGCTGGTGAACATCCTGCGCTCGGTGCCGTTCATCATCCTGATGATCGTGCTGATGCCGCTCACCTACGCCCTGGTCGGCAGCAAACTGGGCATCCGCGGCGCGATCCCGCCGCTGGTGATCGGCGCGGCGCCGTTCTTCGCGCGGCTGGTGGAGACCGCGCTGCACGAGGTGCAGCGGGGCGTGATCGAAGCCAGCCAGGCAATGGGCGCCAGCCTGTGGCAGATCGTGCGCCACGTGCTGCTGCCGGAAGCCCGCGGCGGCCTGTTCGCCGGCATCACGGTCACCGCGATCGCGCTGGTCGGCTACACCGCGATGGGCGGCGCGATCGGTTCCGGCGGCCTCGGTGACCTGGCCTACCGCTACGGCTATCTCAGCTACAAGTCCGACTACATGCTGGTCACCGTGGTGTTGCTGATCGTACTGGTGCAGGCACTGCAGATGCTCGGCGACCACATCGTGACGCGTTATAAGCGAAGCTGATCGGTTATTTGCGCGTGGCGGTACGGGCGGCCTACTTTTGTTGGCCGCCACCGGAAATCACCGCCATGAGCCTGCTGCTCGCCGCCGTCGCCGCTATCCTGGCCCTGCTCCTGCTGGCCGGATATGCCAAGCCGAAGGCATGACGCGCGAGCCATGCCAAGCCAGGATTGTGTTTGGCGGTATAGACGGCTTATTATTGTGCGCCGCACAAACGAATTCCCCATGAAACTCCTACGCGCCGCCTTCGTCACCGCCCTGCTCCTGCTGGCGGGCTGTTCCGCACCGAAGGAGGACGGCCAGACGCTGCGCGTGGCCGCCACCGCGATCCCGCACGCGGAAATCCTCAAGCAGGCCAAACCGCTGCTGGCCAAGGAAGGTGTAGACCTGCAGGTCAAGGTGTTTGCCGACTACGTGCAGCCGAACACCCAGCTGGCCGAGAAGGCCATCGACCTGAACTACTTCCAGACCAAGCCCTACCTGGATGCGTTCAACCGCGAGCGCGGCACCCACCTCGTCGTCATCACCGGCGTGCACATCGAGCCGTTCGGCGCGTACTCGAAGAAGTACAAGAACATCGACCAGTTGCCCGACGGCGCCAGCGTGACGCTGCCGAACGATCCCAGCAACAACAGCCGCGCGCTGCTGCTGCTGGCGAAGCACGGCCTGATCACGCTGAAGGACCCGACCGACCAGATGGCCACGTTGAAGGACATCACCGCGAATCCGAAACACCTGAAGTTCCGCGAGCTGGAAGCGGCGATGCTGCCGCGCACGCTGGACGAGGTCGACCTGGCGCTGATCAACACCAACTACGCGCTGGCCGCCGGGCTGAACCCCACGAAAGACGCGCTGCTGATCGAGGACAAGGACTCGCCCTACGTGAACTACCTGGTCGGCCGCCCTGACAACCAGAACGACCCGCGCGTGCAGCAGCTGGCCAGGGTGCTGCACAGCCCCGAGATCAAGGCGTTCATCGAGCAGAAGTACCACGGCGCCGTGCTGCCGGCGTTCTGACGCCCTCCCCTGCAAAGCAGGGGAGGGGCACAGCGATCAGCCCTGCGACGCGGGAATCTGGAACACCTTCCGCAAATACGCCACGTAGGCCTCGTCCTCGCACATGTTCTTGCCCGGCGAATCGCTCAGCTTGGCCACCGGCTGGCCGTTGCAGCGGATCATCTTGATCACGATGTTGAGCGGCTCGGGGCCCACGTCGTTGGTGAGGTTGGTGCCCACGCCGAACGAGAGCTGGCAGCGGCCGCGGAAGTATGCGTACAGCTGCATCACCCGGGGGATGTCCAGGGCGTCGCTGAACACCAGCACCTTGCTGCGCGGGTCGACGCGATTCGCGGCGTAGTGCGCCAGCACCCGCTCGCCCCAGGCGAACGGGTCGCCGGAGTCGTGGCGGGTGCCGTCGAACAGCTTGCAGAAGTACATGTCGAAGTCGCGCAGGAACGCGTCGAGCCCGTAGACGTCCGACAGCGCGATGCCGAGGTCGCCGCGGTACTCCTTCGCCCACGCCTCCAGCGCCGCCACCTGCGAGTCGCGCAGGCGCGGCCCCAGCGCCTGGTGCGCCTGCAGGTACTCGTGTGCCAGCGTGCCCAGCGGGGTCAGGTTGAGCTTGCGCGCCAGCCACACGTTGCTGGTGCCGGCCAGTTGCTCGCCCAGCCCGTCGCGCAGCGCGGTCACCGCCTCTTCCTGCCACACCCGCGAGTAGCGCCGGCGCGTGCCGTAGTCGGCGATCTTGCAGCCCTCGTAGCCGGACGCGTCATGCAGCAGGGCGATCTTCGCCTGCAGTCGCTGGCGCCCCTCGGCAAGGTCGAGGCCGCCGCTGGTCCTGCGGAAGTACACCTCGTTGACGATCGCCAGCAGCGGCACCTCGAACAGGATGGTGTGCAGCCACGGCCCGCGGATGCGGATCTCGATCTCGCCGTTGGCCGCCGCGGCCGGTGCGATCTCCACATACTTCTCGTTGAGCTGGAACAAGCCCAGGAAGTCCACGAAATCGCTCTTGATGAAACGCCACGTGCGCAGGTAGTCGAGCTCGTCCGGCGCGAAACGCAGCGAACACAACCCCGCCAGTTCGGCGCGGATCTCGTCGATGTACGGCACCAGGTCGATGCCAGGCGTGCGGCACTTGAAGCGGTATTCGACCTGGGCGGCCGGATACTGGTGCAGCGCCACCTGCATCATCGAGAACTTGTACAGGTCGGTGTCGAGCAGTGATTCGATGATCATCGGCGGCAGGGAGCGGAGCGGGACGGCCATTATCCACTCGAACCGCGCGGCTTGTTCCGCCCAAAAAGAAACCCCATCAGCCAGGGGAGGGCTGATGGGGTTTGTCAGGCGGCATCCAGGGGAGGAATGCCGGCCCCTCAGTGGTGCGGTGGATTGCGCCACTTCCTGTCGCCGTCACGGCGATACACCTGCTTAGTGTGGCCGCCGGCAGGTGAGTTCAACGTGCACAGCGGCGCTCGTTCAGCTTTCCGACAGGCTTGCCGTCACGAGACGGACGGGACGGTTCGCGCGTACGCCGCCTACAATTTCTTCTTCCTCTCGCGGGATCGACCATGAAGCTGCTCGCCGTATACCTGCTCGCGCTGTGCCTGGCCCTGCCCGCGGCAGCGGCCGAGCTGAAGGTCGACCTCGGCCATGGCGTGATGGCCTACAACAGCGAAACCCTGCTCAGGCGCCCCGACGCGCGCACGATCGACGTACCCGCCGACGTGGCATTTCGCCGCACGATGCATTACCGCGCGGTGCCGCTGGCCGCACTGCTCGACGGCATCGCTCCCGGCGACCACCTGCAGTTCGTGGCTGGCGACGGCTTTGCCGCCGAGATTCCCGCTGCGCTGCTGCTGAACACGCAAGGCAGCGAAGCCTGGCTGGCGATCGAGGACCCGGCCCGACCGTGGCCCGCGTTGCCTGGCCACGGCCGGGCCGGACCGTTCTACGTGGTGTGGACGCGCCCGCAGGCTGCCGGCATCGGCCCGGAACAATGGCCGTACCAGCTGGCCAGCATCCGCAAGCTGGCCGACGTGGCCGCGCGCTTCCCGGCGCTCCTGCCCGATCCCTCGCTGCCGCCGGACAGCGAGGTGCGGCGCGGCTTCGCGGTATTCCAGCGTACCTGCCTCGCCTGCCACACGCTCAACGGTCAGGGGGATGCGAAGCTCGGCCCGGATCTGAACATCCCGCACAATCCCACCGAGTACCTGCGCGCCGACCTGCTGCGCGCATTCATCCGCGATCCGCAGTCGCTGCGACGATGGCCGCAGGCGAGGATGCCCGGGTTCGACACGCATGCGCTGTCCGATGCCGACCTCGACGCCGTGCTGGCCTACCTGCGGCACATGGCGGGACGCAGGCACGGCAGCTGAGGCGACCGCGCCATTCACCGCCCGGCCGCCGCCCCGGCCTGCCGAGAATCGCACAATGCCTGCAGTGCCTGTTCGCGCTGCGCCTTCGGTTCGCGCGCCAGCTTGCGCACGCTGGCGTAGAACGCCGGCCACTGCCCCTCGGCCTGGCGGAACAGCACGGCGAATGCCGGCGTCCACTGCTCGTACAGGCCGAACGGCAGCAGCCGCGCGTTGTTGATCGGCTGCGCGATCCAGGCGTCGTAGCGGTGATCGCCCGGCCAGTCGCGCTCGCGCCACTGCGCATAACGGACGCGGAACGCCGCGATCTCGCGCTGTTTGCCCGCCTCCATCGCCGCCGCGTCCGCACTGCCGGCGTACAGCGCCGCCAGGCGCGTGCGCAGGTCCAGCACCAGGCGGGTGAAGCCCCGTTCCATCGCGTGGACGCGCTCATCCGGCGGCGGCAGCCCGCGTGACTGGCGCCATTCGCGCAGCCCCTCGGTCTGCACGAAGGTCGCGAAGGATTCGTTGAACGCGGTGTCGCCCTTCACGTAGACCAGTTGGTGCGCCAGCTCGTGGAAGATCGTGCCATCCAGCTCATCGTCGTCCCAGCGCAGCATGCTCGACAGGATCGGATCGGCGAACCAGCCCAGCGTGGAGTACGCCGGCACGCCGCCGATCCACACGTCGTCGCCGCGCGCATGCAACCGCGCTGCATACTCCTTCGCCGCCGCCTCGCGGAACCAGCCGCGATAGGCCACGCAGCCGCTGATCGGGAAACACTGCGGCACGGCCTGCACCGAGTAGCGCGGCGTGGCGAACACGTTCCACACCACGTAGGGCCGATCCAGCGCGACGTACCCGGTGTAGCTGCGGTTGTCCGGCAAGGCCAGCCGCTGCGAGGCGAACCGGCGCGCCCGCTGCGCCTGCTGCAGCCGCGCGGCGAGCTGCGGATCGGTGGCCGGATCGCGCAGCAGCTTGCTTACCGCACGCCGGTGCACGACCAGCTCGCCCTGCCCGTGCACCGCCTGCGCGTAGTAGCGCAGGCTGCCGCAGGCGCACAGCAAAAGGCCCATCGCCGCGATGGCGATGAGCCTTGGAATACGGCGGCGCGGGGGGGCGAATCCGGGCATGCCCCGATACTGCCTCAACCCTCAGCGACGATCGCGGTCGTCGCGGTCGCGGCGGGCGTCGCGTCGCGGCGGGCGCTCGTCGCGATGGTCGCCGCGGTCATGGCCCTGCCACCGACCGGCGTGGCCGTGATAATCGCGGTAACCGCCGTAGTCGCGGTAGTGGTAGTCGCTGTCCCGGTAGCGCGGGGCGCCGTACCACACGCTGCCGACGCCCACGCTCACGCCGGGCGCATAGCAGCAACCGTAGTAACCGCCGTAATAGCCGTCGTAGTAGCCCGGCGTCGCGTAATAGGTGTTGCCGCCATCGCCATAGTAGGCATCGCCGCTGTAGCCGGAGCCACGCACATAGCTGTAGCCCGGGTCGTAATAGCAGCCCGACAGCGTCGCGGCGGCGACGCTCAGGACAACGCTGGCCAGCAGGCGTTTCATGATCGGTCTCCATCGGGAGTTGCGACTTCACGCTAGGCCGCTGCACTTGAACGCGCACTGAGTTGCAGCGCACCGTCCGCCGGCGTTTACCCGCCAGCCACGTATCGCCACCCGGCTTCGATTCAGGTCGGCGGAGCGGAGCCGACTCAGCCGTTGCGCTTGCTCTGTTCGCCCCGCTGGGGAGCCAGCACGCGCCTGTCGGCGCCTTCGCCGCCCACCGGACCGGCCAGCGGCGGCTGCAGTTCCGCCCGGCCTGGCCCCGGCTGGGACGGGTTGGCGTCCGGCCAGATCGGCGCCTGTCTTGCCCGTTCCTGCTTGACCGCAAGCAAGGCCTGGATCTTTGCCACGGCATCCTCCTGGCTGAGGTAGCGGGTTGCCGGCTCCGGCGCACGCTTGCGCGGGGCCGGCCCTTTCGCAGCAACGGCGGGTTGGCCAGCAGCCCTGGCCATGCGCGGTTTGGCCACCGACTTCGCCACGGGCTTTTTCGCCGCCGCCTTCTTCACGGCGACCTTGCGGACCGCCACTTTTTTCGTCGCCGGCTTCTTCGCGGTCTTCCCTGCCACCGCCTTGCCGGCGGCAGGCTTCCGCACTGGCGTCTTCTTCGCGGCAGCCTTCTTCGCGACGGTCTTCTTCACCGCGACCTTGCGCGGGGCGGACTTCTTCGCGACGGTCTTCCCGGCCGGCACTTTCCTGGCGATAGCTTTCTTTGCCGCGGATTTCTTCGCAGCCGACTTGCGGGTCATAGCCATGCGTTCGTTCTCCTGCGGTGGGCGATATAGCTGTGGCCAGTATGCACGCCCCGGCCGCGGCAGGCATTACGCAGCGCAAGAAGCGTTCATCATCGGAAGCTCGGATGCATCAGCGCGTCGAGGAAATGCGGCAGCACCCGCGGCTCCACCAGCAGGGTGAAGATCACGCCGTAGGCTGCGCCCCACAGGTGCGCGCTGTGGTTGACGTTGCCCTGCCCGCGCCGGTCCATGTAGATCGAGTAGCCGGTGTACAGCACGGCGTAGACGATCGCCGGCATCGGGATCACCAGCACGATGATGCGCGACCACGGCGCCAGCAGGATGAAGGCGAACAGCACCGCCGACACCGCGCCCGAGGCGCCGAGGCTGCGGTAGTTCGGGTTGCCGCGGTTCTTCAGGTAGGTCGGCAGGATCGAGACCACCAGGCCGCCGATGTAGAACAGCGCGAAACCGAACGGCCCCATGCGCGAGGCGAAGAAGCCCTCCATCACCCGGCCGAAGAAGAACAGCGTGATCATGTTGAACAGCAAGTGGCCGAAGTCCGCATGCACCAGGCCGTAGGTCACCAGGCGGTGGTACTCGCGCTGGCGGGCGATCGCCGGCGGCCACAGGATCAGGTCGTTCAGCAGGCGGCTGTTCTTGAACGCCATGAACGAGACGATGCAGGTGATGGCGATGATGGCCAGGGTGATCAGCATGGGCGGTTCCGCGTCCGGCAACAAAAGCGGACATCTTGGCGCCGTCGCCGCGGCTTGTCGACTTTCGCGCTTATGCATCTGCCGTCGCGCCATATTCCGGGAAATCACTGCCCGCACCCATGGCAGGCGGCTATCATTCGCCGCTTTACGCGGCCGTCCGGTCGCCCGGCGCATGCCATGACCTCACTTCGCTACCTGCATCTGGACGTCTTTACCGCCACCCAGGGCGGCGGCAACCACCTCGGCGTGGTACTCGGCGCGGACCGCTGGAGCGCCGCGGCGATGCAGCGCTTCGCGCGCTGGACGGCGTTGGTCGAGACCACCTTCCTGCTGCCGCCGACCGATCCGCGCGCCAGCTACCGCGTGCGCATCTTCACCCCGCACAAGGAGATTCCGTTCGCCGGCCACCCCAGCATCGGCAGCGCGCACGCCGCGCTCACCTGCGGCCTGGCCGAGCCGCGCGACGGCCTGCTGTGGCAGGAATGCGGTGCCGGCGTGCTGCCGATCCGCGTACTGGGCAACGGCGCCGGGCGCGAACTGCTGCTGCAGTCGCCCGGCGAGCGTGTACTGGATACCGGCCACGACGCCCACCCGCGGCTGGCGGCCACGCTGGCCGGCATCAAAGCGGGCGTGCTGCCGCCGGCGCTGGTCGACGGCGGCCGCCGCTGGTGGCTGGCCGAGCTGGCCGACGAAGCCAGCCTGCGCGCGTGGCAACCCGACCATGCGGCGATCGCCGCACTGGCCCACGCCAGCGACAGCATGGGCCTGTGCGCGTTCGCACGAAGCCGTCAGCCTGATTACCAGTTGGCAGTACGCGCATTCCCGGCGGGTGTGGGCATCGTCGAGGACCCCGCCTCCGGCGCCGCCAACGGTCTGATCGCCGCGTATATCGCCCATGCCGAACCGCACGGCCCGCTGGCCCGCGGCTACAAGGTCAGCCAGGGCCGCGAGATCGGCCACGACGCACAACTGATCGTGCACATCGACGACAACGCGATCTGGGTCGGCGGACGCAGCCATACGGTGATCGACGGCTCGCTGGCCTGGCAACCATAGCGCCACCGCCCGCCGCTCTGGGTCAGGCAGAAGCCGGCGGGCAATGCCCTCCCTACGAAACCACACGATCCAGATGCAGGGTCATTCGCGTTCGTCCAGATGTGCCCGGCGCGCGGCGACCAGCGCCAGCGCCGACCAGTCCAGTTCCGCATCGCCGGCAGCCAGCGCCTCCAGCATGGCGTCGCGCAGCACGCCGGCGAACGGCAGCGGTACGCGCTGCGCCTCCCCCGCTGCCAGCGCCAGCCCCACATCCTTGTAGCCCAGCGGCAATGCGAACCCGGCCGGCTTGAAGCGCTGCTCGGCGATCAGCTTGCCGTAGCCCTGATAGGCTGGCGCAGCGAACAGGGTACTGGTCATCACGTCGAGAAACTCCGCCGCGCTGACGCCGTGGGCGCGGGTCAGCGTGGTGGCTTCAGCCATGCTCTCGATCGCGGCGGCCAGCATGAAGTTGCCGGCGATCTTCGCCACGTTCGCGCGCTCCGGCGCCTCGCCCATTGGCCACAGTTTGCTGCCCATCGCCTCCAGCAAGGGCCGTACGCGTTCGATGGCGGCAGGCTTGCCGGCCACCAGGATGTTGAGCTTCGCCGCGGCGGCCAGGTCCGGGCGCCCGAACACCGGCGCGGCGACGTACTCCAGCCCGCGCCTGCCGTGTTGCGCGGCCAGCTCCTGCGCCAGTGCCACCGAGATGGTGGCGTGGTTGACGTGCACGGTGCCGCGATCCATCGCATCGAGCACACCGCCCTCAAGGAACACTTCGCGTACCGCCTGGTCGTTCGCCAGCATGCTGCACAGCACTTCGCCCTGCACGGCGCGGTCGGCCGTCTTCACCACCTTTGCGCCCAGCGAGGCCAGCGGCTCGGTGGCTGCCGCCGAGCGGTTCCACACCGTCAGCGTGTGGCCGGCCGCCAGCAGGTTGCTGGCCATCGCACTGCCCATCGCGCCGAGGCCGATGAATCCGACTTCCATGCAGGTGTCCTCATGCCGAAACCGGCGCCCAGTGAAACACGCGCGATATTCAGTCCGCGCGAAATCCGCCATATCACGCCACTGTTCCCGCCGCCTGCCCCGAGGCCCGCGCCCACTGGAAGTTGTAGCCGCCGAGCCAGCCGGTGACGTCGACCACCTCGCCGATGAAATACAGCCCCGGCACCCGCTTCGACTGCATGGTGCTGGAGGACAGCTCGTCGGTATCGACCCCGCCCAGGGTGACCTCGGCGGTGCGATAGCCCTCGGTGCCGCTGGCGGTGATCGGCCAGGCGCTGAGCTGCGTGCCGAGCTGCACCAGCTCGGCTTCGCGGTACTGACGCATCGGCCGATTGCCAAGCCACTGCTCGCACAGGCGTTGCGCCAGGCGCTTCGGCAGCACCTCGCCGAGCACGGTCTTCAGTTCCGCCAGCGGCCGTGCGGTGCATTGTTCGACCAGGTACGCGCCGATGTCGAGGTCCGGCAGCAGATCGATGCGCAGGTCGTCGCTCGGCTGCCAGTACGAGGAAATCTGCAGGATCGCCGGTCCGCTGAGGCCACGATGGGTGAACAGCAGGCCGGCGCGAAAGCCCTGCTTGCCGACCCGCGCCTCCACCGCAGGCAGCGCCACGCCGGCGAGGTCCTGGTAATGCTCCTGGTGTTTGCCGCTCAAGGTCAGCGGCACCAGTCCCGCGCGCGTGGGCAGCACGGCGTGGCCGAACTGGCGCGCCAGTTCGTAGCCGAAGCCGCTGGCGCCCATGCTGGGGATCGACAGGCCACCCGAGGCGACCACCAGCGACTCGGCATGCACCTCGCCGCGCGCGGTGAGCACGTTGAAGCCTTCCGGCGTCCTGCGCACACGCTGCACGCCGCAACTCGCCTCCACCGTCACGCCGGCCGCAGCGCACTCGTCCAGCAGCATGCGCACGATCTGCTTGGACGAGTCGTCGCAGAACAGCTGGCCCAGTCCATGGCCACGCCATTGCGCTTTTGTTCGCCATCCCGGCGAAGGCCGGAGGCGCTTTACAACAGCGCAGCTGGTCATCCAGTGCCTCGCAACCGGTACAGGCACTGGGTCCCGGCTTTCGCCGGAATAAAGGAAATGAAGGAAATGAAGGTCGTGCATTATCGCCCAGCCGCATCGCTTACACTCCGTTCTTCAGCTACCAGCGAGCCGCCGCCATGCCTTCCTTTGACGTGATTTCCGAAGTCGACAAGCACGAGCTGACCAACGCGGTCGACCAGGCCAACCGCGAACTGGGCAACCGCTTCGACTTCAAGGGCGTGGACGCGAGTTACGTGCTGGACGACGGCGTGATCACCCAGAGCGCACCCAGCGAATTCCAGCTGCAGCAGATGCTGGACATCCTGCGCGGACGGCTGACCGCGCGGAAGATCGACATCCGCGCGCTCGACGCGGGTGAGCCGGAAACCAACCTGGGTGGCTCGCGGCAGAAGATTACGGTCAAGCAGGGTATCGAGCAGCCGATCGCCAAGAAACTGGTGGCCGAACTGAAGGCGGCCAAGCTCAAGGTCGAGGCGCAGATCAACGGCGACAAGCTGCGCGTCAGCGGCAAGAAGCGCGACGACCTGCAACTGGCGATGGCCGTGCTGCGCAAGTCCGACGTGGAACTGCCGCTGCAGTTCGACAACTTCCGGGATTGAGCCGGAATTCGGGATACGGGCAAGCGTCACGCGTGCGCGAACCGCGTAGGGCGGGCACCGCCCGCCGGCTCTTGCCTTGCGACATTGCGACAAACTGATCCTTCGCCGTAGGAGCCCGCTGGCGGGCGATGCTCTTCGATACAACGAAAGGCATCGCCCGCCAGCGGGCTCCTACGGGCAGCGGCGGGATCTACGCTTTCGACAGCAATCGCCCGCCCATCGCGGCGTTGACGGCCACCACCACCGCCACCGCCAGCGCATGCGTCAGCAGGTCGGTAGCGGCCGAATCGTAGGCGTGGCAGATCTCCAGCAGGCTGGCCGAGGCAGCCGCGCTGGCCAGCCCGATCAGCACGGCCGTGAGCACCGGCCGCAGCGGGCAGGCACGGCGCAGCAGCACGATCAATAGCGCCGACAGCGGAATCGAGAAGCCGATGATGAAGAGCAGGCAGTCGGCACTCTGATGCAGGCCGGCAATCTGCGTCCCCGGCGCGATCCACGTGCGCAGGCAGCCGAGGCCGCTGGCGCCGATCCACAGCAGGGCACCGGGCAGCGGCAGCCATGCCCACGCCGCCCGCCGCCCGGGCACGCCCAGCGCGAATGCGGCCCACGCCGCGGTGACCGCAGTGATCGCCGCGCCGACGCCGGCCCAGGCCAGGTCCGGCGTGGCGGCCCAGCGCCGCAGCATCGGGCCTGCGCCGTAGTGCAACAGCAAGCCGGCCGCCAGCGCAGCCACCAACAGCAGCCAGCCGACGGTGCGCAGCCATGGCGGCAACAGCCGCCGCACCGGCACCAGCCCGGTACCGAGACGGTCGATCAGCGCCTCATGGGATGACGGCTCGGGCATCACGTCAGGGTTCTCCATGGAAACGTTCGCGCAGCGCTTTCAGCGCGCGATGCAGGTTCACTTTCAGCGCACCGGCGTTACGTCCGGTCAGCTCAGCCGCCTCGCTGAGCGAGCGCTCGCGCAGGCCCAGCTGTTCCACCGCCTCGCGCTGGCCCGGCGGCAGTTCGGCGATCGCCTCGTGCAGGCGCTGCGCGCGCTGGCTGCTCTCGGCAGCGGCACTGGCGTCGTCGCCGTCCGGGCACCGATCGAGCGCGTAGTCGTCGTGCAGTTCGCGGCTGTCGCGACGGCCACGGCGGCGCAGCGCGTCGATCGCGCGGCGGGTGGCGATCGCGCTTAGCCACGCATCGTACGAACGGGCCGGGTCGTAGGTATGGCGCACGCGGTGCACGGTGATCAGGGTCTCCTGCACCACGTCGTCCAGGCTGTCCGGCGCCACGCCCTGGCGTCGCGCGACGGCGCGGATCAGCGCCACCGAATCGGCCAGCAGTTTCTCGTAGGCACGCCGGTCGCCGGCCTGCGCCGCGGCCATCCACGCTGCCCGGCGCCGGTCGGGCGATGCGCTGTCGTTCACCGTGGCGACATCGGCTGGCATGCTCTGCTCGAGACTCGCCCGCAGGGAAAGTCCACTATCTAGACCCATGCCGGCGGTGGCGGTCAAGGCTTGCGACATGCTTCGCTCCACGGCGGAACGCCTGTGGGGTATTCGCCGCATCCGGCCACGGCGTTACTCCGTACCTGCAGGTAACCGCCGTCGGCACGCCGGCGAATAACCAGACAAGCTCCCGCGGATACCTCCCATGCTCGTGTTGATCCTCGCTTACCTCGGCGGCGTACTGACCATCCTCAGCCCGTGCATCCTGCCGGTGCTGCCATTCGTGTTCGCCCGCTCCGACCGGCCGTTCATGCGCAACGGTTTCCCGATGCTGCTGGGCATGGCGATCACCTTCGCCGCGGTCGCCACGCTGGCCGCGCTGGGCGGCAGCTGGGCGGTGCACGCGAACCAGTACGGCCGCTGGGTGGCGATGGCGGTGCTGGCCGTCCTCGGCCTCACCCTGCTGTCGACCCGGCTGGCCGAATGGATCACGCGGCCATTCGTGGCGCTGGGCAACCGGCTGTCGCAGCGTTCGGCCGCCGATGGCGACTCGATCTGGGGATCGGCCGGCCTCGGCGTGGCCACCGGCCTGCTATGGGCGCCGTGCGCGGGGCCGATCCTGGGCCTGCTGCTGACCGGTGCGGCGCTGAACGGCGCCAGCGTGCAGACCACCCTGCTGCTGCTCATCTACGCCGCCGGCGCGGCCACGTCGTTGGGCCTGGCACTGCTGATCGGCGGCCAGGTATTCGCGCTGATGAAGCGCTCGCTCGGCGCCGGCGAATGGGTGCGCCGCGCGCTCGGCGTGCTGGTGCTCGGTGGCGTCGCCGCGATCGCGCTGGGTCTGGATACCGGCGTGCTCACCCGCGTCTCGCTGGCCAGCACCGGCGGCATCGAGCAGAAGCTGATCAACGCCGTACGCCCGGCGCCCGCGCCGCGGCCGGCGCCGAAAGCCGGCGAGCCGCTGCCGGTGGAAGGCACGTTCCCGTCGCTGGCCGGCGCTACGCAGTGGTTGAACAGCCCCCCGCTCACCGCCGAGTCGCTGCGCGGCAAGGTGGTGCTGGTCGATTTCTGGACCTACTCCTGCATCAATTGCATCCGCGCACTGCCGTACGCACGTGGCTGGGCCGACAAGTACAAGGACCACGGCCTGGTGGTGATCGGCGTGCACGCACCGGAGTTCGCGTTCGAGAAGGACCCGGTCAACGTGGCGAAGGCGGTGAAGGACCTAGGCGTGGACTACCCCGTCGCGCTCGACAACGACTACGCGATCTGGAAAGGCTTCAACAACGAATACTGGCCGGCGCACTACTTCATCGACACGCAGGGGCAGATCCGCCACCACCACTTCGGCGAAGGCGAGTACCGGGAAAGCGAGGACGTGATCCGCCAGCTGCTGGCCGATGCCGGCCAGAACAACCTGCCCGGCGGCTACGTCAGCGACGACCATCGCGGCGTCGAAGCCGCCGCGTCGGACGACCTGACCCGCTCGCCGGAAACCTACGTCGGCTACGCCCGCACGATGAACTTCGTCGGCGGTCGGGTGGCGCGCGATGAAACGCACGACTATCGCGCGCCCGCCTCGCTGGCCGCCAACCAGTGGTCGCTCGACGGCCGCTGGACCGTGCGCGACGAGAACGCGCAGCTGGACCGGGCCGGCGGCGCCATCGTCTACCGCTTCCGCGGCCGCGACCTGCACCTGGTGCTCGGCCCCGCCAGCGACGGCAAGCCCATCCGCTACCGCGTCAGCATCGACGGCCAGCCGCCCGGCGCCGACCACGGCATGGACACCGACGCCGAGGGCAACGGCACGGTCACCGGCCAACGCCTGTACCAGCTGGTGCGCCAAGCCGGCGGCAGCGGCGAGCGGCTGTTCGAGATCACCTTCCTCGACCCCGGCGTGCAGGCGTACGCCTTCACCTTCGGCTGACCGGCTCTCGTAGGAGCCCGCTCGCGGGCGATGCTCTCGCGAATCCTGAATCCTGAATCCCGAATCCCGAATCCCGAATCCCGAATCCCGGTGGAAAGCATCGCCCGCGAGCGGGCTCCTACAAAGCAACATCCACGGAGGTTGCCATGCCACGCATTGACGAAACCCTCGCGATGGACCGCCGCCGCTTCCTGCGCGCCGTACTCGGCGGCGGTGCATTGCTGGCCATCGGCGGCGGATGGCTGCTGCCGCGCCTGCTGGCGGCGGCGAACACGCCGGTCGGCAAGCCCGGCGAGGTGTTGCTGGAAATCTTCGACGACGCCGGCCGCGACCTCGGCGCGCGCCAGGTGGCGAAGCTGGTGCTCAGCGACGCGCAATGGCGGCAGCGGCTGGCGGCGGCATCGTACGAAATCATGCGCCGCGACGGCACCGAACGCGCGTTCAGCGGCGAGCACGAACGGCCCGCCGTGCCCGGCCTGTTCCGCTGCATCGCCTGCGCCACCGCGCTGTACGACGCCGCCACCGAGTTCGACTCCGGCACCGGCTGGCCCAGCTTCTGGCAGCCGATCGCCGCCCGCAACGTGATCGAGCGCCACGACAGCATGTTCGGCATGGACCGCATCGCGATCAGCTGCGCCGGCTGCGACAGCCACCTCGGCCACGTCTTCGACGACGGCCCGCAGCCGACCGGCCTGCGCTACTGCATGAACTCGGTGGCGCTGCGTTTCGTGCCGCACACGGCGGCCTGACCGCGCAAGCGGCTCAGCGACCCTCCCGCGACCACGGCCACCAGCCGCGGCCCGTGCGTGCATAGCGGTCGGCTGCGCGCTCGAACGGATTGCGCACGCTGATGCCGCCGCACAGCAGGTACAGCGGCAGGAACAGCGGACCGAGCAGCATGTACTGGTAGACGTGGGCGCGCTCATGGTCAGCCAGCGATACCGGCGGCTCGATGCAGCGGCCGGCGCGATGCGCGTAGGTGAGGCACGGCACGTCCAGCCGCTCGCCGGTGTGTACGATCACGTTGCCCAGGGTCAGCGCCCCGCCGCGCCCCCACGGCCAGCGCCGCACCACCAGCGCCAGCTCGCGCCGCCGCCAGCGCAGCCGCGCGCCGAAGGGAAGGCCGGCCAGGCCCAGCAGCAGGCCGGGCAGGCTGTTCGGCAACGTCCACAACATGCCCAGCGCAAGCAGGCTCCGCTGCGGCCAGCGTGAAGCGGATGTGTCGGGGCGTTGCGGCATGTCGGCTCGGCTTGGTTTCGGCAAAGGGCGCCGCCATCTTGTCGGCGTTGGCGCTTGGCGCCTGACCTGTTACCGGAGTCTGCCATGAGTACACCACTGGCCATCCCCTGCCCGCATTGCGGCGCGCTGAACCGCGTGCCGGCCGAACGCGTGGGCGAACATCCGAACTGCGGCCGCTGCAAGCAGCCACTGTTCGAGGGACATCCGGTGGAATTGACCACGGCAAACTTCGACGCGATCGCCGGTCGCGGCGACCTGCCGGTGCTGGTGGATTTCTGGGCGCCATGGTGCGGGCCGTGCGTCGGCTTCGCGCCGGTGTTCGTGCAGGCCGCCGGCAAGTTCGAACCACGCCTGCGGCTGGCCAAGCTGGATACCGAGGCGCAGCCGCAACTGGCCGGGCGCTTCGGCATCCGCAGCATCCCCACGCTGATCATGTTCAAGCAGGGCCGCGAGATCGCGCGGCAATCCGGCGCACTGAACGCGGCGCAGCTCACGCAGTTTGTCGAGAGTGCGCTGGCGCGCGGCTGATCAGCGCGCTCCGGCGCCGGCCGCCTGCCAGCGCAGCCAGTCGATCACCGCGGCCACCGCCGCGCGCGGTTTCGCCGGCGGCCGCACGATCCAGTATGACGGCCCCAGCGGCACGTCGAGGTCGCTGAACAGGCGCAGCAGGCTGCCGTTCGCCACGTCGTCCGCGGCCAGCCGATGGCGTGCCAGTGCCACGCCCTGGCCCTGCATCGCCGCGCGCAGCACCAGATCGGACGAGGTGTAGCGCGCGCCGCCCTGCAGCGAAAGCTTTGCCGGCCCGTGCGCCTGCCGCCACAGCTCCCACGCCGCCTGCGGATCGCGGTCGTGCAGCAGGCGCAGGTCGGCCAGTTGCGCCGGCTTCGACGGACGCCCGGATGCCTGCCACAGTGCCGGACTCATCACCGGATACAGCGCGTCATCCATCAGCGGCTCGGCGTGCAGCTCCGGCCACAGTCCGTTGCCCATGCGGATCGCCAGGTCGATGCGTCCGTCGTCCAGCGCGTCCAGCCGCTGCTCCACCTGCACCGACAGCTCGATCTTCGGGTGCGCCTTCTCCAGCGCGGGCAACCGCGGCAGCAGCCAGCGGATCGCGAACGACGGCGAGGTGGACAAGGTCACCGCATGCGCCGGGCGGGTCTCGCGCAACGCCGCCACCGCCTGTTCGATCTCGCGCAGGCCGGACAGTGTGGCGCGACCCAGCGCGTCGCCCTGTGGGGTGAAAACCAGCGGGCCGCGCCCGGCCGCCGCGCGCAGCAGCGGTACGCCCAGCCAGCGATCCAGCTCGCCCAGGTGCCTGCTCACCGAGGAGTGCGCCATGCCCAGCTCGCGCGCGGCGGCGCGCACGCCACCATGCGCGTAGACCATGGCGAACGCGCGCAGGGCATTCAGCGGCAGCTCGTTCATGGTCGGAATTCTAGACCATAAGCTATGCGGCACAGACCACTTAGCCGCTTGAACATGCACTTTATTCGACCATTGCCGATGAGAAACCTGCATGGATTCGCTGCTCACCGCGTGCGGCCTGCTCTTGGTGGCCGCGATCACGCCCGGCCCGAACAACCTGGTGGTGCTGCGCGCGGCGGGGCACGCCGGCCTGCGCGGCGCGCTGCCGGCGATCGCCGGCATCGTGTGCGGCGGCCTGCTGCTGCTCGCGGTGACGGCGCTGGGCGCGGGCGCGATGTTAGCAGCGCACCCGCCGCTGCGGCGCTGGACCGGCGCGATCGGCGCGCTGTACCTGGCCTGGCTCGGGTTGTCGCTGTGTGTGGCCGGCATGGCCCCACGACACGCCGCCGCGACGTCGGCGGCCTTGCCGGCCGGCACCCTGGGCTTGATCGGCTTCCAGTTCCTCAACCCGAAAAGCTGGGTGATCGTGCTGACCGTGCTGGCGACAGTGCCGGCCACCAGCCTGCGTGATTACCTGCCGCTGGCCGGACTGTTCGTGCTGATCCCCATCCTGTGCCTGCTGCTGTGGGCTGCGCTGGGCGCGTGGCTGGCCCGCTGGCTGGTGCGTCCTGCGGTGCGCCGCGGCGTCGACGTCGTGATGGGCGTCCTGCTGGTCGCCTGCGCCTTGCTGCTGCTGATCGAACCCTGACGCCTTGCTCACCGGAGACACCGAGATGACCACGTTCCACCCGACTCCCGCCCGCCGCGTGCTGTGCCTTGCCGGCAGCCTGCGCCGCGATTCCTGGAACCGCCGCCTGCTGCAGGCGGCCGTGGCCCAGGCACCGGCGACGCTGCAACTGGACGTCTACGACGCGCTGACTGCCGTGCCGCTGTTCGACGAAGACCTGGAGCAGCACGACCCGGCCGGCCCCGCCGGCGTGCAGGCGCTGCGCGCGGCGGTCGCCGCCGCGGACGGCCTCGTCATCGCCACGCCCGAGTACAACCACTCCATGCCTGGCGTGCTGAAGAACGCGCTGGACTGGCTCTCGCGCGAAAGCCCTGCCGGCGACGTGCTGGCGGAAAAACCCGTGGCCGTGCTCGGCGCCAGCAGCGGCCCGTGGGGCACACGCCTGGCGCAGGCCTCGCTGCGCCAGGTGCTGCACACCTGCTGCGCGCTGGTGATGCCAGCGCCGACCCTGTTCGTGGCGAACGCGGCCAGCCGCTTCGACGCCGATGGCGCACTGGCCGACCTGGCTACCGTGCAGTCGCTGCAGGACTTTCTGCTGGCGTTTGAGCGCTGGATGGCACGCGTGGCGCCGCCGCGCGCCAGGCCGGAACCGGTCGCAGCGGCGCGGTGCTGAACGCGCTCACCCATGCCTTTATGCACGCCTCCGCCGCCGCGGCGCCGGTTATGCTGGCCGCTTTCGTCCGCGAGGAAACGTCGTGCGCCAATCCCTGCCCTCCGTGCTGCTGGCCGCCTTCGTGCTGGCCGGTTCAAGCGTCGCCCCAGCCTTCGCCGCCGACAGCCACAAGCCGGCGGCAGCGGAGGCAAGCAGCAGCGATGGCTTCCAGCTGCCGCCGCTGCCGGCCGATGCGCACGTGACGCAATCGGCCACGGTGGACGGCAAGACGCTCAAGTACACGGTCACCGTCGGCTCGCTGCCGGTGCGCGACGAGAAGGGCAAGACCACCGGCGAAGTGGTGTTCACCGCCTACACCATGACTGGCAAGGACCGCCCGGTGACGTTCGCGCTGAATGGCGGCCCAGGCGCCGCGTCGGTGTACTTGAACCTCGGTGCGATCGGGCCGAAGAAGGTGAACTTCGGCGTCGAGGGCGACAGCCCGTCCGACCCGGCCACGCTGCACGACAACCCCGGCACCTGGCTGGGCTTCACCGACCTGGTGTTCATCGACCCCGTCGGCACCGGCTACAGCCGCGCGCTGATCGACGACAAGGAAGCCGCCAAGCAGTTCTACAGCACCGACAACGACATCAAGTACCTGTCGCGCATCGTCTACGACTGGCTGGTCAAGAACGGTCGCATGGGTTCGCGCAAGTACCTGGTCGGCGAGAGCTACGGCGGCTTCCGCGGCCCGCGCATCACCGAGTACCTGCAGACCCGGCTCGGCGTGGCGATGAAGGGCGTGGTGCTGCTGTCGCCCTACCTCGACCCGGCGGCCTACCACGACGAGAACGTGTCGCCGCTGCCGTGGATGCTCACCCTGCCCTCGATCGCCGCGGCGCACCTGGAGCGCGAGCACAAGCTTAGCGCCGAAGCGATGGCGCCGATCGTCGAATACACCCGCGGCGAATACGCCAGCGACCTGATGCGCGGCCGTTCCGACCCGCAAGCCACCGAACGCGTGGTGAAGAAGGTCACCGAGCTGACCGGGCTCGACCCGCTGTTCGTGAAGCGCTCCGGCGGCCGCATCGAGACCCAGGCCTACCTGCGCGAGGTGTACCGCGCCGAAGGCAAGCTGGGCAGCCGTTACGACTCCAACGTCACCGCCTGGGACCCGTTTCCCTACGCGCCGCACCAGCAAACCGGCGACCCGATCCTCAACGGCATCATCGCGCCCACCACCAGCGCGATGGTCGACTTCGTCACCCGCGTCGTGGGCTGGAAATACGACGGCCGCTACAACGCGCTCAGCTACGAGGTGAACAAGCTGTGGCACGAAGACGAGGACGCCGATAAGGGGTCGGTGTCGCAGCTGCGCGAGGCGGTCGCCAACGACCCGGGCCTGCGCGTGCTGATCACGCACGGCTGGGACGACCTGTCCTGCCCGTTCATGGCCTCGGTGCTGATCGTCGACCAGATGCCGGCGATGGGCGACCCGATCCGCGTGCAGGTGAAGAACTATCCCGGCGGCCACATGTTCTACGCGCGGGCCGACAGCCAGGCCGCGCTGACCGCCGACGTGAGGGCGTTGTACGGCATCCACTGATGACGTGCGTCTCTCCGGCTTCGCACGGCGGACACTGTCCGCCGCTGCTGCGTCACGGAATCGAAAGCCGGCGGGCGGTGCCCGCCCTACACAAGGAAGCGGCAGCAAGCGGTCGCGGCGTCACACCGACATGCCGGCGCGCACCAGGTACTGCACGCTGAACATCCTTTGCGGGTCGGTCCACACTTGCTGCACGGCCAGCCCGGCGCGGCCGGCCAGCGCGGCGAAGTCCTCCGGCGAATATTTGCAGCTGTACTCGACCTGGATCGCCTCGTCGGCGCGGAACGGCACGTTGACCCGGCCGACTTTGACCTGCTGTTCGCGGCGGCTGACCAGGTGCGTCTCGATGCGACCGGCCATCGGGTTGTAGTGCGCGCGGTGGGCGAACGCGGACAGCTCGAAGTTGCTGCCGATCTCGCGGTTCAGCCGCGCCAGCATGTTCAGGGTGAACTCGGCGGTGACGCCGGCGCGGTCGTTGTAGGCCGCCTCGATCAGCGCCGGATCCTTCTTCAGGTCCACCCCGATCAGGATGCCACCGGCATCGCCCATCTCGTTGCGCATCTTGCGCAGCAGCACGGCGGCTTCGCGGTTCTCGAAATTGCCGATGGTGGAACCGGGGAAGTACAGCACGGTGCGCCGCGGCGCGCGCGGCGGAATCGGCAGCCGCAGCGGCTTGCTGAAATCCGCGCACAACGGCTGCAGCGGCAGCTGCGGGAACGCCGTCGCCAGCCGCTCGACGCTCTGCCGCAGCGGCTCGGGCGAAATCTCCACCGGCACGTAGGCCACCGGCGCATGCAGGTGCTGCAGCAGCATGCGGGTCTTGTGCGCATTGCCGCTGCCGTATTCGACCAGCCGCACGCCGCTGCCCAGCGCGTCGGCAATCTCGGCAGCATGCTCGTCCATCAGCGCGATCTCGCAGCGCGTGAGGTAATACTCCGGCTGCTCGCAGATGCGCTCGAACAACGCCGAGCCGCGCTCGTCGTAGAACAGCCACGACGGCAGCCGCTTGGGGCGGGCGCCGAGGCCGCGCTGGACGACTTCCAGCAGATCGCTCGAAGGCGGGCGACGGTCGTCGTCGCTGAGGCCAAAGGGTTGCACACTGCTCATCGGTCCTGTCCCAATCGCAGCCCGGCGAATTGCCACCGGGCCTGGGGTGGAAAGAAATTGCGGTAGGTGGCGCGGATGTGATCGCGCGGGGTGGCGCAGGAACCGCCGCGCAACACCCACTGGCCGCACATGAACTTGCCGTTGTACTCGCCCAGCGAACCGGGCAGCGGGCGGAAGCCCGGGTAGCCGATGTAGGGCGAGGCGGTCCATTCCCACACGTCGCCGTAAAGCTGCTGCAGGCCGCTGCCGACGCCGGCCGCACGCGGCTGGAAGCGCTGCGCGTCCTGCAGGTTGCCGTCGATCGTGACGCCCTGCGCCGCCGACTCCCACTCCGCCTCGGTAGGCAGCCGCGCGCCGGCCCAGTGCGCAAACGCCTCGGCTTCGTAATAGCTGAGGTGGCACACCGGCTCGTACGGGTCGAGCGCACGCACGCCGGCCAGGGTGAACTCGCTGGCCAGGTCGTCCTGCCAGTAGAGCGGATGCTGCCAGCCCTCGCGCTGCAGCGTGGCCCAGCCGTCGGACAGCCACAGGCCGGGTTCGCGGTAGCCGCCTTCGCGCACGAAGGCCAGGTACTCGGCATTGGTCACCAGTCGGTTGGCCAGCGCGTGCGGCTGCAGCAGGGTGCGGTGGCGCGGGGTCTCGTTGTCGAACGCGAAACCCTCGCCGCGATGGCCGATCTCGGCGATGCC
This sequence comes from Rhodanobacter thiooxydans, assembly GCF_021545845.1. Lineage (NCBI taxonomy): Bacteria > Pseudomonadati > Pseudomonadota > Gammaproteobacteria > Lysobacterales > Rhodanobacteraceae > Rhodanobacter > Rhodanobacter thiooxydans. The sequence continues at coordinate 3,077,345 of NZ_CP088923.1, forward strand.
CTCGCGGCCCGCGACGAACTGCAGCGGCACCGCCTTGGCGTCCGCCGGCGCGGCGATCGGCGCGCGATACGCCGGCTGCAGCGGATTGCACCAGAACGCATGCTTGATGTCGGTCAGCAGCAGCTCCTGGTGCTGCTGCTCATGCTGCAGACCCAGCTCGACCAGCCCGGGCGCCTCCGCGTCGTCGCCGCGGTCGAGCAGCTCGGCCACGGCGTCGTCGATGCGGCGACGGTAATCGCGCACCTCGTCCAGCGACGGCCGCGACAGCAGGCCGCGCTGCGGCCGCGCATGCATCGGGCCAACCGACTGGTAGTAGGAATTGAACAGGTAATGCCAGGCCGGATCGCGCGGCCGGTACGCCGGGTCGCGGCCCAGCACGAACTGCTCGAAGAACCAGCTGGTATGCGCCAGGTGCCACTTGCCGGGACTGGCGTCGGGCATCGACTGCAGTTGCAGGTCCTCGGCGCTGAGGCCGGCACAGAGTTCAAGCGTTCGCTGCCGCAACTGCAGGAATCGGGCGGCGATGCCTGCAACGGCGCACGTGTGCCCGGTCGTCATGGGGACTTGCCGCCGGTGGCCATCGGAGTGGCCGCATGAGCTGGGGTGCCGGATGCTGGAGTGCTGCGATGCATGACCGCCAGCATGCCGCCTCAACCGTTCACTTATCGTGATACCCAGGTGGCAGATACTTTGCAGCCGCCCTGCCGGATACCGGCATGCAACCGCGCCACCGCATCACGGCACGCACGCATACGAACGGACGAGGTAACGCCGATGAAAACGCCCCTCCCCTCCCTGCTGCTCGCGCTCGTTGCCGGCAGCGGTGCCGCGTACGCTGCCGAGGCGGTGCCGGCGCGCTCGCCGCTGCCGGCCGCCGACTGCATCGACACCACGCAGATCAACGAGTGGCATATCGTCGACGCCCGCACCGCCATCGTGCGCACCGGCCCGAAACGCTACCTGGTGACATTGCAGAACGATTGTCCGCGCCTGGGTACGCCGCCGCCAGGGCTGATCTTCCGGGCCAACCCGTCCAACACCGTCGTCAATCGCGGCCGCATCTGCGGCGAAGTGGGCGAGACCGTGCATTCGCGCTACCAGCCGCCGTGCGCGATTCAGTCGGTCCGCAAGATCGACAAGGCGCGCTTCGACCAGCTCGGCGCGCACGCGCTGCACCACGGCAGCGGCGCGGAACTACCCACGCGCATGCCCGCACATTGAGCGCCAAGCCGGCATGGCCGTGAAAACGGAAAGGCCCGGCATGGCCTAATGCCAGTCAGTTAAGGTATTGACGCGACGGGAACGACCCAAGAGGCTCATGGTTTTCCATGAGCCTCTTGCTTTGACCACCACTCTGCAAGCCCAACTCGATGCGGTAGGCGAGCTGTCGGCGGAGGCGTTCGATCGCTTCAGTCAGCTCATTCCGGCCGCCTGGATCGAGCAGGCCCTGCAAGCGACCGGTACCGCGTCCCTGCGCCGTCGTCGCCTGCCCGCCGAGCGACTGATCTGGCTGGTCATCGGGCTGGCGCTGTTTCGCAACGAACCGATCTGGCACATCGTGCGTCAGTTGGGCTTGGCGTTGGGTACTGAGGCGCAAGTCGTGCCCGTACCGAGTGCGGCTGCCCAAGGGCGGCAGCGCCTGGGCGAAGCACCACTGGCGCACTTGTTCGACCAGATCAGCCGTGCGTGGTGCACCACGCCGCTGCCGGCCGCCGGCCGCTTCCAGGGACTTCGCCTGTTGGCGGTCGATGGCGTGGTGTGGTCGACGCCCGATACCGCCGGGCATCGCGAGGTCTTCGGTGGCGGGCGCTCGCAGCATGGCGACGGGAGTTGGCCGCAGGTGCGCGCCGTGTGCCTGATGGAGGTCCATACGCACCTGATCCGGGCCGCCGCTTTCGGGGCGTACACCACCGGCGAGCTCAGCTATGCCCAGAACCTGATGGCCGCGGCCCCCGATGAGTCGCTGACGATCTTCGATCGCGCCTACTACTCGGCCGCCTTCCTGCTGGCGTGGCAGCGCGCGGGAAAGCAGCGGCACTGGTTGATGCGGGCCAAGTCCTCGTTACGTTACGAGGTGCTCCACCCGCTCGGGGAAGGCGATGCGTGGGTGCGCCTGCCGGTCTCGCCGCAGGCGCGCCGCCAGCATCCGGAGCTGCCGGCATTCTGGGAAGCCCGGTTGATCGTCTGCTCGTCCGGCCGGCGCTATCTGACCTCACTGGCCGATCCGGCCCGCTATCCGGCCGAGCAGGTGGCCACGTGCTATCGCGAACGCTGGGAGATCGAACTGGGCTTCCGGGATATCAAGCAGGGCATGCAAGCCAACGACACCGTCTTGCGCAGCAAGCGGCCGGAACTGGTGCGACAGGAAATCTGGGGCCTGCTGATTGCCTACAACCTGCTGCGCTGGGAAATGCACCAAACTGCCGATGCACTGGGCGTGCCGCCGGCCCGGCTCAGCTTCCAGGGCTTCACGCGCGCCATCGTCGCGGAGCTGCGCCATGCCCCGCTGGAAACCCCCGGCGCCTTTCCCAAACGGCTGGCCCGGCTCCGACAACAAGCCCGCGTCTACCTGTTGCCGCCGCGACGACGACGATCTTGCCCCCGTGAAGTCAAACGGCGACCCCACAAGTACCCCACGAAAAACGCCAGTCAGCTTAACTGACTGGCATTACGGCATGGCCGGGCCTTTCGCGGTCACACGCTGCCGACGCGGTCGCCGGGCTCAATCGTCGTCGTCATCGTCGTAGCCATCGTCGCGGATGTAGCGCACCCGGTACGGGTCGTCGTACACCACCGTGCGCTCGACCACACGACGACGCACCACCGGGGCATCCTCGTAGATCACCGTGCGCGGCGGGCCGTACACCACCGGTGCCTCGTAGTACACCGGCGCCGGGCGCAGCGCATCGCTGACCAGGCCCGCCACTGCGCCGGTGACGATGGCGCCGGCGATCCAGTGGTCGCCGCTCCAGTGCCCGCCATGGCCGTAGTAACCACCGTGGTAACCGTGGTAGTCACCACCCCAGCCGTGACCACCATGGTCGTGCGCCGACGCGCCCAGTGGCACCGCCACAGCCACTGCAACCGCCAGGCCGATGGCCGCCAGCCTGCCCGTCCTGCCGATGCTCTTGGTCATGATCGTTCTCCGTTGTACGGGGCGGATGCTCATCCGATCACGCTTAATCTGCACTGAAGGGTTCACGTTTTCGGGCGTGCGTTTTCCCAGGGATTGATCCCCGTCACGGCCTGGCGCCGGCGCAGCAGCCAGCAGCCGTGGATGTCGCCCCGGCGGGCGAAGTCGAACGGGATGCTGGGCGCGCTCCAGTCCTCGATCTCGAAGTGCGCCTGCAGCGCTTCCCGGTCGAGCTTGAAGCGGCGGAAATTGTTGGAGAACACGATCACGCCGTCGCGGGTCAGCCGCTCGTTGCAGGCTTCCAGCAGGGCCACATGGTCGCGTTGCACGTCGAAATCCTCGGCGCGCTTGGAGTTCGAGAAGGTCGGCGGGTCGACGTACACCAGCCCGTAATGGCCGCGGTCGCGCTGCAGGAATTCCATGGCGTCGAACTGCATCAGCCGGTGGCGCGCACCGCTGAAGTCGTTCAGCACGAGGTTGCGCGAAGCCCATTCGAGATAAGTCGCCGACAGGTCCACGCTGGTGGTCTCCAGCGCGCCGCCAGCTGCGGCGTATACGCTGGCGGTAGCGGTGTAGGCGAACAGGTTGAGGAAGCACTTGCCGCGCGCCAGCTCGCGCAGCTTGGCGCGCACCAGGCGATGATCGAGGAACAGGCCGGTATCCAGATAGTCGGTGAGGTTGACCAGGAACTTCAGGCCGCCCTCCTCCACTTCGATGAACTCGCCGCGCTGGTCGAACTGGCCGTACTTGGAGCCGCCCTTGCCGCGCTCGCGGGTTTTCAGCACGATGCGCTCGCGCGGCACGCCGAACACCTCGCCGGCGACGCGGGCAATCTCGCGCAGGCGCAGCCGCGCCATGTCGGCCGGCACGTCGGCGGGCGCGCGGTATTCCTGGATATGCAGGTGCTCGTCGCCACGCGTGTCGCCGTAGACGTCGATCGCGGCGGCGTACTCGGGCAGGTCCTGGTCGTAGGCACGCCAGCAATGGATGGCTTCGCGGGCCAGCCGCTTGCGCAGGTGCCTGGCGTTCTTTTCCAGCCGGTTCTTCAGCATCTGTGCGCCGGCGGACAGCGGCTTGGCTTCGCGCGGCGGTTGCTCGCGCGTTTTCAGGTCGAAGGTCAGCAGCACGGTTTCCAGCGCGCCGTTGTACAGCGCGTAGCGCTTGTCCGCATGCAGCTGCATCGCGCGACCCAGTTCCACATCCCCGGCCAGCACCGCGGCGCGCCAGCCGACGAAGCGCTGGCGCAGGGTGTCGCCCAATGCGCGGTACAGCTTCGGCATCTCGGCGCGATCGCCGAGGCGCTCGCCGTACGGCGGGTTGGTGATGACCAGGCCGTGGTCGATGCCCGGCGGCGGCGCGGCATGCGCCATGTCCTGCCGGTCCAGGGTGAAGAAGCCGGCCACGCCCGCCTGCTGCGCATTGCGCTTGGCCGTCTGCACCATGCGCGGGTCGGCGTCGCTGCCGAAGAAGCAGGGGCGCAGCGCACGCAGGCCGGCTTCGGCGCGCTGCTGCGCCTCGTCCAGCAGGCTGCGCCACAGCGCGATATCGTGCTGCTGCCAGCCGAGGAAGCCGAAGTATTCGCGGCGCAAGCCGGGCGCCACGTCGGCCGCCATCAACGCGCCTTCGATCAGCAGCGTGCCGGAACCGCACATCGGGTCGAGCAGCGCTCCGCCGGCGGCGTACACCTCGGGCCAATGCGCGCGCAGCAGCATCGCGCTGGCGAGGTTTTCCTTCAGCGGCGCCTCGCCCTGCTCCTCGCGCCAACCGCGCCGGTGCAGCGGCGAGCCGGCCAGATCCAGCGACACGATCGCGCGGTCGCGGCGCAGGCGCAGGTTGATGCGGATGTCCGGCTCCTCGGTGTCGATGCCGGGGCGCGAGCCGTCGCGCTGGCGGAACTGGTCCACCACGGCATCCTTCACGCGCAGGCCGATGAACTGGCTGTGGGTCAGCTTGCTCAATGCGGTGCCGGCGTCCACCGCGAAGGTGGCGTGCGCGGCCAGATGTTCACTCCAGTCGATCGCCTGCACGCCGCGGTACAGTGCCTCGTCGTCGGCGGCGTCGAACTCGGCCAGCGGCAGCAGGATGCGGCTGGCCAGGCGCGACCACAGGCAGGCCCGGTATGCGGTTTCCAGCGTGCCGGCGAAGTGCGCGCCGGCCAGCGCCTCGCGCACGTCGAGCGCACCCAGTGCAGCCAGCTCGTCGCGCAGCAGGTATTCCATGCCTTTCGGGCAGGTGGCGAAGTACTGACTCATGCGGCCGCCGCCCGTTGGTCGAGCATGCCGCGGAACTGCGCCGCGATCATGCCCATGCTGGAACCCAGCCGGTGGTCGTCGTCCAGCACCAGCAGCGGCAGGCGGCGCTTCGCGGCGAACGCGTGCACGCCGGCCAGCGGGCAGATCTCGTCGCGCCAGCCGTGGATCAGCAGCGCGGGCACGTCCTCGCGCAAGTCGAACTTGCGTGCGTAGCCGGGGATTTCGCTGGGCGTGGCCAGCAGCAGCAAACCGGCCACTGGCACATCCAGCGAGACCAGCCCGGAGACGAAAGCACCCATGCTGGAGCCGACCAGCAGCGGCGGAGCATCCTGCGCCTCGATGGTGGCGCGCAGGCGAGCGACCCGCGGCGCCACCGAACCGGCAAAGCCGCGTGCGTCGTCGGCGCGGTAGTCCGGCCGCTGCGTGCGCCAGCCCAGCGATTCGGCCAGAGTGGCCAGCGCGCTGACCTTGGTGGCGTCCGGCCCGGAATCCGAGCCGTGCGAAAGAATGATCTGGCCGCGCATGGCGGTCTCCGTGGAAAGTGCCGAAAGCCGAGGCGTGCATGGTAACAGGCAGCGTTTTCGCCCCCGCCCGCCGCATGCGAGACTTGGCCGATGCCATTGACCATCCACGACCAGCCGTTGCCCTACGTCGACCTGTTGCCGGAACGTCCGGCCGCAGCGGTCGAGCTGGTGGTGATCCACTGCACCGAGCTGCCGGACCTGGCCACCGCGCGCGAATACGGCGAACGCGCGCTGCACGCCAGCGGTACCGGCAACAGCGGCCACTATTACGTCGACCGCGACGGCGCGGTGTATCGCTACGTACCCGGCACCCGCATCGCCCATCACGTGCGCGGGCACAATCCGAATTCCATTGGCATCGAGCTGGTGAACGCGGGCCGCTATCCCGACTGGTTCGACTCGCGCCGCCAGACCATGACCGAGCCCTACCCCGCCGCGCAGATCGACGCGTTGCTCGCCCTGCTGGCGCAGTTGCGCGCGGAGTTCCCGCACCTGCGCCGGATCGCCGGCCACGAGGAGCTGGACACCGATCTGATGCCCGCCAGCGACGATCCTGCGCGACAGATCCGCCGCAAGCTCGACCCCGGCCCGCGCTTTCCATGGGATGCCATCGTGCCCGCCAGCGGCCTCGAGCGGCTGCGCTAGACGCGCCCTGCGCGCCCGCTGCGCAGGTGGCGATGCCCGTCGCCCCGTTCGGTGATCGCCAGACTCGACCACGCCCCGCCACACACTTCGCCATGCCCGGACGCAGGCCGCCGCCGCTATACTGGCACCCTTTTGCAGGGATCCGCCATGAGCGAAGACCACGTCGCCGAACTGGTCCAGCTGCTTCGCCTGGAGCGACTGGAAGACAACCTGTTCCGCGGCCAGAGCCGCGACATCGGCACGCGCTTCGTGTTCGGCGGCCAGGTGCTGGGGCAGGCGCTGTCGGCGGCGCAGCAGACCGTCGACCCCTCGCGCGAGGCGCATTCGCTGCATGCCTACTTCCTGCGTGCCGGCGACATCGAGGCGCCGATCATCTACAGCGTGGAACGCACCCGCGACGGCGGTACGTTCTCCTCGCGCCGGGTGGTGGCGATCCAGCACGGCCAGCCGATCCTGAACGGCTCGATCTCGTTCCAGGCGCCCGAGCCGGGCGTGGAACACCAGATCAGCATGCCCGAGGTGCCCGCGCCGGAAGACATCGAGCCGCTGCATCCGCTGCCGCCCGACGAGCTGGTGCGGCTGCCGGTGAAGCTGCAACGCTGGCTTGGCATTGACGGCCCGTTCGAGTTCCGCCAGGTGTGGCCACGCGACGAGATGCACCCGGTCAAGCGCCCGCCGATCCAGCACATTTGGTTCCGGCTCACCTCGCCGATCGACGACGCGGCGATCCTGCACCGCGCGCTGCTGGCCTATGCTTCCGATTTCCACCTGATCGGCACCGCTACCCTGCCGCACGGCATCTCCTACATGACCCACAACGTGCAGATGGCCAGCCTCGACCACGCGCTGTGGTTCCACCGTCCGGTCCGCGTCGACGAATGGCTGCTGTACTCGTTCGATAGTCCCACCGCGCAGGGCGCGCGCGGCCTGGCGCGCGGGCAGATCTTCAGCCGCGACGGTCGCCTGGTGGCTTCCTCCGCGCAGGAAGGGCTGATCCGCGTGCGCGGCGACTGAGTAGAATCGCCGCATGCGTCAGATCTACACCTCGCCCCGCCCGGAAAGCGTCGACGCCGTGGTCGCCCTGATGGCCGAGCACGGCATCGCCGCGACGGTGGAAAACCGCTCCAACTACAACCGGCCGAGCTACCAGCGTTTCAGCTACTCGGCGCGCAACGATGATCGCGGCCGCTGGGCGCAGGTGTGGATCACCCACGCCGACGACTACCCCAGGGCGCGCGCGCTGCTGCGCCAGATCGGCATCGAGCCGGTGGTGCGCCACGGCGAGGAACTGGCCGCGGCGCGCAACCCCAGCCCGCTGGACCGGCGCAACCGCACGGTAACGCGGGTGCGCCGCATCGTGCTGCTGGTGGTGCTGGCGGTGCTGGCCGTGGCGATGCTGCGCTTCCTGCGCATGTAACACCCCCGGGATGCGCCGTCGCGGCGCGCGGCATAGAATCGGGGAATGCGCCGTTCCGACCAAGTCCGCCTGTTCCAGACGCTGCCCCACGCGTGCGGCTACTACGCCGACCGCACGGCGCAGAACCTGGTGCTGGACCCGGCCGCACCGAACCTGGACAAGCTGTACGGCCCGGCGCTCGAACGCGGCTTCCGCCGCGCCGGCGGCCACTTGTACTTCCCGCACTGCGCGCAATGCCACGCCTGCACGCCGTGCCGCATCGACGTGGCGAATTTCCAGCCGGACCGCGCCCAGCGCCGCTGCCTGAAGCGCAACGCCGACCTCGTGCTCAGCGAGTCGATCCCCGGCTACAACCGCGAGCGCCACGCGCTGTACGAGCGCTACCTGCAGAGCCGCCACGCCGGCGGCGGCATGGACGATGCGGAAGCCAGCGACTTCCGCCGCTTCCTCACCGCACCGTGGAGCCCCACCCTGTTCATGGAGCTGCGCCTGGGCGAGCGCCTGCTCGCGGTGGCGGTTACCGACGTCTGCCCGAACGGCGCGTCGGCCGTCTATACCTTCTACGACCCCGACGAGACCGCGCGCAGCCTCGGCACCTGCGCCATCCTGCAGCAGGTGGCGTTGTGCCGCCGTCGCGGCCTGCCCTGGCTGTACCTGGGCTTCTGGATCGACGGCCACCCGAAGATGGACTACAAGCGGCGCTTCAAGCCGCTGCAGATCCGCACCGCCGAAGGCTGGCAGGCGATGCCGTAAGCGCACCCTGTGCGCGATGCTCCGATGTCGACCAGAGCGAAGAGCATCGCGCACAGAGCCTGCCCCGGACTCGATCCGGGGGTGCGCTCCTACAGGCGTTGGGCCTGGGCGTCTGCCTGCGGATACGGAAACAGCTGCTCCAGCGGGATCGACAGGCCGTCGTCGCCGACCACGCGGCAATGGCTGCGCCTGAGCTGGCGCGGTTCGCTGACGCCGCAGCTGTGCGCGATGATGCCGACCTCGTGCATCAGGTTCTTCGCGTAGTGGTACACCCGCTCGCTCTTGTCGCTGACCACCAGGCCGCGCTGCAGCTTCGGGTTCTGCGTGGTGATGCCGGTGGGACAGGTGTTGCGGTTGCACTGCAGCGACTGGATGCAGCCCAGCGCCAGCATGAAGCCGCGCGCCGAGTTGACGAAGTCCGCACCGAGCGACAGCGCCCACGCCACGTCGTAGGCGGTGATGCACTTGCCCGAGCAGACCACCTTGATGCGCTGGCGCAGGCCCTTGACGATCAGCATGTCGAGCAGTGCCGGCAGCGCCTCGTGCAGCGGCAGGCCGACGCCTTCCATCAAGGTTTGCGGCGCCGCGCCGGTGCCGCCCTCGGAGCCGTCGACGATGATGAAGTCGGGCGCGCTCACGATACCGCGCTTCCTCACCTCGTCGCACAGCTCGCCGATCCACTCCACGCCACCCAGCACCGCCTTGAAGCCGACCGGCTTGCCGGTGAGCTCGCGGATATGGCCGATGCTGTCCATCAGTTGCGTGACATTGCCGATGTCGAGGTGCCGGTTCGGGCTCTGCGAATCCTCGCCGACCGGAATACCGCGGATCGCCGCGATCTCGGCGGTGACCTTGGCGCCGGGCAGCAGGCCGCCCATGCCGGGCTTGGCGCCCTGGCCCAGCTTGATGCTGACCATCTTCACCTGCGGGTGGGCGCAGATTGCCAGCAGCTTGTCATCGTCGAGCTTGCCGTCCGGCGTACGCACGCCGTACTTGGCCGTGCCGATCTCGAAGATGATGTCGCAGCCGCCTTCGAGGTGGTACGGCGCCAGGCCACCCTCGCCGGTATCCATCCAGATGCCCGCCTTGGCCGCACCGCGCGACAACGCACGCACCGCTGGTGCCGACAATGCGCCGAAACTCATCGCCGAGATGTTGAAGAACGCCGCGTGGCTGTATGGCTCGCGCACATACGGGCCGATCGTCACCGGCACCGGCTCGACGTGGTCCACGCCCAGGTCGGGGAACGGCGCATTGACGAAGAACGGCACGCCCTCGGCGCGCAGGTCGCGACTGGAACCGAACGCGTTGGTGTTGTCCACGTTCTTCGCCGCGCGGTAGACCCAGGTGCGCTGCGCGCGGTTGAACGGCAGCTCCTCGCGGTCGCTGGAATACAGGTACTGGCGGAAGAACTCGCCCAGGTGCAGGAACCAGTAGCGGAAGTGGCCGACCACCGGAAAGTTGCGCAGCACCGCGTTGCCGGTCTGGTTGCGGTCGACCACCCAGGTCACCGCCAACACCACCACCGCCAGGGCCAGCAGCAGGGCAAAAGCCGTGACCAGTTCGACCAGCACCACCAGCCAGTGCGCAAAGCCGCTTGATTCCATCCTGCCTCTCCTTACCGTCAGAGCTTGTGAAGAAAACCACATCCTGTGGTTTTCTTCAGTCGCCATCGGGCAACCGCTCCTGCGTTGCCTCAACTTGGGCATCGGGCAACTGCTCCTGCGTTGCCTCAACTCGGGCATCGGGCAACTGCTCCTGCGTTGCCTCAACTCGGGCATCCATGCCCTCGCCATGCCCTCGCCATGCCATCGCCATGCCATCGCCCTGGCCGACCTGAGAGGTTGAAAAAATTACAACCTCTCAGTCGAATACCGGTGGCGACGACGCGGCCGCCATCGCCAAGCCTATCGCATGGACTCGTTCAGGCGGATGCGCTCACAGCTCGATGCGCAGATGGCCCGCCGCACGCACCGCCTTGCCCACTGCCGCCTCCAGCGTGGCCCCGCGCGCCAGCGTCACCGCCATGCGCCGGCGCCCCTTCACCGCGGGCTTGCCGAAGATGCGCAGCTGCGTATCCGGCTCGGCCAGCGCCGCGGCCACGCCGTGGTAGCGCGGCCCGGCGCCGGCGCCTTCGACCAGCACCGCGCACGACGCCGCCGGCCCGTACTGGTGGATCACCGGAATCGGCAGGCCGAGGATCGCCCGCGCGTGCAGCGCGAACTCGGAGAACTCCTGCGAGATCAGCGTGACCAGGCCGGTGTCGTGCGGCCGCGGGCTGACCTCGGAGAAGATCACCGCGTCGCCCTTGACGAAGAACTCCACGCCGAACACGCCCCAGCCGCCCAGCGCACCGGTGACCGCGGCAGCCTGCCGCTGCGCCTCGGCCAGCGCGGCGTCGCTCATCGGCTGCGGCTGCCATGACTCGCGGTAGTCGCCTTCTTCCTGGCGATGGCCGATCGGCGCGCAGAAGCTGACGCCGTCGACATGCCGCACGGTGAGCATGGTGATCTCGTAGTCGAAGTCGACGAAACCCTCGACGATCACCCGGCCCTTGCCCGCGCGCCCGCCGGATTGCGCGTAATCCCACGCGCGCTGCAGCGCGTCGGCACTGCGCACCACGCTCTGGCCCTTGCCCGACGAACTCATCACCGGCTTGATCACGAACGGGTAGCCGATCGCGGCCACCGCGTCGCGGTATTGCGCCTCGTCGTCGCAGAAGCGGTAGGGCGAGGTGGGCAGCCTGAGTTCCTCGGCGGCCAGCCGGCGGATGCCCTCGCGGTCCATGGTCAGCCACGCCGCGCGCGCGGTCGGGATCACCCGCTGGCCTTCCTTCTCCAGTTCGATCAGGGTCGGCGTGTGGATCGCCTCGATCTCCGGCACCACCACGTCGGGCTTTTCCCGCTCGATCACCGCGCGCAGTGCCTGGCCGTCCAGCATGTCGATCACGTGGCTGCGATGGGCCACCTGCATCGCCGGCGCGTTCGCGTAGCGATCCACCGCGATCACCTCCACCGCGTAGCGCTGCAGCTCGATCGCCACCTCCTTGCCCAGCTCGCCGGCGCCCAGCAGCAGCACGCGCAGCGCGTGGTCGGAATGGGGCGTGCCGAAAGGTTTCATCGGGTTCTCCGCTGCGGACGAGCCGGCATTGTATGCGCTACGCCGCCCGGCGCCGCGCGCCTTGGCCGATGCCGGAGGAAGCATGCCACATTACTTTAATGTGATATCAATTTGATATCTAATCAGCAAACCTCAGGGAGATCGCACATGAACGAACGCCATGGTTTTTCCGTCGCCGGCATTCCCTTCGTCAGCCTGTGCCTGGTGCTCGCCGCGATCGGCGTCGCGCTGGTGCTGTCCACGGCGCAGGGGCAGTCGCCAACGCCGGCGATTGCCGGCGCGATCGTGCTGGCCATCGACGGCTTCATGCTGAAGGGCTTTTTCCAGGTCGCGCCGAACGAGGGTCAGGTGCTGCAGCTGTTCGGCGAATACGCCGGCACCGTGCGCAGGGAAGACCTGCGCTGGACCAACCCGTTCTGCAGCCGCCAGCGCATCTCGCTGCGCGTGCGCAATTTCGAGAGCGGCAAGCTAAAGGTCAACGACAACGACGGCAATCCGATCGAGATCGCCGCAGTGGTGGTGTGGCAGGTGATCGACACTGCCGAGGCGGTGTTCTGCGTCGACGATTACGAGAATTTCGTGCACATCCAGAGCGAATCGGCGCTGCGGCAGATGGCGCAGAGCTACCCGTACGACGCCCACGACGACGGCAAGCCGTCGCTGCGCAGCCACGGCGAGGTGATCAACTCGCACCTGCGCGACGAGATCCAGACCCGCCTCGGCAAGGCCGGCGTGCAGGTGGTCGAGGCGCGCATCAGCCACCTCGCCTACGCCCAGGAAATTGCCCAGGCGATGCTGCAGCGGCAGCAGGCCGGCGCGATCATCGCCGCCCGCACGAAGATCGTCGAGGGCGCGGTGAGCATGGTCGAGATGGCACTGGACCAGCTCAACCGACGCGGCGTGGTGAGCTTGGACGAGGAGCGCAAGGCGGCCATGGTCAGCAACCTGCTGGTGGTGCTGTGCGGCGAGCGCGGCACCCAGCCGGTGCTGAACACCGGCACCTTGTACTGATCGTCGCGATGGCCGGCGAGAAAAAAGCCTATCCGCTGCGCATCAGCGCTGCCGTACTGGAGGCCATGCAGCGCTGGTCCGACGACGAGTTGCGCAGCCTCAACGCGCAGATCGAGTACGTGCTGCGCGAGGCGCTGCGCAAGGCCGGCCGGCTGAAGGCCGGTCCGGCGAGGCCGGCGGCCGACGACCACGACGCCGATTGAGCAACCCACGAAGGAGGACGAGCGCATGCCTGCCCATCCGCCGGTCAGCGGCCCGCACCTGAAGCTCGCCGCGCTGCTCGGTCTCGCCGGCGCGCTGGCCACGCTGGCGCTGATGCCCTACGCGATGGTGCTGATGCCGCAGCAGTTCGCCGCAGCGCCGTTGCCCTTGCCCGTCATCGTGCTGCAAGCGGTGGTGGAGACTGGCGTGCTGTGCTGGCTGCTGGGCTGGCTCGGCTTGCGTCTGGGCGCGCCGTATGGCCTCGATGCGCCCTGGCTGCGCGCCTGGGTGTACCGGCGGCCGCGCGATCCGGCGTGGCACTCGCGCTGGTGGCTGGCCGGCCTGCTCGGCGTGGCCGCAGCGCTGCTGGTGGCGGGACTGTCGCTGCTCGGCCCGCAGGCGAGCGCCGGACACGCCCACGTTGCCATCCCGGCGTGGCGGGGCGCGCTGGCCTCGTTCTACGGCGGCACGGTGGAAGAAATATTGATGCGGCTGCTGCCGATCAGCGCGCTGATCTGGCTGCTGGCGCGCGGCAACCGGCGCGTGGCGCGCCCGTGGATGTTCGTGCTGGCGATCGTGCTGGCCGCGCTGTTGTTCGGCATCGGCCACCTGCCCGCCGCGCATGCCGCCGGCCAGCTCGGCACGCCGCTGCTGATCGCGCGCATCGTCCTGCTCAATGCCATGGTCGGCGTCGCCTGCGGCGGACTGTTCTGGAAGTACGGGCTGGAGCACGCGATGCTGGCGCACTTCTGCGCCGATCTGGTGCTGCACGTGGCACTGCCGCTGACCGGTACCGCCTGACCCACCGCCTCAGCGGCCGCTGGCGGCCACCGCCTGCAACTGCGGCAGCTTCAGCCGCACCGTCGGATGCTGCTTGCCCGTTACCCACAGCCATGGTCCCTGCCGCGCGATCGACTGCACCTCCGGCAGGCCGTCGTCAGCGCCCAGCCGCTGCAGCGGACGACCGCTGGCGGCGTCGTAGACCACCAGTTCGCGGGTCGCCGGGTCGACCACCAGCAGCCAGTCGTGGGCTGCGTCCTGCCAGTGCACCAGCGACGACGTCGACGGTGTTCCCGCCGCGCGACCGGCAACCGGCCAGCACCACCACAACGGCGCTGCCGCCAACGCCAGCAGCAGCGCGGCGCCGGCCATGCCGCGGGAGAAGCGGCCTGGCGACCACGCCACGGCGGGCCATTGGCGAAGGACGATCTGCGGGTTCATGCCCCGCACCATCGCAAGCGGCGATGACCGGCGGATGACAGCCGCAAGAACTATTCGTCGCGCGTGCGCAACGCCCAGCCGAGCGCGAGCCAGCCGAGGATGAAGGCCACGCCGCCAAACGGCGTGATGATTCCGACCCAGCGCGGCACGCCCAGCGCCAGCGCGTACAGGCTGCCGCTGAACAACACGATACCGACGGCAAATGCCGTGGCCGCAAGACGTCTGCTGCGGCCGCGCCCGAGTGCCACCGCCACGGTCAGCGCCAACGCATGCCATGCGTGATAGTCCACCGCCGTGCGCCACAGCTCATTGCTACGGACATCAAGCACGCCGCGCAGCGCATGCGCGCCGAACGCGCCCAGCAGCACCGCGCTGGCTCCGGCCAAGCCGACCAGCAGGGCAACGCGGGAAGTGACAGGTGCTCGCATCGTGCGTATCCGGCCCGGACGAACCCGGCCATGCGGCCGGTGTCGTATGCTTGAATAGGTGAACACCCAGGATTCTCGCATGAAGCCCCGCCACTGGCTGCGCCCCGCCCTGCTGCTCCTGCTGCTCGCCACCGGCGTGCTGCTGGGCGCTTGCCATCGCGGCGAACCGTTGCCGCTGCGGCTGACCAATATCAGCGGGCACATGCCCGACCTCGATTTCAAGCTCACCGACGACAACGGCAAGGCCGTCACCGGTGCCGACTACCGCGGCAAGGTGGTGCTGCTGTACTTCGGCTATACCCACTGCCCCGACGTCTGCCCGCTGACCCTGGCGCAACTGCACGTGGTGATGCAGCGGCTGGGACCGCTGGCCGACGGTGCGCGCATCCTGTTCGTCAGCGTCGACCCGGCGCGCGACACGCCGGCGATCATGCACGGCTACGTCAACGCGTTCGACAAGCGGTCGGTGGGCCTGGTCGGTGATGCGCGCAGCGTCGAGGCGCTGAGCAAGCGCTACCGCTCGGCCTTCACCCGCGAACCCAGTTCGCCCGACGGCAGCTACGAAGTCAGCCACAGCTCGGCGATCTACGTGTTCGACCGCGACGGCCGCGCCCGTCTGCTGGCCACCCCGTCCGCCTCGCAAGACGACCTGGTGCACGACCTGCACCTGCTGCTCGACACCGGAGCCACGTCATGAAGTCATCCCGCCTGAAGTCAGCCGCCCTGCCACTGCTGCTGGCCGGCCTGCTGCTGGCCGGCGGCGCCTACGCCGCCGATGCCGACCACGTCCGCGCCAGCCACGCCTGGATCCGCGTGCTGCCGAGCGCACTGCCGGCCGGCGCCTACGTCACGCTGGAGAACGACGGCGACCAGCCAGTCGCGCTGCGCGGCGCCGGCAGCACGGTTTATGCCGAGGTGATGCTGCACCAGAGTTCGCGCGGAGGCGGCATGAGCCGCATGAGCATGGTCGACGCGCTGAACGTACCCGCACACGGCAAGGTGGAGTTGGCGCCGGGTGGCTACCACCTGATGCTGATGCGGCCGCATGCACTAGTGAAACCCGGCGACACGGTGACGCTGACGCTGCAGTTCGCCGACGGCAGCACGCTGGCCACCGACTTCATCGCACGGCCGGCCAATGCCATGGACGCGGGCGACGAGCACGCCATGCCGGCGATGAATCACAGCACGATGGACCACGGCGCCATGCCGCACGGCCACTGAGCCGCAGCGAAGTTCTCAGTCCGGCGCGCTCGCATCCACCGCGGCCGCATGGCGCGCGGCAGGCCGCGGCAGCGGCTTGCGCGGCAAGCGGCCATGGCGCGACAGCCGCAACCACATGCGCAAGGCCATCAGGCCGCCGATGGACTCCACCAGCGCCGACGGCACCCAGATGATCACGCCGCCGATCAGCTGCCCGGTCAGCACGTTGAAGATGAACGCGCGGCCGCAGATCTCGAAGATCGGGTACAGGTCGGTCTTGGAAAACGTGACGATCGCGCCGGCGACGATCTGCGGCGTCATGGTGATCGCGGGCGACAGCACGCGCAGCCCGGCGGTCATCCGCCCCGGCGGATGCGGCCGGTGATCGAGCACCAGCGACCAGTAGGCGAAGCCGCTGACCAGCATGCTCCAGTTCATGAAGCGGTAGATGCGCCAGTCCAGCATCGCCAGCGTCTGCATCGACGGGATCAGCCAGATCAGGATGAAGACGATGAACAGCAGCGTCGCCACGGTGGGATTCAGCAACACCCCGCCGACCAGCCGCCACGGCCATGAACGCTGCAGCGGCCGCAGCAGGCGCACCCGCCACGCCAGCGGCAGGCCGGCGCGCAGCACCGTGGCCGGATAGGCGGTGACGATCAGCAACGGCGCAATGTGATGCAACAGCAGCTGCTGGATGCGGTGCATGAAGAACTCATGCTCGGCGTAGTAATCCAGATAGGTGTGCAGCGACAGGTAGATGATCGCCATGCCGCACCAGAACGCGAGCTTGCGGCCGAAACCCACCGACCGCCGGCGGCTGCCGCGCAGGTACAGCACGGCGGCCGTCACGAAGCACGCGAGCAGCACCCACGAGAACTCCCATGGCACGATCCATTTCAGCAAGGTAGCGGTCACTGCAACGGCACTTCGGTCTGCACCGGTAACGGCCGGCGACCGCCCAGCATAATGCCGCGCGCCGGAGGAGTCAGCCTCGGGCTCGCGCCGGGTTGCCGCGCAAGAGCCGACTCAACGCCGCCGCCGGCCGTGGCGGGTTCGTCGCCAGCCATACAGCAGGCCCAGCAGCACCACCAACGCCGGCACCAGCACGATGTTGATGAACTTCAGGCGCAGGCCCAGTGCGTCGATCTCGGCATTGAGCTGGTGCTGCACGTCGCGCAGTTCCTTGTTGATCGCCAGCTGGCGCTGGCGGAACTGTTCGATCTCGCGGCGCTGCTCGGTGGTGGCGGTGCTGGCATGACTGCCCTTGGCCGGCTGCAGTTCATCCAGCCGGCGGCGGGTGTCGGCCAGCTCCCGTTCCAGTTCGTGTTCCTTCTGCAGGAACTTCTGGTCGGCCACGTTGCGCAGCGCCTGTACCCGCGTGAACGGCCGTTGCGAGGTGGAGCGCCCGCGGATCGACAGCAACGCCGAGGAGCCGCTGAGGTTGTCCACCAGGTTGGTGACGAAATCCCCGTTGTTGGCGAACACCCGCATCATGGTCTGGCCGAGGATGGTCTGCGGCTCCACCCACAGCCGGTCGCTGAGCAGGTCGGTGTCGGCGACCAGGATCACCTCGGCATCCGGCGCCGACCTGGCGCGGTGGCCCGCCACGCCGGCACGCTCGGGGAACGCGCTGTCGAAGGTGCCACGCAGGCGCGCCGCCAGCACGTAGTGCGCGTTGTCGGGCTTGTAATCCTGCAGCAGCGAGGTGGGGTCGCTGCTCGCGTCCAGCACCCGCTGGGTCGGCACCACCTCGGCCTCGGCGCTGCTCTGCAGCAGCGGCAGCAGCCGCGCGTGCGCATTCGCAGCGAGGTCGAAGTAGCCGGCGGTGGACACGTTGATCCGCTGCAGGCTGGCGGTGACCACGTCGTTGCGGTTCAGCTCCTGCGTGCCCAGGTCGAGCATCGCCGGATGGTTGAGGCTGCTGCCGGCCAGTTCGATCTGCAGCGCGCGGGCGCGGTCCAGCACCACCTTGTGCGGGTCGTAGCTCACACCCCAGGCCTTGAACAACCGCGGCAGGTCCGAGCCGTGGTCGGGAAAGGTGGTGCTGTCCGGCGCATACGGCGAGGCGTCGAGCTCCGCATCAGGGTCGACGAACACCGCCAGGTGGCCGCCACGCAGCACGTACTGGTCGATCGCGTACTGCGCATCGGGCGGCAGCCGCTTGGGGTGGATCAGCAGCAGCACCTTGATGTGC
Organism: Rhodanobacter thiooxydans; assembly: GCF_021545845.1. NCBI lineage: Bacteria > Pseudomonadati > Pseudomonadota > Gammaproteobacteria > Lysobacterales > Rhodanobacteraceae > Rhodanobacter > Rhodanobacter thiooxydans. The sequence continues at coordinate 3,095,450 of NZ_CP088923.1, forward strand.
TCGTCGATGCTGCGCAACGTCGATGCATCCAGCGATTGCACGTCGAACAGCTGGCCCAACTGCTGCAACACCGCCCACGGCGGCGCGCCGAGCACCGGGTTGCCCTGCACCGGCAGCGAACTGATCACCCCAATCGGCGGCTTGCTGGTCTGGTTCAACTCGTACAGCAGCCTGGCGATGTCGTATTCCAGGAAGGCCTCGCGGGCCGGATCGAAGAACGCGATCGCCAGTGCCTTCTCCGGCATGCGATCGTCCATGGCCTCGTTCTCCAGGCCGCCGGACATGGCGCTGCCGGCCAGGCCGAAGAACACCCGCTCGCCGTTGCTGCCGCCGTTCGCTGCGGTCAGGCCGTTGTCCTCGGCGCTGGCCTCGTCGTCGGAATACGGCACCGGGTCGATGATCTGCAGCCGGATGCGCCCATGCGAACGCGCCACCATCTCCTGCAGCATCTCGCGTACGCGCTGCTCGTAGCTGCGTAGCTGCGGCAGGTCGCGGGTGGCGTGTTCGGAGAAGTACAGGGTCAGCCGCAACGGCCGCTGCAGCGTGTCGACGATGTGCAGCGTGCCCGGCGTCAGCGTGTACAGCTTGTCGGTGGTGAGGTCGACCCGCGAGGCATGCAACCAGCGGCTGCTGGCCACGATCAGCGGCACGAACAGCAGCAGCAGCAGCGCCAGCGCACCGTACAGCGCACCGCGCCGGGTCAGGTGCAGCGGGGTGGCAAGCAGTCGATGCAGGCGCGAGCGGGGCATGGCGTCAGCGCGTCCGCTTCAGGTCGAGCAGCAACACGCCGGCGGCCAGCCAGCCGAGCGTGCTGAGCAGGAAATAGATCAGGTCGCGCGCGTCCAGCACGCCGCGTGCGATCGCCTCGAAGTGCCGCAGCATGGACAGGTGCGCCACCGCGTTGATCAGTTTGCGCGGCAGCGTGCCGGAGAAGAAATCCAGCACCTGCGGCTGGCCAACCAGAATCAGCAGCACGCATACCAGCGCAGTCAGGATGAACGCCACCACCTGGCTGCGGGTCAGCGCGGACAGGCAGGCGCCGATCGCCACGAAGCTGCCGGCCATCAGCCAGCTGCCCAGGTAGCCGGCCAGGATCACGCCGTTGTCCGGCGAGCCGAGGTAGTTGACGGTGATCCAGATCGGAAAGGTCAGCAGCAAGGCCAGCCCGATGAACAGCCATGCGGCGAGGAACTTGCCCAGCATCGCCTGCCACAGCGTCAGCGGCAGGGTCAGCAGCAGTTCCAGCGTGCCGCCCTTGGCTTCCTCCGCCCACATGCGCATGGTGATCGCCGGCACCAGGATCAGGTACAGCCACGGATGCATGGTGAAGAACGGCTGCAGGTCGGCCTGGCCGCGCTCGTAGAAGTCGCCCGCATAGAAGGTGAGGATGCCGGCCAGCACCAGGAAGATCACCAGGAACACGTACGCCACCGGCGTCACGAAGTAGCTGCGCAGCTCGCGCCGCAATACCGCATTGACCGGACTCATGCGCGCCCCTCCGCGACGTCGCCGCCGGTGGTGATCTGGCGGAACACCTCGTCCAGCCGGCCGCGCTCGAGCTGGATCTCCGACACCTCCAGGCCCTGCTCGCGCAGCAGCGTCTCCACCGGCTCCAGCACCCGCGCACCCGGCTTCGGGAACACCGTGATGCGGCCGTCCAGCGGATCCACCTCGATCGCCGCCACCTGCGGCAGGCGGCCCAGCATTTCCTGCGACATGCCGCTGCCCGGCGCACTGAACGACACCGCGCCGTGATAGCGCGAGCGCGCCTCCAGTTCGGCCGGGGTGGCGTCGGCGAGCAGCTTGCCGCGGGCAATGATCACCACCCGGTTGCACAGCGCGTGCACCTCCTCCAGCAGGTGGGTGGAGATCAGGATGGTGCGGTCGCGCGCCATCACGTCGATCAGCTGGCGCACCGCGTGCTTCTGGTTCGGGTCGAGGCCATCGGTGGGTTCGTCCAGCATCAGCACCGGCGGGTCGTGCAGGATCGCCTGGGCCAGCCCGACGCGCCGGCGCAGGCCCTTCGACAGCGTGTCGATGCACAAGCCCAGCACTTCCTCCAGCTGCAACTGCTGCACCACCGCGTCGAAGCGGCGGTAAGCGGCCTCGCCGCTCAGCCCGCGCATGCGCGCGATGAACTGCAGGAATTCGCGCACGGTCATCTCGCCGTAGCTCGGCGCGCCTTCGGGCAAATAGCCCAGGGCGCGCTTGGCCTGCAGCGGCTCGCGGCCGACATCGTGCCCGCACACCCGCGCGGTGCCCGAGCTGGGCACCAGGAACCCGGCGATCATGCGCATCGCGGTGGACTTGCCCGCGCCGTTGGGTCCGAGCAGCCCCAGCACCTGCCCCGGCTCGACACGGATGCTCAGCGCATCCACTGCGGTCAGGTTGCCATAGCGTCGGGTGAGCTGGTCGGTTTCGATCATGTCCGATGGTGGGCTGGGCGGGTGCGCGCATGGCGCGGGCGAACCCGCCTGCCGTCGCCGCGGATCGCCCCGCAATGTACCGCAAGACGCCGGCTCGCGGCCCGAATAGAAAAAGGCCCTTCCGAACGGAAGGGCCTTTCATGCGCCGCAGCGATGCCGGCTTACTTGCCCGCGCTGGCCGCCGCGGCCGGCTTGGCGGCGCTGGCGGCCGGTGCCGGGGCGGAGCCCGCTGCGGCCGGGGCGCCCTCGTCGAGCGTCGGCGGCTGCAGGCCGGCTTCCTGCTCCGGCGTGTGCTCCGGCGCGTTGCTGATCGGCAGGAACACGTTGTACTTGGCGTAGGCGGTGATGTTGCCGCCGGCATCCTTCACTTCCGGCGTGGCGATCACGTCGTACGGGCGGTTGACCACCTCGTCGTACTTGTAGCCGTGGGTCTGCGCGTAGGCCTTGAGCATGTCGCGGGTCTGCGGCACGCCGGCGAAGGTGCCGGTCCACACGCCCTTCAACGCCGCGCCGCCGAAGGCCAGCGTGGCGCGCACGTTGCCGTCCACCACCAGGCGGCCGTAGCGGTCGCGGCTGCCGGCGGCGGCGTTGGCGTCCGCGGCGACAGCGGCGCTGCTGGCCTCGGCCGGCGCGCCGGCGGCATCCAGCGCGGGCGGCGTCGCCGCGGTCAGCTGCTCGCTCTGGCCGTTGATGGTCAGCGTGCTGGAGTCGATCGGGAACGCCACGTCGAAGCTGTAGGTCTGGTCGCCGTAGTTGGTGGTGATCAGGATGCGCGAGCCGGTGACGTTCACGCCGAGCTTCTTGGCGGCCGCCTGGATTTCAGTATTGGCCTTGGCGATGGCGTCTTCCACCGCCTCCATGCCGTCCTTGCGCTGGATCGAGGTGGACACCAGCAGCACCGGAGTGGGCTGGGTCTGTTCGATGTACGGGATCAGCTGGCTGTAGTCGATGTTCGGCACGCCGGCCAGCACGTTCTGCAGGTTGTTCAGGCTGAACTGGATGAACGAGTCCGGATCGCCGTGGATGTACAGGTTGGCGAAGCGGTTGACCAGGTTCCAGCCGTAGGCGACGTCATACGACCAGGTGACCTGGGTCAGCTGGCCGCGGCTGCCCTGGCGCTCCAGGTCCAGCGTGAAATGCTTGTCCAGGCCGCGCCAGCTGTTGTCCAGGTTCCAGACGATGCTGGCGGACTTGGTGTTGCTGTCGATCTTGTTGAAATCCGGGGTGGCGCTGGCAATGGTCAGGCCGCCTTTGCCGACCTTCGGGTCGGTACTGGCCCAGCTGATCTCGGCGCCCGGGCCGTAGGTCTTGCCAGAGAAGCTGAACTCGATGCGCGGGTCGTACGAGCGCAGCACCGAGTAGTCGGGCAGCCGCCGGTAGTTGTTGAGCACGTCGTAGACCTGCCGCATGTCCTTGCCGACGACCAGCTGGCGTTCCACGTGGCCACTGCCGGGCATGACCACAGCCGCCAGGACGCCGATGACCGCCACAATGACCAGGGCAGCAAGAAATTCAAAGACACGCATCATTCCAGAGTTCTCCGAAGCGTCTTTACGCCATACCTAGATTAGGGTTGCCCCAGCCGTCCACGCGGGCCCGCCCGAGGGTTCACCCGTAGGCCACGGCAGGGGGTCGGCAAACGCCGAAGCAACGGATGTTACTTGCTCGCGGGCCGGAACGCTATCGCCCGTCGCATGCCATCCGGAAGGCCAAAAGCGGGCCACGGCGTGGCCGCCGCAGCGGCCCCGATCGCCTCAGACGATGCCCATTTCCAGCGCCTTCAGCACGGCACGGGTGCGGTCGCGCACGCCGAGCTTGGACAGGATGTTGGACACGTGGTTCTTCACCGTGCCCTCGGCCACCTTCAGCGAGTTGGCGATCTCCTTGTTGCTGTAGCCGCCGGACAGCAGGCGCAGGATCTCGGTCTCGCGCTCGGTCAGCGGGTCGGGCTGCTCCAGGCTGGTGAAGCTGTTCTGCATCCGCGCCACCCCGGCCATCAGCCGCTGGGTAACCATCGGCGCCACCAGCGAGCCGCCGCCGGCCACGGTGCGCACCGCCTCGACCAGCTGTTCCAGCGAGACGTCCTTCAGCAGATAGCCGCGCGCGCCGGCCTTGAGCCCCTGCAGCACCAGCTGGTCGTCGTCGAAGGTGGTCAGGATGATCGTCGGCGGCAGCTCGTTGCGGGCGGACAGCGCCTGCAGCACCTCCAGCCCGCTCATGTTCGGCATGCGCAGGTCCAGTAGCACCACGTCCGGCTTGACCCGCGGAATGTCCTGCACGGCCTGGGCGCCGTCGGCGCACTCGGCCACCACGCGGATGTCCTCGGCGAGGTCGAGCAGCGAGCGAACCCCCTGGCGCACCAGATTCTGGTCGTCGACGAGACAAACGGAAATCATCGCGGATCCTCGGGCAGACATGACTCAAGAAAGTGATGTTGACAGCCACCGGGCCGGACCGCTGCCGACACCGGCGCATTTTTGCGCGCCGCGCGGCTGCCAGATTACGACACATTCAGCGCCGGCGGCTCAAGCCGGGTCGGCGCGTGCGCCAGTGCGATGTGCTCACCCAGCGGCAGCCGCACGGTCAATGCAAAGCCCTGGCTGAGGCCGGTGTCCAGCACCACGCTGCCGCCAAATTCGGCCAGCCGCTCGCGCATGCCGGACAGGCCGTTGCCCGGCTCGACGTTCTCCGCGCCGCGGCCGTCGTCGCGCGCGTGCAGGCCGAGCAGGTTTTCCCCCGCGTAGGCGAAGTTCAGCCACAGGTTGCGCGCGCCGGCGTGCTTGGCGGTGTTGGTGATGATTTCCTGCGCGCAGCGCAGCAGCACCTGCGCGCGGCGCGGGTCCTCCACGCTGAAGCGCGGCGGCATGATCACGTGCACATTCAGGCCGGGCACGCCTTCGGTGAGGCTGCGCAGCGCCTGGGTCAGGTCGATCGCATCGTCCTGGCGCAGCTCGCTGACCACCTCGCGCACGTCGGCCAGCAGCAGCTTGGCCGTACCCTGTGCCTTGCGCACGTGCGCGCACGCCGCCTCGTTGCTGAGGTGGCTGGCCACTTCGAGGTTCAGGCTCAGCGCGGTCAGGTGGTGGCCGATCAGGTCGTGCAGGTCGCGCGCGATGCGCATGCGCTCGGCGATCCGGCTGGACTCGGCCAGCAGCGCGCGGGTGGCGCGCAACTCGGAGTTCAGCCGACGCTGCACCTCGCGCTGCTCGGCCTGCTGGCTGGCCACGGTCGAGGTGATGAACACCAGCACCGAGATGCCCAGGTAGATGCTGGCCTGGATGAAGCCCACCGCGATACTGTGGTCGTATTCGGGGAAGGTGGCGAACACCGCCACCAGGCTCAGGTGCTGCAGCACCAGCCAGGAAGCGGCGAGCCAGAACGGCAGCAGCCACGGCAGCACCAGCGAGGCCACCACCATCAGCATCGCCGACAGGCCGCTGTGGCTGTACCAGCCCACCGCGACGGCCGCCGCGGTCATCAGGGTCAGCCCCAGCAATTTCAGCCCCGGATAGCGGCGCGAACCGAGGTTGCTGGTCAGCAGCCAGTACATCAGGCCGAAGATCAGGTAGCACAGCGTCCACAGCAGCAACGAGAAGTTCGGGCGATGCAGCTGGTCGAGCCTTTCGGTGGCCCAGCTGGTGACCAGCGGCGTGCCCGCCGACAGGTAGGTGAAGAAGCCCGCATAGCGGAGCAGGCGGATGTGGTTGATGAATGGCCAGCGCATCCGCGCATCATTGGTCGTGACGGGGCTTCGCGCAATGCGCGGGAAGTCATGCCGCGGGCGACGATGCCGGCTTTACGAAGCTTTTACATGTGCCCTTGCGAGATGTAAGGCTCACGGCCGCATGTCATAATGGGCCATTGCGCGAGGCTGTGGCCCGACCTCGCACCCGAATCCACCATTGCGGAGCAACGAATGGCCCTTGCCATCCGCGACGTGCGCGAGCACGACCTGGATGCCGTACTGGCGCTCAACAATGCCGCCGGTCGCTCCATCCTCGCCCTCGATGCGGCCCAGCTGCGCTATTTCTACGAGCACGCCGAGTATTTCCGCGTGGCCGAGATCGACGGCCACCTGGCCGGGTTCCTGATCGCCTTGCGCGAAGGCGGCGACTACGCCAGCCCGAACTACCGCTGGTTCGCCGAGCACTATCCGCAGTTCGTCTACATCGACCGCATCGTGATCGCCAACGCCTACCGCCGCCACGGCCTGGGCCGCATCTTCTATTGCGATGTGCACAGCTACGCCGAGGTGCGCGTGCCGCTGCTCACCTGCGAGGTGTTCCTGGAGCCGCGCGACGACGTGGTGGTGCTGTTCCATGGCACCTACGGCTTCCAGGAAGTCGGCCAGCAGCGCATGGGCAAGCACGGCCCGCAGGTCAGCCTGCTCGCCCGCGACCTGCCCAGCTACGCCTACGTGCGCGACACCTGGCTCGAACATGGCGGCCTGCCCGACGTGCCGTGGCTGGCCGAGCGCGAACGTCCTGCCCTGCACGACGCCACCACCCCGCGCCGCCTCGCCGGGGAGCGGCGCCCGTGAATGCAAAAGCAGAAGTCACCGATGCCTGCGACCTGCGCTTCGGCCAGGTCGGTATTGCCTGCGTGCGCGTGCGCCGGGTCGACGCCGCCGCGCTGTGCGACGAACTGGAGCGCCGCGTGCGCGCCGCCCCGCAGATGTTCGCCCGCGCTGCCGTGGTACTGGACCTGAGCCACCTGTCCGGCCTGCCCGACGATGGCGCCGTCGACGCGCTGCTGGAGGCGGTGCGCAGCGCCGGCATGCTGCCGGTGGGCCTGGCCTACGGCACCAGCGAGACCGAGGCGCTGGCCAAACGCATGGGCCTGCCGCTGATCGCCAAGTTCCGCGCCGCCTACGAGCCGGCCGCGGGCAGCGCGTCACCCGCCGAACCGGCGCCGCGCGCCGAACCGGCCCCGGCGGTGCAGCGCGAGCCGATCCTGTCCGCGCCGCCGTCCGGCAGCATGCACGGTGCCCAGCACCATGCCGGTTCGGTACGTTCGGGCCAGCAGGTCTATGCGCGCGAGCGCGACCTGATCGTCACCGGCGCCGTCGCCAACGGCGCCGAGGTGATCGCCGACGGCAACATCCACATCTACGGCAGCCTGCGCGGTCGCGCCATGGCCGGCGCACAGGGCGACGGCAAGGCGCGCATCTTCGTCTCCGACTTTCGCGCCGAACTGGTGGCGATTGCCGGGCAGTATCGCGTGTTCGAACAGATTCCCGGCGACCTCGAGGGCCAGTCCGTGCAATGCTGGCTCGAAGGCGACAAGCTGCTGATTGCCAGACTGTAGCCACCCACAACAAGAACAACTACGCGGAGATGGGCCCTTGACTGCTGAGATTATCGTTGTCACCTCCGGCAAAGGCGGCGTCGGCAAGACGACGACCAGCGCCTCGCTCGCCACCGGCCTGGCCATGGCCGGCAAGAAAACCGCGGTGATCGACTTCGACGTCGGCCTGCGCAACCTCGACCTGATCATGGGCTGCGAGCGGCGCGTGGTGTACGACTTCGTCAACGTCGTGCACGGCGAGGCCGCGCTGAAGCAGTCGCTGATCAAGGACAAGCGCTACGACAACCTGTACGTGCTGGCCGCCAGCCAGACCCGCGACAAGGACGCGCTGACCATGGAGGGCGTCGAGAAGGTGCTCGACGGCCTGTCCGAAGAGGGCTTCGAGTACGTCGTGTGCGACTCCCCCGCCGGCATCGAGAAAGGCGCCCACCTGGCGATGTACTTCGCCGACCACGCGGTGGTGGTGGTCAACCCGGAAGTGTCCTCGGTGCGCGACTCCGACCGCATCCTTGGCCTGCTCGCCAGCAAGACCCGGCGCGCCGAGAAGGGCGAGAGCCCGGTCACCCAGCACCTGCTGCTGACCCGCTACAACCCCGCGCGCGTGGCCATCGGCGAGATGCTCAGCGTGAAGGACGTCGAGGAGATCCTCGGCATCGAGGTGGTCGGCGTGATCCCCGAATCGGAGAACGTGCTGACCGCCTCCAACAACGGCATCCCGGTGATCGTCGACGCGGCCTCGCAGGCTGGCCAGGCCTACAGCGACACGGTCGCCCGCATCCTCGGCGAAGAGCGCCCGCTGCGCTTCATCGACGTACCGAAGAAAGGCTTTCTCCAGCGCGTATTCGGAGGTTGATCACGATGGGCATTCTCGATTTCCTCAAGCGCAAGCCCGAAGCCACCGCCAGCGTGGCGCGCGAACGCCTGCGCATCATCGTGGCGCAGGAGCGCTCCACCCGCGGTGCGCCTGACTACCTGCCGATGATGCGCAACGAGCTGCTCGAAGTGATCAAGAAGTATGTCCACGTCGACCTCGAGGCGATCAACATCAATTTCGAGCGCGACAGCGGCCACGAGATCCTCGAACTCTCGGTCACCCTGCCGGAAGGCAAGCAGGCCGCCAGCAGCGAAACCAAGGGCGAAGCCAAAACCGGCTGAGCCAGCGCCATTCCGTCCTTGGCGACGCCGCGTCGCCCGGTCCTCTCTTGCCCCGAAGCCACCTGCGCCCGTCGCGCACGCCCATGCTCCCCGACACTCCTCCCGCCCGCGGCGACGACCCGGCCAGCAGCGTGCTGCGCCTGGGCCAGATCGGCTTCGATGCGCCTGCTGCCCTGCTCGATCGCTTCGGCCTCAAGCTCCAGCGCGTGGCGCCCGGTGAACCGATTCCAGGCAGCTTCTGGGGCGACGAGGAGGCCGGCATCATCGGCAGCACCGTCTACGCCCGCGACGACACCCCGGTGCACTCGCTGCTGCACGAGGCCTGCCACCTGATCGTGCTGCCACCGGAAAGACGTCCAGACGTCCATACCGACGCCACCGATTCGATCGAGGAGGAGGACGCCACCTGCTGCCTGCAGATCGTGCTGGCCGACGAACTGCCCGACGTGGGGTGCGAGCGCCTGATGCGCGACATGGATGCCTGGGGCTACACGTTCCGGCTCGGCTCGGCGCGCGCCTGGTTCGAGCGCGACGCCGACAATGCCCGCGACTTCCTCAAGGCACGCGGCCTGCCGCACGCGTGACACGCGAATCCCGAATCCCGAATCCCGGCTACCTGGCGTGCCAGTCGCCATCGCCGCCTTTCTCGTACTTCTTCTTGACCGCGGCCCAGGCCACCTTGTGTGCGGCCTCCTCGCGCGACTCGCTGCCGCGGCGATGATCCTTGTCGGCGTAGTCGTCCCAGGCGCTGTTGAACGCCTCCTTGTAGATTTCCTGTGCATGTTTCGGCACGTGCTCGCGCACGCTGTCGGGCAGTTCGCTGATGGATGCGTAAGGCACGGCGCGGACCCCGCAATGGACGAGTGATGCCGACCACCGTGGGCCATGCGCGATCAAGCCACCGTCAACCGCACGTGCTCGCCACGACAACACGGCGACGCCGTTCAGCGACGCGAGACGTGCGGCTCGCCCGGCACGTACCAGCGCCAGCGTTCGTCGGCCGCGCGGGTAATGCCGACGCGCGTAGTAGCCACCGGCGCAACGGGCGGCGGCACGCCATCGTCGACGATGCTGAAGCCGCCGGCGCCGCCGACCAGGTCGAGGCCATCCTGTGCGCGGCCGATGCCCATGGCCTGGCACAGCCGCGCCGGCCCGCGGCACAGGTCGCGGTCGTGGCGGCAACCGGGCCGCACCGCCCGCATCGCGGCCAGCCCGCCCAGCGGTGCCAGTGCACGCAGCAACACCGCGACGCCTTCGCCTTCCTCGCCGCACACCGGGTTGCAGCACCAGTGCATGCCGTAAGTGAAGTACACGTAGAGCAGCCCCGGCGTGCCGAACATCGTCGCGTTGCGCGCCGTGCGGCCGCGCCAGGAATGCGCGGCCGGATCCGCCACCCCGCAGTAGGCCTCGGTTTCCACGATGCGACCGCTGCGGCCGTCCGCATTCAACAGCACCTTGTTCAGCAGGTCGGGGGCGACCGCGCGCGGGTCGCGCCGGTAGAAGGCGCGACCCAGCGCTACGGGTCGGTCAGGCATGCCTGCGCGGCCACAGCGCGGAAGCCGGTGCCGGCCAGCGACGGGGCCGCAGCGGCGCCATGCTCAGCCCGCCGGCTTCGGCTGGTAGCTGCCCACGTCTGCGTGAAAACCGATCGCCAGCCGGTTCCAGCCGTTGATGGTGATGATGGCCAGGGTGAGGTCGACCATCGCCTTTTCGTCGAACTGCGCGCGCACCTCCTCGTACAGGGCATCGGGCAGTTCGTTCGTCGACACCAGGGTGACCGCCTCGGCCCAGGCCAGCGCGGCCCGCTCGCGTGCCGAGTAGAACGGCGCCTCGCGCCACGCCGCCAGCACGTGCAGGCGCTGCTCCGTCTCGCCGGCAGCGCGCGCGTCCTTGCTGTGCATGTCCAGGCAGTACGCGCAACCGTTGATCTGCGACACCCGCATCTTCACCAGCTCGACCAGCGAATGCTCCAGGCCGGAGCCCTGCACATACATCTCCAGGCCCAGCATGGCCTTCAGGCCCGTGGGTGCCACCTTGCCGTACTCGATACGCTTGCTCACTACAGACTCCTCGATGAAAAACTGCTGCGCCGCTCAGCCGCGCTCGAACAGCCGCTGTGCGTCCGCATAGGTGAAGGTGGCGGCCAAACCGTCGAAGCGACCGCTCTCCAGCAGCGCTGCCGCCGCGCGATCCACCGCCGCCAGCGCCAGCGTGGCAAAGCGCGTGGCCGTGCTGACGCGGGCCACGCCGAGCCGGGCCAGCTCGGCCAGGTCGGGCATGCCGGGGCCGGCGGCCACGTTGACCGCTGCGTCGACCGCGCGCACCAGCGCGGCCAGTGTGGCGCGGTCGCCCAGCCCGATCGGATAGATGCCGTCGGCACCCGCCGCCAGATAAGCCTGCGCACGTTGCACGGCATCGGCAAGCGGCACGGCCGGGTCGGCGACGTGCTGCATCCAGTTGTCCACCCGCGCGTTGATCACAATCGGCACGCCGGCCGCCTCGGCGGCGCCACGCGCAGCGCGAATCCGCGCCGCGGCTTCCGCGACGGGTCGCAGCGGGCCGTGGCCGGGACGGCCGTCTTCCAGGTTGATGCCCACCGCGCCGGCCGCGATCACCGCGCGCACCGTGGCGGCCACCGCCTCCGGTGTCTCGCCATAGCCGGTCTCGATGTCCGCCGTCACCGGCAGGTCGACCACCCGCACGATCCGCGCGATCGCCGCCAGCACCTCGGTCAGCGGTGCCTGCTCGCCGTCGGCGTAGCCGAGCGACCAGGCCATGCCGGCGCTGGTGGTGGCGATCGCCGCGAAGCCGCGCTGCGCGAACAGCTGCGCGCTGCCCGCATCCCACGCATTGGGCAGCAGCAGGATCGCCGTACGGTCATGCATCCTGCGGAACGCGTGCGCCTTGTCGACCTGCCTGTCCACCGTGGCGTCTGCCATCGCCTGTTGTCAGGGCGCATAGAGTACACCTGCGGGCTGCGCCCGGCACTGGCCCGGCGCAGCACCGAGGCCTAGAGTTGCCCTGCGCAATCCCGCTGGAGGCACCATGACCGCACGCCGGCTCGCACTGCTGTTCGACGGCACCTGGAACAAGCCCGAGTCGGACACCAACGTGGAGCGCCTGCGCCGGCTGATCGCGCCGCGCGATGGGGGCGGCCATGCGCAGCTGGTCAACTACATTCCCGGCGTGGGCGTAAAGCGCGGCATCGCCCACCTGCTTGGCGGCGCGTTCGGCTACGGCCTGTCCGGCAACGTGCTCGATGGCTACCGCTGGCTGTGCGAAACCTGGCAGCCCGGCGACCTGCTCTACCTGTTCGGCTTCAGCCGCGGCGCCTATACCGCACGCAGCCTCGGCGGGATGATCCGCAAATGCGGCCTGCTCCGCTGCGACCGCCACGGCAGCGTGGCCAGGGCCGACGTCGCTGCCGCGTACGACGTCTATCGCGACACCCGCTGCAGGCCCGACGATCCGGTCGCGGTGGAATTCCGCGCCGACCATTCGATCGTGGTCGATATCCACTTCATCGGCGTGTGGGACACCGTCGGCTCGCTCGGCATCCCGGGCACCGCCTCGTGGTTTCCCTACGCGCGCAAGCGCTACCAGTTCCACGACACCGAACTCAGCAAGATCGTGAAGTACGCCTACCAGGCGCTGGCGCTGGACGAGCACCGCGCCGACTTTGCGCCCACGGTATGGACGCGCAACCCGTACACGGTGAAGCCCGGCGAAACACTGACCTCCAAGAAGGCCGAGCAGATCGAAATCGAGCAGCGCTGGTTCATCGGCGCGCACGCCGACGTCGGCGGCGGCAACGACTGCGACGGTGCCGGACGCCGACCCGACCCGCTGCCCGGGCTGCCGCTGGCCTGGCTGCAGCGCAAGGCGATCGCCGCCGGGCTGGCCTGCCATGCGCTGTTCATGCCGGAAGACGACGCCGCCAGCGGCGTGCCGCGCAATTCGTACGCGGAATTCATGGACGGCCTCTACAAGGTATTCAAGCCACCGTTCGACCGCATGCTCGGCACCGGCGTCAACGAGAAAATCGACGGTTCGGTATGGCAACGCTGGCTCGCCGATGGCAGCTATCGCTCGCCTTCGCTGGTCAGGGCCCTGGCCGACAGCAGCACACTGGTATTGACGGATGCCGTAGCGCGCGTCCCCGCGGCCATGCCGGATTCACCGGCGTAGCCGGTGCGGCGACGCCTCAGAGCTTGTGAAGAAAACCACATCCTGTGGTTTTCTTCAGTCGCGAGTCCGGTACACGCCCGGACTCGCTCACATGAAACAGTCACTGGCGTGACTGTTTCATGCCCGGCCCTCGGGCAACCGCTCCTGCGTTGCCTCAACTCGGGCATCGGGCAACCGCTCCCTGCGTTGCCTCAACTCGGGCATCCATGCCCTCGCCATGCCCTCGCCGTGGCCGGCCTGAGAGGTTGGAAAAATCACAACCTCTCAGCGCGGCTCGGCGATCCCCGCCTGGATCCCGGCGACCGTATCGACGTCGGCCAGCGGCTGCTCCAGCGCCCGGCGCGTGATGCGGTAGTACCACCACCACGCCAGCACGCCGAGCAGGGTCAGCGCCGACGCGCCCAGCGCCAGCTGCAGCATGTCGCCCGACAGCAGCGGCGACATCACCCCCGCCACGAAGCTGCACAGCATCAGGCTGGCGAAGGCCTGCACCGAGGAGATCCCGCCGCGATGGTGCGGGAAGCGGTCCAGCAGCAGCAGCGTGAGCGTGGGGAATGCCAGCTGCACGCCGATGGCGTGCAGGATCAGCGGCAGCATCGACCACGGCAGCCGCGGCGCAGGCAGCGCCAGCGCCAGCAACAGGTGCGCCGCACACGCCAGCAGCATCACCGCATAACCCAGGCTCACGGTGAACTTCGCGCTGCGGCGCTCGGCCATCCGGCCGGACAGCCAGGCGCCGCCGATCAGCCCGCTCACCACTGGCACGAACAACCACGGAAAACCCTGCGCCGACAGCTGCAGCAGCCCGCGCACGATGTGCGGCGCCGAGGCGATGTACAGGAACAGGCCGGCGAAATTCACCGAGCTGGAAACCAGCAGCGGCCAGAACACCCGGTCGCGGCCGAACGACAGGTAGCCGGCCAGCAGCGGTCGCGGCGCAAACCGCGTGCGCCGTGCCGGCGGATGGGTTTCGTCCAGGAACCGCTGCAGGGCCAGCGCCAGCAACAGCGCGAACACGGCCAGCAGCCAGAAAATGCCGTGCCAGCCATCGAGCGACAGCAGCAGCGCGCCGACCATCGGCGCGATCACCGGCGCCACCCCGAAGATCATCATCACCTGCGACATCAGCCGCTGCGCGGCCGGCCCTTCCAGGCTGTCGCGGATCACCGCCCGGCCCACCACCAGCCCGGCGCCGGCGGACATGCCCTGCAGCGCGCGGCAGGTCAGCAGCATGGCGAACGAGCTGGATACCGCCGCGCCCACCGACGCCGCCGCATACACCAGCAGGCCGGCGACGATCACCGGCTTGCGCCCCACCGCGTCGGAGATCGCGCCATGGAACAGGCTCATCGCGGCGTAGGTGGCCAGGTACACGCTGATCAGCTGCTGCAGCGCCGCGGCATCCACGCCGAAACGCGCACCGACCAGCGGGAATGCCGGGAACACCGCGTCGATCGAGAACGGCCCGATCATCGACAGCGCAGCCAGCAGCCACGGCAGGCTGCGGCGCACGGGACGGCGGGCTGGGGTCATGGCGGCGCGGGGCATCGGCGGGGCCGCGCAGTATAGATGCCTGCGCTTGACGGCGGGGTCGCCGGATCGACTAGGATTCCCCATCGGAGATGGCATGCCTCCCGTTCCGGCGTGCCCATGGGCACGCCGGAACCAACCGCTTAGCGCCCCGCGTCGAAGCTGATGATGCCTGCAGCCCCGGTTACCGGTGGCGCAGGCGTGCCTGCTGCCGCGGCAACCGGACACCTTGGATTGTCAGGAGGCATGCACGTGGGCTTGAATGGATTTGTGGCAATCGGCATCGGCGGCGCCCTGGGATGCTGGCTGCGCTGGGGCTTGGGCGTGCTGCTCAACCCCGTCTTTCCCACCCTGCCGCTGGGCACACTGGCGGCGAACCTTGCCGGCGGCCTGCTGATGGGCTGCGTGATGGGCCTGTTCGACCACTTCCAGACACTGTCGCCGGCGCTGCGATTGTTCGTGTTCACCGGCTTCCTCGGCGGGCTGACCACGTTCTCTACCTTTTCGGCGGAGTCGGCCACCCTGCTGCTGCGCCAGCAATACCTGTGGTTCAGCGGCCACGTGGCGGTGCACGTGGCCGGCTCGCTGGCGATGACCGTGCTCGGCATCGCGCTCACCCGCAGCCTGCTGCGCCACTGAACCCTGGAGCACCGCATGAACCGGGAAACCCTGCAACATGGCGTGCATCTGACCTTCTACTGCCACTCGCGCGCGAAGCACGATGGCATGCTGCTGTCCGAGTGGCTGCTGGAACAGGCCCGGGCTCATGGCATCGGCGGCGGTTCGGTGTTCCGCGCCGTCACCGGCTTCGGCCGCCATGGCGTGCTGCACGAGGAGCAGTTCTTCGAGCTGGCCGACGACCTGCCGGTGAAGATCGAGTTCCTGCTGCGCGAAGAGCAGGCCGAGCTGCTGCTGCAACTGGTGCGCCGCGCCGGCGTCGACGCAACGTATGCATATTCGCCGGCAAGCTTTGCGGTACTCGGCGGGCACTGACCGCACGAGCCTTTCCTACAGCGAGGCCACGCATGAGCCAGGACGACCTGAAGAATCGCGCCAGCGAGCTGCTCGAACACGCCGGCATCCGCATCGACGGCGACGCCCCGACCGACCTGCGCGTGCGCGACGAGCGCCTGTACGCGCGCGTGTTCGCGCACGGCTCGCTGGGCCTGGGCGAGGCCTACATGGACGGCTGGTGGGACGCCGACGACCTGCTCGCGCTGTTCACCCGCCTGCTCACCGCCGGGCTGGACCAGGAACTGAAGACGCTCGACACCCTGCTCGCCCACCTCAAGGCGCGCTTCGTCAACCTGCAGCGCGGCGAGCGCGCGTTCGAGATCGGCAAGGCCCACTACGACCTCGGCAACGACCTGTTCCAGGCCATGCTGGGCAAGCGCCTGGTGTACTCCTGCGGCTACTGGGCCAAGGCCGACAACCTCGACGACGCGCAGGCGGCCAAGCTCGACCTGGTCTGCCGCAAGCTGCAGCTGAAGACCGGCCAGCGCGTGCTGGACATCGGCTGCGGCTGGGGCGAGGCGCTGAAGTACGCAGCCGAACGCTACGGCGTCGAGGGCGTCGGCATCACCGTGTCGCAGCAGCAGGCCGACTACGCGCGCGAGCTGTGCGCCGGCCTGCCGATCGAGATCCGCCTCGAGGACTACCACGAGGTCAACGAACAGTTCGACGCGGTGTACTCGATCGGCATGTTCGAGCACGTCGGTGGCAGGAACTACCGCGCCTACTTCGAAACCGTGCGCCGCTGCCTGAAGAACGGCGGCCTCTCGCTGCTGCATTGCATCGGCAGCAACGGCGCGCCGGCGCAGCCCGACCCGTGGATCGAGAAGTACATCTTCCCGAACTCGATGATCCCCGCCGCCAGCCAGCTCACCGTCGCACTGGAGGACCTGTTCGTGGTCGAGGACTGGCACAACTTCGGTGCCGACTACGACCGCACCCTGAGCGCCTGGCGCGCCAACATCGAAGCCGCCTGGCCCAGCCTGCCGGCCAGCTACGACGAACGCTTCCGGCGCATGTGGCGCTACTACCTGGCCGTCTCCGCCGCGGTGTTCCGCAGCCGCCGCGACCAGCTGTGGCAACTCACCTTGAGCCCGCACGGGGTGCCCGGCGGGTATCGCGTGCCGCGCTGAGCGGGCCGCGCGGTTGCCTGCGCGGCCGTCATGGCAAAGAAACGCCACACGGCCAGTCCCTGTGCCGCCCGAACGGCGGCCGGATGGCGATGTACGATGACCACTTGCGCCAGAAAGCCCCGGGGACACAAGACGCCCCTGCAAGCGAGGCAAGCGTGGCGTCAGAGGCGGCGCGATCTCGTTGTTGGACGACTGAATAACCAGACGGGACTGGACAGAATGCCATGACCGATACATACGACTATGACCTGCTCGTGATCGGCGCCGGCACCGGCGGCAATGGTGTCGCCCGGATGGCCGCGAAGGCGGGCTGGAACGTCGCCATCATCGACAGCCTGCCCTATGGTGGCACCTGTGCGTTGCGCGGGTGCGACCCCAAAAAGATGCTGATCGCCGTCACCGAAGGCGTGGAATGGGCGCACAACCTGAAGGGCAAAGGGCTTGACGCCCACACCTCGATCGACTGGCCCGCCATGATGGCGTTCAAGCGCAGCTTTACCGATGTCATGCCGTCGCGGATCGAGGCGGGAATGCAGCGCGCAGGAGTGGCCACGCTGCACGGCGACGTGCGTTTTACCGGTCCGGATACGGTCGAGGTCAACGGCGCCACGCTGCGCGCGAAGCACTTCCACCTGGCTACCGGCGCACGGCCGATGACGCTGAACATCCCCGGCGAAGATCTGCTGCTCACCAGCACCGAGTTTCTTGAGCTGCCGGAGACGCCACAGAAGATCGCCTTCGTCGGCGGCGGCTTCATCGCCATGGAGTTCGCCCATGTGGCCAAGCGGGCGGGAGCCAGCGAAGTCACCGTCCTGGAGATGGCCGAGCGCCCCTTGGGCAATTTCGATCCGGATCTGGTCGATCTCCTGGCCGATGCCACGACCGCATTGGGCATCCATCTGCAAACCCAGGCCAAGGTCCGGAAGATCGAGCAGACCGGCGAGGCATATACCGTGACCTATGAAACGCCCTTTGGCGTCGAGACCCTCACCTGCGAGCGTGTCGTGCATGGCGGCGGCCGGGTGCCGAACATCGAGCACCTGAATCTGGCGGCGGCGGGCGTCGAAAGCGGTCGGCGCGGCATCACGGTGAGTCCCTACATGCGAACCACCAATCCCGCGATTTTCGCCGCCGGCGATTGCGCCGATAGCGGTCCGAACCTTACGCCGGTTTCGGCTTACGAGGCACGCATTGCGGGCAAGAACCTACTGGCCGGCAAAGACGAGCACGCGATCCGATACCCGCCGATCCCGAGTGTTGTGTTCACGTTGCCGCCGGTGGCCGCCGTCGGACTGTCCGAAGCCACGGCGCACGAGCGCGGCCTCCAATTCGACGTCAAATTCGAGAAAACCAGTGGCTGGTATTCCTCGCTGCGCGTCGGGGCGCGCAGAAGCGCTTACAAGACGCTCGTCGAGCGCGGGACGGGCCTGATCCTGGGCGCGCATGTGTTGGGGCCCGGTGCCGAGGAACAAATCAACCTGTTCGCGATGGCGATGGGTGCGGGCCTGACCGCCAAGCAGATCAAGGCCACCATCTTTGCCTATCCGAGCTTCGCCTCCGACATTAGTTCGATGGTGTAGTTCCGGCGCGACGACGCGCTCGCGCGGGGCGAGCCGCCGATGCGAGAACGGCACGGCCAGTTCGGCGCGTACACCCGGCCACCTCGGGCAAGGCATCCGCTCCGTGGACCGACGCAGTAGTCAGGGGCGCCAAGATGATCGATATATGACGTCACACGACCGGTTGCCGCACGCCGATGCCCTTCCCATGCCGGATCCGGTCATGCTGGACGCCAGCGCGGCGGCGGCCGTGCACGACATCCTGACAGAAGCAGCGCCGGCCAATACCGCGCGAAGCTATGCCAACGCCCTGCGCTACTGGGTGGCATGGTTTGCCGGGCGCTACTGAAATAACGGAACGGAGGAAATCAAGTCGGCTCTTCGAGCAAAGTAGAGGCAGGTGATCAATTTGATTCAATCACCTGCACCCCCGAAACATCACCACACGCGAATCGCAGACCGGACATGACCACCTCAGCCCTGATACTCACCCTGTTTCTCGCCTGGACGCTGCTCCTGCTGGCCGTCATGGAGGCGCTGCGCGGCTACCTCGTTGCCACGGGCCGCGTCCGTTCGAATGAGTTCAAGCCCGACAACTCGAATCTTTCGCCGTTCATGCAGCGGCTCGCCCGCGCACACGCCAACTGCGTCGAGAGCCTGCCGGTCTTCGGCGGCCTGCTGCTGGTCGCCATCGTGGTGGGCCGGACGGAAGTCACGGATACGCTCGCACCCTGGCTGCTGGGCGCCCGGATCGTCCAGTCCGGCATCCATCTGACCTCGACCAGCGTCATCGCCGTCAATGCCCGCTTCACCGCCTTCGCCATACAAATGGGCATCGGCCTCTACTGGACCTGGCTGCTGCTCGGCCTGTAGTCGCGGATGGCCATCGAAAGCCGCGCGGGTTCGGTGCCGGGACTTTCTCCTCGCGGTCGATTGAACGGCGGTGGGCCAGCCGCGACACTCCCGGCATGAAGACCACGCTCACCCTGCGCCTGCTCGCCTGCCTCACTCTGCTGCTCACCTGCACTTCGGTGCTGGCGAAACCGGCCCTGTGGGTGGTGAAGGATGCCGATACCACCATCTACCTGTTCGGCACCGTGCACCTGATGCCGCGCGACGCCGGCTGGCACGACCCCGCGCTGGACCGGGCGCTGGCGAACAGCCGCACGCTGTACATCGAGCTGACCGACGACGACCCGGCGAACATGGCCGCGCTGGTGCTGCGCTACGGGATGGATGCGACGCATCCGTTGTCCGCCCAGCTCAGCCCGTCGGAAGCGCATCGGCTGGACCTGCTGGCGAACAAGCTCGGCGTGCCCGGCGGCGTGCAGACGCTGAACGTGATGCGGCCGTGGCTGGCGGCGCTGACGCTGGCGGTGGTGCCGCTGCAGAAAGCCGGGCTCGACCCGGAGCACGGCGTGGACAAGCAGCTGAAGGCGCAGATGAGCGCCGCCGGCAAGCCGGTGCTGGGGCTGGAAACCGCCGAGCAGCAGATCCGCTTTCTCGCCGACATGCCGCGCTCCGTTGAACTGGCGTTGCTGCGCTCGACCATGCGCGATGCCGACAAGGGTTCGATCCTGCTCACCGAACTGATCGACGCCTGGAAGGCCGGCAACGTGGACGCCATTGCCCGCATCGGCAACGACGACATGCGCCGGCACGAACCGAAGCTGTACCAGTTGCTGCTGGTACAGCGCAACGAGGCGTGGGCAACGAAGATCGCCACCATGCTGCAGCAGCCGGGCACCGTCTTCATCGCGGTCGGCGCCGCCCACTTGGCCGGACCGGACAGCGTGCAGGCGCAGTTGCGGCAGATGGGCATCGAGGCCGTGCGCCAGTAAGTCCCTCGTAGGAGTCCGCTCGCGGGCGACGCTTCTGCTCTTGCGAATCCCGAATCCCGAATCCCGAATCCCGAATCCCGAATCCCGGCCCCAACAGCATCGCCGGCCAGCGGGCTCCTACAAGAGCCCGCTGCTTTCTGGCACCATCGACCGGTTATCCCGCGCGTCGCGCGCCACTTCCCCGATGTAACCGCATGAACCCGCAAGCCAATTACGAACAGATCCCGCTGAAGGAATACGCCGAGCGGGCCTATCTCGATTACTCCATGTACGTGGTGCTGGACCGCGCGCTGCCGTTCGTGGGCGACGGCCTGAAGCCGGTGCAGCGGCGCATCATCTACGCGATGAGCGAGCTGGGGCTGGCCGCCACGGCGAAGCCGAAGAAGTCGGCGCGCACCATCGGCGACGTGATCGGCAAGTTCCATCCGCACGGCGATTCCTCGTGCTACGAGGCGATGGTGCTGATGGCGCAGCCGTTCTCTTACCGCTACCCGCTGGTCGACGGCCAGGGCAACTTCGGTTCGCCGGACGACCCGAAGAGCTTCGCGGCGATGCGCTACACCGAATCCAAGCTCAGCCCGATCGCCGAGGCGCTGCTGGGCGAGCTGGGCCAGGGCACGGTGGACTGGGTGCCGAACTTCGACGGCACGCTGGAGGAACCGAGCTGGCTGCCCGCGCGCGTGCCACACGTACTGCTGAACGGCTCGATGGGCATCGCGGTGGGCATGGCAACCGACATTCCGCCGCACAACCTGCGCGAACTGGCCGCCGCCTGCATCCGTCTGCTGGACGAGCCGGACGCCAGCGTCGCCGAGCTGTGCGAGCACGTGCGCGGCCCGGACTACCCGACCGAGGCGGAGATCATCACCCCGCGCACCGACCTGCTGGCGATGTACCAGAGCGGCGGCGGTTCGGTGCGTGCCCGCGCGGTGTACCGGCGCGAGGAAGGCAACATCGTGATCACCGCGCTGCCGCACCAGGTCAGCCCGTCGAAGATCCTCGAACAGATCGCCGCGCAGATGCGCGCGAAGAAGCTGCCGATGATCGAGGACCTGCGCGACGAGTCCGACCACGAGAATCCGACCCGCCTGGTGATCGTGCTGTGCTCGAACCGCGTGGACGCCGACGAGACCATGCAGCACCTGTTCGCCACCACCGACCTGGAAAAGAGCTTCCGCATCAACCTCAACATGATCGGCCTGGACGGCCGGCCCCAGGTGAAGGACCTGAAGAAGATCCTCACCGAATGGCTGGCGTTCCGTACCAACACGGTCACCCGTCGGCTCAACCATCGCCTGGCCAAGGTCGAGCGCCGCCTGCACCTGCTGGAAGGCCTGCGCATCGCCTACCTCAACCTCGACGAAGTGATCCGCATCGTGCGCAGCGAGGACGAACCCAGGCCAGTGCTGATGGCGCGCTTCAGGCTCAGCGAGGAGCAGACCGACTACATCCTGGAGACCCGCCTGCGCCAGCTGGCCCGCCTGGAGGAAATGAAGATCAACGCCGAGCGCGACCAGCTCGAAGAGGAGCGCGCACGCATCAACGTGTTGCTGAAATCGCCGGCCAAGCTGAAGGGTTTGATCAAGGACGAGCTGCGCGCGGACGCGGCGAAATTCGGCGACGAGCGCCGCTCGCCGCTGGTCGAGCGCGAGGTGGCGCATGCGCTGGACGAGAGCGCGCTGGTGGCCAGCGAGCCGGTCACCGTGGTGCTCTCGCAGAAAGGCTGGGCGCGCGCGGCGAAGGGCCACGACGTCGACGCCGATGCGCTCAACTACCGCGAGGGCGATGGCCTGCTCGCCGCGGTGAAGGCGCGCACCACGCAGCAGGTGGCGTTCATCGACTCCACCGGCCGCGCCTATTCCACGCTGGCGCACACGCTACCCTCGGCGCGCGGCAATGGCGAGCCGCTGACCGGTCGCTTCAGCCCCGCCGCGGGTGCCAGCTTCGACGCGCTGATCGCCGGCGACAACGACACCCGGCTGGTGCTCGCCACCGACTTCGGCTACGGCTTCGTCACCCGCTTCGAAGCGCTCACCGGCCGCAACAAGGCCGGCAAGCAAATCATCTCGCTCAGCGACGGCGCGAAGGTGCTGGCGCCGCAGGCCAGCGCCGACCCGGCGCGCGACCGCATCGTGGTGGTCAGCAGCGAAGGCCACCTGCTGATGTTCTCGGTGGCCGAGCTGCCGGAACTGGACAAGGGCAAAGGCAACAAGCTGATCGAGATTCCGAAGAAGCAGCTGGCGGAAGGCGAACGCGTGGCCGGCGTCGCGGTGGTCAGCGAGGGCAAGGGCGAAGTCACCATGTACGCCGGCGCGCGCAAGCTCACCCTGAAATGGGCCGACCTGGTCGAATACGGCGGCGCCCGCGCCAGCCGCGGCGGCCTGCTGCCGCGCGGCCTGCGCCGCGTCGAGCGGATCGAGACCACCAGCTGAACCACGCACCCGTTGTAGGAGCCCGCTCGCGGGCGATGCTTTTGCGAATCCCGAATCCCGAATGCCGAATCCCGGCCCTCAAAAGCATCGCCCGCGAGCGGGCTCCTACGATGGAAAGGAACTTGCCGTCGTTGCGCCTTTCCAACAGGGATGTACACGCCGACGCAGCCTCGCGCGTTGGATACGTGACAGTCTCGGAGCACACATGAACATCCCACGTTTTCTTCCCGCCCTGCTGGCCGTACTGCTCGCCGCGCCGGCCGGGGCGCAGAGCACCGGCAAACCGCTGAACCTGAAACTGCCGCCCAGCAGCCTGCCTGCCGCCAGCAGCACCGCCGCAGCAACCGCCCGCGACGCCCCCGGCACGTACTACGGCGACACCAGCGGGCGCATGGGCAACGCCGACGTCGCTGGCAGCAAGCGCCCCGACTGCGACGACTCCACCTACAACCAGCCGCAGATGCACGGCAGCGTCGGCATGGGCGTGTTCGGCGGCAACCACGTGAGCGGCAATTACCAGACCGGCACGGTGAACCTCCGCCAGGCGTTCGGCAGCTGCGACCACCCGAGCGGTGGCGTCAGCATCTCGGTCGGCGCCGGCAGCGGCCACTTCCACGATCGCGGTCATTGAATGTGGTGGTAGTGGCGCGTGTACCCAGGCGGCGCTTCGACTTCGTTCGCTGGCGCGAACTACGCTCAGCGTGACCGGTGCGGGGCGGCGGGTTTTCCCCGAGCCAGCCGCAAGGCTTCATGCTGCGCCCTGTGTAAATGGGCTCATCGCGGATCAGTGGGGGCGGATCGATCGCCACGCCCACATCGCCGCGCGCTATGCTGCCGCCATGAACATCGACGCGCCCTCACTGCAGCATCTGCAGGCCCACCGGGAGGGCCTGGCCACGCTGTGCCGCCGCCACCACGTGCGCCGACTGGCAGTGTTCGGCTCGGCGGCACGGGGCGAGGCCAAGGCCGGCAGCGATTACGACTTCCTGGTGGAGTTCGATACCTTGCCGCCGGGTGCTTACGCCACGGCTTTCTTCGGTCTGCATGAGGATTTGCAGGCGTTGCTGGGCGCGCCGGTCGAGCTGGTCGTGGAGCGCGCCATCCGCAACCCGTACTTCCGCCAGTCGGTACAAGCACAGCGCCAGGAGTTGTATGCGGCTTGAAACCGCCAAATATCTGTACGACGTGCAGAGCGCAGCCACTGCGCTGGCCGGGTTCGTGGACGGATACGACTAGGCGGGATACCAGCGCAATGCCATGCTGCGCGCCGCCGTGGAACGCCAGTTCGAAATCATCGGCGAGGCGCTAGCCCAGCTCTCCCGCCACGATATGGCGCTGCTGGCGTAGATCGAACACCACCGCCAGATCATCGCATTCCGCAACATACTGATCCATGGCTACGCGGAGGTCGACGATGCCCTGGTCTGGGATGTGGTGCAGTCACGACTGGAGCCGTTGCGCCGGCAGATAGACGAGCTGCTCGCGGGTCGCTGATGGCGGCGCGGGGTCACACCACAGCGCCGCCACCACAACGCCGCGCAACCCGCCGGGCGTCTACTACGGCGACACCAGCGGGCGCATGGGCAACGCCGACGTCGCCGGCAGCGAGCGCCCCGACTGCGACGACTCCACCTACAACCAGCCGCAGATGTACGGCAGCGTCGGCATGGGCGCGGTCGGCGCCGGCAGCGGCCACTTCCACGACCGTGGCCACTGACCGGGCAAAGCTATAATCACCGGATCACGCAAGGGACGCATCTCGATGCACGGCGAATACAAGATGCCCGGCGGCAAGCTGGTGGTGATCGACCTTGAGCTGCGCGACGGCCGCCTTGCCGACGTGCAGCTCAGCGGCGATTTCTTCCTCGAACCGGACGCCGCGCTGGGCGCGATCAACGGCGCGCTGACAGGCCAGCCCGAGCATGCCGACGAAGCCGCGCTTGCCGCCGCCGTGCGCGAGGCGCTCGCCGCCGACGTCATGATGTACGGCATTTCCCCGCAAGCCATCGCGGTGGCCGTGCGCCGCGCCCTGCACAAGGAATCTGCCGCATGATACGTACCGACTGGCGCGACCACGACTGGCAGCTGATCCACACCGTACCGCAATCGCCCACCCTGCACATGGCGCTGGACGACGTGCTGACCCACGAGGTCGGCGCCGGTCGCCGCGCGCCCACCCTGCGCATCTGGGAATGGGCGTCGCCGGCGGTGGTGATCGGCCGCTTCCAGTCGCTGCGCAACGAGGTGGACGGCGCCGCGGCGCGGCGCCACGGCATCGAGGTGGTGCGCCGGGTCTCCGGCGGCGGCGCGATGTTCATCGAACCGGGCAACACCATCACCTACTCGATCTATGCGCCGCAGTCGCTGGTCAAGGGGCTGTCGTTCCAGGAGGCCTATGCATTCCTTGACGAATGGGTGCTCGAAGCGCTTGGCGAGCTGGGCATCAAGGCGTGGTACCAGCCGCTCAACGACATCACCTCCGAGGGCGGCAAGATCGCCGGCGCGGCCCAGGTGCACCGCGGCGGCGCGGTGCTGCACCACGTCACCATGGCCTACGACATCGACGCGGCGAAGATGCTGGACGTGCTGCGCATCGGGCGCGAAAAGCTCTCCGACAAAGGCACGCAGAGCGCCGCCAAACGCGTCGACCCGCTGCGCAGCCAGACCGGCCTGCCGCGCGAGGCGGTGATCGAACGCATGATCGCCACCTTCCGCCGTCTGCACGGCCTCACCGACGACTACCTGAGCGCCGAGGAGCTGGCCCAGGCCGAAGCGCTCGCACAAGGCAAATTCGGCAGTCCGGCGTGGCTCGCCGACGTGGCGTGATCGCGGGCGACAACTCCGACGCTTCACTCACAACCGGCTGTACGACCACGACTGCATGCGGCCATCCTTGTACGGCATCACGCCATGGAACGGGCGCGGGTCCGCGTCGAACACCAGTGGCAGGAAGTGGCGGTCGCCCTCCCACATCGGCAGTTCCATCAGGCGCACGCGCGGCACCCACTCCAGCGTGCCCTCGTGGTTGCCCTGGTACGGCTCGCCGCTGAAGCCGTCGATCAGGAAGATGAAGCCCAGCCAGTCCTCGCCCTGCTTGCCGAAACCCGGCCAGTTCAGGGTACCGCGCAGCTGCATCGATTCGCATTCGATGCCGGCCTCCTCGCGGATCTCGCGGCGCATGCAGGCGGCGATGTCCTCGCCCGGTTCCATCTTGCCGCCGAGGCCGTTGTACTTGCCCAGGTGCAGGTCGTCCGGGCGGGCGTTGCGATGGATCATCAGTACTTTGCCGCGGTCGGGCGACAGCACGTAGCCGAGCGTCGCCACTATCGGGGTATAGGGCATGGGCGGGCACCGCGAAAAAGAACCATTTTAGCGGCAGCCGTCGCGTCGTGCAGGGACGGGCTTGCACCGGCACGGCCGGGCGGCGACCATTGACGGATGCGCGCCTCCGTTTTCCCGTCCCGGCCATTTCCGCTCCGACCGTCGCGGCGTGTGCTGCTGTCCCTGCTGCTTGCCGGCGTGTGCGGCTGTACCACGGGCGCGTCGGCGCTGGACAGCCGCGAGCTGGCGTTCGAAGGCCAGAACTACCGCGTGGTGCACATCAACCTGAAGCGCGAGCAGCTGAGTCTGCACTGGCGCGAGTCCGCCAGCGGCCAGCCGTTCGGCAGCATCGAGGCGCTGCGCCAGTGGGGCGAGCAGCGTGGCCGGCGGCTGCTGTTTGCGGCAAACGCGGGCATCTACGACCACAAGTTTGCGCCGCTGGGCCTGCACGTGGAGAACGGCAGGACCGTGGTGCCGCTGAACCTGGCGCACGGCAACCCCGCCTCCGGCAATTTCTCACTGCTGCCGAACGGCGTGTTCGTGGTGTACCCGGACGGCGATGCCGCGGTGCGCACCAGCACCGCGTTCAAGGCCGACAGCAGGAGCGCGCAGTGGGCGACCCAGTCCGGGCCGATGCTGCTGATCGACGGCAAGCTCAATGACCAGTTCCTCGACGACTCGTCCAGCCTGAAATGGCGCAGCGGCGTCTGCGCGAAAACCCCCACCGAGGTGGTATTTGCCGTGAGCGAGACCCCCGTGAACTTCCACGCGTTTGGACGGCTGTTCCGCGACAAGCTGGGCTGCCGCGACGCGCTGTACCTGGACGGCAGCATCTCGCAGCTGTACGTCGACGGCAAAGGCTACGCCGGGGCGCCGGCGTTCATGGTCAAGCCATACGCGGGCATCTTCGCGGTGTTTGCCAAGCCATGACGACAACCTCAAGGAGGAAATCCCGCTGGCGCATCCTGCGTGCCCTGTCGCTGGCCTTGCTGGCGCTGCTGGCGATTGCCTTCGTCGTGCTGTGGTGGCTGCTCGCCGGCAGCCGTGCGCAGCTTGACGGCACGCGCCAGGCCGCTGGCCTGACAGCGCCGGTCAGCCTCGACCGCGACGCGCTGGGCACGGTCACCCTCGCGGGGAAAAGCCGCGCCGACCTCAGCTACGCGCTGGGCTACGTGCATGCGCAGGAGCGCTTCTTCGCGATGGACCTGATGCGTCGCGTGAGCGCCGGCGAGTTGTCCGCGCTGGTCGGGCCGGCCGCGCTGAAGGCCGATCTTGACCATCGCCGCCATCGCCTGCGCGCCGTGGCCGCGGCCGTCTACGCGCAATTGCCGCCCACGGAGCAGCACCAGCTGGATCGTTACCGCGACGGCGTCAACGCCGGCCTGGCCGACCTGCGTGTGCGGCCGTGGGAATACCTGCTGCTGGGCAGTCGGCCGCAGCCGTGGCGTTCGGAAGACAGCATGCTGTTGATCGCCGCGATGTACCTGGACTTGAACAGCGACGGCCGCAACGAACGCGAACTGCGCATGGCGCAGATGCGCGCGGTGCTGCCCGGCGCACTGGTGGATTTCCTGCTGGCGCCCGACCCTGACTGGGAGGCACCGCTGAGCGGACAGCTGTCGCACCCGCTGGTGGTTCCGGACGCTGACGTGTTCGACCTGCATCGGCTGCCGACCGCTACGGCCTCGACCAGCCTGGCCGCCGCGCTGGCGCCGGCACTGGATGCGCCACGCGCCGGCAGCAACAACTTCGCCGTGACCGGTACGCTCACCGGCAACGGCGCAGCGATGCTGGCGAACGACATGCACCTGGGCCTGCGCGTGCCGAACATCTGGTTCCGCACCCGCCTGCGTTATCCCGATCCCACCGCACCGGGCAGCCAGCGTGACGTCAACGGCGTCAGCCTGCCAGGCACGCCGGCGATCATTGTCGGCTCCAACGGCCAGATCGCCTGGGGCTTCACCAACAGCTACGGCGACTGGCAGGACTGGGTACGCGTGTTGCGCGATCCGGCCGATGCTTCCCGCTACAAGGTGCCTGATGGCTGGGCCCGCGTCGAAAGCCACGACGAGCACATCCAGGTCAAGGGCCAGCCCGACACCATCCTCAAGGTCGAGGACACCCGCTGGGGTCCGATCATGGGCGCCGACACCGACGGCACGCCACTGGCGCTGGCCTGGGTCGGCGGCCGCACGCACGGCTACAACCTCGAGCTGATGCAGCTGGAGCGCGCGCCCGACGTGGCCGCGGCACTCGAGCTGGCGCCGCGGCTCGGCATACCGCCGCAGAACCTGCTGGTGGCCGATCGCGCCGGCCACATCGGCTGGACCATCGTCGGCAACAGCATCCCGCTGCGCGCCGGCATCGATCCGCGACTGCCGTCGGACTGGTCCAGGCCCGGCAGCGGCTGGCAGGGCTGGGCCACGCCGGCGCAGTACCCGCGCATCGAGAACCCCGCCGACGGCCGGTTGTGGACGGCGAACAACCGCACCGTCGACGGCGAGGCGCTGGCCCTGCTCGGCAACGGCGGCCATGACCTCGGCGCCCGCACCCAGCAGATTCGCGACGACCTGCGTGCCCGCGCCAGCTTCACCCCCGGCACCCTGCTCGACATCCAGCTCGACGACCGTGCGCTGTTCCTCGCCCGCTGGCAGCGCCTGCTGCAGGACACCCTGGCCGACAGCCGCGACCCTTCACTGCAGCCGCTGCGCCGACTCACCGCCACATGGCACGGCCGGGCCGCCGTCGACAGCGTCGATTACCGCCTGGTACGCGCCTTCCGCAACCAGGTCGGCGAAGCGGTGCTGGCGCCGTTCGCCGCCCGGGTGCAGCAGCGCTACGCGGATTTCAGCTGGCCCCGCGAGACCAGCGCCGAGGCGGCGGTGTGGGCCCTGGTCCATCAGCAGCCGGCGGCATGGCTCGATCCGAAATATCCGGATTGGCATGCCCTGCTCATCGACGCGGCGAAGCAGGTGGCGGACGAACTCGGCCGGCAACCCGGCGGTCTCGCTGCGCGCAGCTGGGGCGAACAAAACCGCACCGGCATCCGCCACCCGTTGTCCGCCGCGTTGCCATCGTGGCTGGGCCACTTCATCGACATGCCCGACCAGCCGATCTCCGGCGACAACAACATGCCGCACGTCGCCGCGCCCGGCTTCGGTGCCTCCGAGCACCTGGTCGTGGCTCCCGGCCAGGAGGCCCGCGGCATCCTCAACATGCCCGGCGGCCAGAGCGACCACCCACTGTCACCGTATTTCGGCGCGGGCCACGCGGACTGGGTCGAGGGAAGGCCCACGCCACTGCTGCCAGGGCCGGAGCAGCACCGCCTGATCCTGGTGCCGATGCGCCCCTGATCCGCACGCAGGTCTGGAACCCGCCGCCGCAAGCGCATCGACATGCGTTCGCCCACAACACCTTCGTTTTGGCCGGGAGAGCCACTGCGTCTCCGAACAGCGCGGCAAGCAGCAGCACAATACCGACCAGACTTGTTGTCCACATCATCGTGCGCAGGTAGGGATGCCTGCCGCATAGGCCGGAACATAGGCCAGCCATGCCAAGAGGTAGAGTTGGGCGCTCAGCGCGGTCATGCCATCGTGGTGCTGCAGCGCATAACCGACCAACACGACCGCGGCGAACAGCGGAAAGGTTTTCAGGAGATTGCCCGCTGGCGCGATCGAATCATACCAACTTGCGTTCAATAAACTAGATATACTCTTGCCATCGCCTGGAAGGGAGATGGCAAGTGAAGACACTGATCGGCAACGACAAGGCCACGGTGAAGCGACTGGCGGAGCGACTGAAGCAAGCCGGATCGCATCGCGAGTACCAGCGAATCCAGTGCGTGCTGCTACGGGCCACACTGGGGAGCTCGGCGCAGGAGATTGCCCAGATCCTGGGATGGTCGGCGTCGACCGTCCATACGATCCATTCGCGCTGGGCCAAGGAAGGTGAGGCGATCTTCGCGCTGAACGAGCGTGGCGGCCGCCATCATCAGTACTTGAGCGAGGAAGAGGAGAAGGCACTGCTGGAGCCGTTTGTGCGACAGGCCGAGATGGGTGGGATGTTGCGTGCCTTGGACATCCGGCAGGCATATGCGGCACGGGTCGGCAAACCGGTGGCGCTGTCGACGATCTATCGCCTGTTGGAGCGGCATGGTTGGCGCAAGGTGATTCCACGGCCCCGCCACCCGAAGGCAGACGTTTCGGCCCAAGCGGCATATAAAAAAACTGCGGCGCTGCGTTCGCGCCGAGGTCGCGCGTCAGGCTAGGTGCGGTCGCCCGGTTCGCTTGATGTTCCAGGACGAGGGGCGGTTTGGCCTGCTCGGCTCGCCACGGCGATGTTGGGCGCCCTCACCGACACGTCCTGTCGTGGGGGCGCGGCTGGAACGTCAATACATCTACGCCTTCGCCGCCGTGAGTCCTCACGACGGCGTCCTCGACAGTCTCATCTTGCCGTGGGTCAATGCCGAGGCCATGTCCCTGTTCCTGGCCGAAGTGGCCGGTCGCCATCCTGGCGAGTTCATTCTCATGGTCATGGATCAAGCCGGCTGGCATCAGGCAAACGCCCTGGTCGTTCCCGACTCCATGCGCCTGGTGTTCCTTCCCCCCTATAGCCCCGAGCTCAACCCAGCCGAGCATCTCTGGAAGGCCTTGCGCGAGCAAGACTTCGGCAACGAGGTCTTCAAGAACCTCGATGCCGTCGAAACGACCCTAGCCGGCGGATTGCGCGCACTGGAAGTCGATCACGACCAAACCCAGTCTTTGACCGGCTTCAAGTGGATAACTTCTATATCATTGAACGCAAATTAGTATCACACGCTGATCTTGCCGAGCGGTTTCGATCCTACGTCCCGCGGACCGGCAGCCCAGCCCTCGCTAACCGATCGCGCCGATGGCGGCAACCGCAATCTGCGCCAGCCCCAGCACGACACTCCAGACCAGCATCCGCAACTCGATACTCATCGTGCTTTCCCTTGTTGTGGTGGAGGGATGATGAAGCCGCGCATTCGTCCGTGCCGGGAGTACTCGCCGCGCGGCTATTGCCCGGGCGGCGGCAGCTGGCAGAACCCCTGGGCCGGCACGTCGAGGGCGCTGTTGAATTTGCTCGACATGTTCTGGAAGGCGATCAGCCCGGTCAGTTCCACGAGAGCGTCGTCGTCGAAATGTTTCGACAGCCGCGCCACCAGCTCGTCCGTCACCTGGCGGTCGCTGCAAGTCATCGCTTCGGCGTATTCCAGCGCTGCCGCCTCGACGTCGTCGTACAGGTCGCTATGGCGCCAATCGGCCAATGCCAGCACTTTCTCCATCGAGCCGGTGCGCTTGGCGAGCGTCGCGGAATTGACATCCACGCAGAAACGGCACCAATTGATCTGCGACACCCGCACGGTCACCAGCGAACGCAGTGCCGGACTCAGCGGCGACCGCTTCCTGTCCAGCACGCCGTACAGGAGCGCGACCGCCATGAACATCCGCGGAGACCTGCCCCAGAGCAGCCCCGGCTTCAGCACCTGCCCGTATTTCCTCTTCTGCTTCCAGAAGAACAGGCCCAGAATCCAGGGGTATTGCCGCAGCGGCTTCTCCGGGACTCTCATTTGGCCACCGCCTGCTTGTCGGGTTCGGCTCCGTGCAGTCCGCGGATGTAGTCCACCACCCTGCCGATCTCGTCGGCGGTGAGCACGCCGCCCCACGTCGGCATGCCGACACCGACGCGACCGTCGGTCACCGTCCGGATGACGCCGTCGCGGCCGGTAAGCTGCACGAACGAGTTGTCGATCAGCGTCGGCCCTTCGGTGCCGACGCCGCCCTTGCCGTGGCAGACCTCGCAGTTGGCGGCAAAAATCTGCTCGCCGGTGACCGGATGCGGACGCGCCGGCGCGGCGACCGGGTGTTGCGCCGGCTGGCCCAGATCGAAGGCGACCTTCGACGCAAAGACCGAGTCGATCCCGCTGGTGCCGACGAACGGGATACCGTCGCCGTCGCTGTCCGTGTCGCCAGTGCGCACCTGCCTGATGTCCTCGCCGGTGTAGAGGTCCTCGGCCTGCTGCAGGCCGCTGGAATCCACGGCCTGGACGAAAAACTTCTTGAAACGGTCGAGCAAATGCATGTCGCGGTCGACCAGCACCAGCTCGCGCAGCGCGCCGAGCGTGGCCGCCACGTCCACCGGCGTGTAGACCACCTGATCCGATTCCGGCGTATTGCGGTACAGCCAGGCCGATTTGTCCCAGAATTTGCTGTTCCAGTTCGCGCTGGCCCGATGCGCCGCATCCAGATAGCGTTTGTCGCCCAGTGCGTGGTATGCCACCAGCATGGCGCGGATGCCGAAGGCCTGGCTGGTGCTGTCCGGTTCACCCGACGGCCTGGCGCCGGGAACCTGGTACTCGGAAACGAAGGAACCGTCCGCCGCCTGGGCGCCGAGCAGAAAATCGGCCTGCTGCTGCAGCAACTGTTTGGCATCCTGCTCCCGGGCCGGTTCCAGGTCCATGTTTCGCCCGAAGTCGTCGAGCGCCACCATGGCCAGGGCCAGATCCGAAATCCTGACGCTGTGGCCGGGGCCCTTGCCGGGCTGCCAGGACGACACCAGTACGCCGTCGACCCGATGCATCGCCTTCATGTTGTCGAGCACGACATTGGCCATGTCCTGCGCCAGCAGCGCATATTTCTGCGGCAGGATGCTGCCGTCGTAAGGGGTCTGGTACCCGAATACGTTGTTCCAGTTGTCGCGCTTGCGAGGGTTGGAAAAGTCGAAGTATTCCGAGGTCGCCCATAGCCAGGACGCCTGGTCCCACAGCTGGCTGGAAACGTCCTTCGTCGAGAAATCGTACTGGCGCACCGGAAGGTCGCCGATGTAGGTCAGGGTCGGATGGATCTCGTGCGGAATGTAGCGCAGGCCCGCGTCGGGGTGGTAGCTACGCGGATCGATGCCGACCAGCTTCAGCGTGTGGAACGTCGGCGGCAGATGGGATTCGCGGTGCGAAGGATCGACGAACAGTGCCGCCTTGGTCATCATCATGGTGGAGAGGGAAGCCAGGGCAAGCATGCCGCCGCGGAACCCGTCCTCGGCATTGTTGCCAAGGAACACCTCGCCGGGGAAATCGATGTCGGTATGGTTGCGGCGCAGGAAGAACTTGGACCACAGCACCTTTTTAAGCATGGCCTGGCCGACACCGCCCATATCGATGTTGTGGTCCATGCTGTCGTTGGACCAGCGCAGCGATTCGAAATCGTCGAGGTAGGTTGGACGTCCGTACTTGTCTATCTTGGTATTCACGGGCATCACAAATTTCGGATCGCCCGACTTGAACTCGAGCATGGTCGGCACCGCGTTGTCGAACTGGTACGGCATGCCGGAGCGCTTCAGAAAGGATCCGACCACATCCGACAGCATCACCTGCTTGTTGGACTCCACCAGCTCGCCGCGATCGCGGCCGAACCGGTTGAGACGGGTTTGCGACTTCGCCAGCAGATCGATGTACGGACCGTTGACCAAGCCGATGCCCAGGCGGGCGCGGATCGTGGGTCCGACCAGGTTGTAGCGCGAGTACCAGTACGCCTCGATATTGGCGATGTACGCAAACTGGCGGTCATGGGCGATCGGCAGCTTGCGTTCACCGGCGCGCAGGAAGAATTCCGTGCCCGACAGGTACATCTCGTTGGCGAGATATTCGCCTTCATTGGTGTTGAAGCGGCGGTCGAGTACATGGCCCCTCATGCCGCTCTTCAGGCTGGACAGATCCAGCTGGGGATTGGCCTGCACCACGCGCACGCGGCGGCCATCGGGCCAGGTCACGTAATCGAAAGCCACAGCGGCGGACACACATCCCGCCAGCAGGGCCGAAGCAATCAGGAAACGAAGATCGAGGCGCATGGAATTACTCCCCTCCCCGGTAAAGACCCGAGGCGAATGTATAGGTGAACGAGGCGTTGATCACGTACGGCGGCGACGGTCCCAGACTGGGCTTGGCGACGCGCACCAGTGCCCCCAGGGATACCTTGAACAGGGGGTTGGGAATCACCACGACGCTGGCGGACACGAACTGGGTGGTGCCGCCGGAGAACGACGGACGGTCGATGATCTTGAAGCCGACCGGGGCCGGGCTCGGAAGGCCCGGCATCGGCGGAATCATGCTGGGCGGAATCGGCATGCCGCCGGACAGCGGCCCGGTCGTCGCCATGGGATTGATCGGCTGGAAGAGCTTGCCGTCGTAGGAATCCGTCTGCTGGTGAAACCCGAGGTAGGTCAGGTCGAGCGAGACGTTGTCGTGCCAGATCGGCTTGACGAACGTGACGAACCAGCGCACGACGTCACCCGGATCGACACCGTCGGCCTTCGGCCTGATTTCGTACAGCGAGCCGACGTGCAGCGCGCCGCGACCGAAGAAGCTGCTGCCTTCCAGCTGGCGGCTCGCGAACACCCCCAGGTAGCCGCCGAGCGTGCCCAGACCGGGCTGTAGCGGCGCTGGCAGGCGGCCGTCGTTCGAGAACCGCCGGAAGATGCCGTCGCCGATCGTGCTCATGTCCGGGTTTCCGTTGCCGTCGATGGCCGGGAACGGAAAGATCATCTTCATGCCCATCAGCGATGCGGTGGTGCCGGGGTCGAACTTTTCCTTGTTGGATCCGGTCGGGAACCGCAGACCGGCGACGCCGGCGATGCCGACCGGGAAATTGCCCTGGTCGACGAACTTCTTTTTCAGGAACACGCTCAAGTCACCGACCGCCGAGGTGCTGCCCTGTGGAAACGCCGAGATCATGTTGATGAACTGCGGGTTGAGCTCCGCCTGCATCCGCGAACTCTGGATCGGCAGGTTGAAGCGCAGGGTCATGTTGTGGTCCAGTCCGAGGACCAGGTCCAGGTCCGTGAACTGGCGATTGAGGTGAAAACTGTTGAAGTGCCCCTGGATGTCCAGCTGGCCGGCGACGTCGCTCGCGTCCAGCGCGCCCACTTGGCGGTAGCCCAGTTGGACGCGCAACGCGCCAGGCGGAAGCACGAAGGCGGATTCGGTCACCGCCGGTTCGTAGACCGGCGGAATGAAGCTCTGGATCTGATCCTGGATATTGCCCCGTTGCACCTTCACATACGACTCGTGCACGCCGAGATCCAGATAATTGTTCTCGGGCGACTT
Organism: Rhodanobacter thiooxydans; assembly: GCF_021545845.1. Lineage (NCBI taxonomy): Bacteria > Pseudomonadati > Pseudomonadota > Gammaproteobacteria > Lysobacterales > Rhodanobacteraceae > Rhodanobacter > Rhodanobacter thiooxydans. The sequence goes on from NZ_CP088923.1 coordinate 3,130,471, forward strand.
GGGGTCGAGATCCGGAGGATTACTCTTGACCTCGCCCGTCGAGGTCATGACGACCGGCCGCGCCGGGCGCACGCCGGAGTTCAGTGACGTTAGGTAGAACGTCAGCTGCGCGCGCTCGTCGTCGGTCAAGTGCAGATTCGGCATGTTAGTGTCGGGCTTGACCGCCGGCGGATCCTTCAGCCACTTGTAGATCCACTCTGCCGACAGGCGGTCGCCGACGTTGTCCAGGATCGGCCCCACGTGACCGCCCTGACCGCCGATCGTGTGGCAGCCGGAGCAGCCCTTGCTCTGGAACAACCTGGCTCCCGGCTGCTCCTGTCCAGCCAGCACCCCGGCAGGATGGAGCAATGCGAACAGGAGGCTGGCTATAACAAAACGACGATTGAAGAGATGCATGGTCCGTTCTCCACACCGCGTCCTTTCACTTGCAGATGAAAGTATCGTCGGCGCTAGCTGTAAAAGAAAATCCTAGGAGATGCGACGGATAATCCGCCATACCTTTCGCTATTGGATGTGCTGTCCTGCTGGTGCGCCGAAATCATCAATGGAACGTAGGTAATTAATCTTGATCCGGGTCAAATAGACGTCCACAAATTATATTTCTGCGATAATCTATCTCATTCCTGAATCCAGGGTACTCCGGCAAGCAATTCAATATCGCCAAAGCAGATGACCGAGGTGAAAGATGGGCAAACACAAAGTTCATGCAGCAGGCATTTCTCTAGTACCCAAAGAATTGAAAAATCTTCGTGGAAGCTTATGCAATAGCCATGCTACCCGCGAACAAAAAATAGCGACGCAGGCATTTCGCACTGCGTCGCGTGCCCAATGTCTATGGCGAAATTAAACCCGATCCGCGACGCGCCCTTTGAGAAGTTTTGATTTCACATGGATAGAAAATCAGGTATGCGTGCAAGTCTGGCCTTTCGTTCCATACTTGCCATCAAGGCAAAAAGGGGTAGCAATACAATAATTTTTTGTCAGGCAAGTGCCCTCGCAAAGCCGGGTGCTTTAGTTGTGTGAGCCGCTCAAAGCGGCTGAATCGGGATCGCTAACGCGATCCCACAGTGCGACGACGGCATTTGGGTATGAACATCACGTGGTACAGGCATTCCCATTGCGTGTGATTTAAGCTCTCATACTCGTCCATCGGGACTGTGTGCTTGGCGGATCAGCGGCTCACGGACGGAGTTTCCCCGGTGGACTCCCGCATGCGTCAAACTTCTACGGCCTCCCCGGCAGAGCCGGGGGGACTCCCTTGCTGGTCTAGAACAGATCCAGCAGGAAGTGTCGCGGCGCATGCTTGGAGCGTTGCGTGATCCAACCGACCATCGCCCCATAGACGATATGGGCCAGATAGACGGTCGCGGGAAAACGCACCGGAGCGAAATCATGACCGAAGACCCCAGCGCCAATGATGTCCATCACGGGGCTCAGCATGAAAGCGGTGGCGATGCCCATGGCATACAAGACGCCTACCCACCAACGCTGGTGGCCGAACACCGCGATGTAGATGAACGCGAAACCAATGCCGTTCCAGACATGATCACCCCACTCAATCAGGTTCGACCAGAGATCGGGGCCACTCATGAACTGATCGGTCAGCTGCACGCCGATCAGCATGGGCAACGAACCGGGCATGGCCTCGAACACCCTGAAACCGATCGAGCGCACCACTTCCATCACCAATGTGCCAAGCACACCGGCAAGCAGCGCCAGCAGGCCCGCGGAGGTCAAGCGGCGCCAGCGCATGGCGAAAGCGAGCACTACGAAAAACACCCAGGCCACCAATCCCGGCAATATGGCGACTTCGCCAAGGCGGTGCATCGTGATGATTCCGCTTGCCGAAATGGTGAATGCCAGCGGTGACACCGATGCCGCAGCCAGTGCCAGCAAGGTGGCAAGAAGTTCTCCCAGCGACATCCTCGCAAAAAGCTGCATGACTGCTACCTCCTCGTGATTGCGCAAGGCGCAGATAAAGACGAGCGGATGCCAGGCATCCGCCCGCGGCTCGGGTTACTTCGCAGCCTGGTTCGCCACCATGTCCAGCTTCTTGTCGAGCATGCCGCCCATCATCTCGAAGCCGGGAGAAATTGCACTGAGCTGGACCGACGGCTTGAAGTAGCCGATGTAGGTGTTGCCCTTGTCGGACCACACGTATACGCGGGCCGGCAGCACGGCACCGGCTGCCGGACTCATGCCGAACGCCTGCTTGCCCATCTGCGGATTGCCGACCAGGAAAGTCTGGGCACCCTCAAGCTTGAGGCCTGTCATCGACATCACCTTGGCCTGATCGATATGGCCCATCACCATCATTTGATTGCTAGCCACCGCTTTTTGCAGGGCACTTACCGTGGCGCTGAAGTTCTGGTGCGACGCCACCTGGACGAAGGACGGCGTGCCCTGCGCCGATACGACAGTCGCACAGGCGAGCGCCGCTACGGCCACGGCGGAAAGGATGGAACTCTTATTGATGCGCATGACTTTTTCCCTCTCTCGTGATGAAAAGAACGGATGGATCGCCTCCGCGGCCCATCCGTCATAGAGAGGTGTCGAGTGCGCAAATGAATTCAACGATTGACTGTGGCAATTTGTCGCACGATCGAAGGCGATGAAAGAGGCCGCCGGGGAACGCGCCGCGATGTTTGGTGAGTCCGCGCAGACCGTAGTTCACTGACTCGACAGCGTTGGTGGTGTAGATCACCTTGCGGATCTCCGGCGGGTAGTTGAAGAACAGAACCGGACGCGGCCAGTTGCGCCCGCAGAACCTGCTGGTGGCCGATCGCGCCGGTCACATCGGCTGGACCATCGTCGGCAACAGCATCCCGCTGCGCGCCGGCATCGATCCGCGACTGCCGTCGGACTGGTCCAGGCCCGGCAGCGGCTGGCAGGGCTGGGCCACGCCGGCGCAGTACCCGCGCATCGAGAACCCCGCCGACGGCCGGTTGTGGACGGCGAACAACCGCACCGTCGACGGCGAGGCGCTGGCCCTGCTCGGCAACGGCGGCCATGACCTCGGCGCCCGCGCCCAGCAGATCCGCGACGACCTGCGTGCCCGCGCCAGCTTCACCCCCGGCACCCTGCTCGACATCCAGCTCGACGACCGTGCGCTGTTCCTCGCCCGCTGGCAGCGCCTGCTGCAGGACACCCTGGCCGACAGCCGCGACCCTTCACTGCAGCCGCTGCGCCAACTCACCGCCACATGGCACGGCCGGGCCGCCGTCGACAGCGTCGATTACCGCCTGGTACGCGCCTTCCGCAACCAGGTCGGCGAAGCGGTGCTGGCGCCGTTCGCCGCCCGGGTGCAGCAGCGCTACGCGGATTTCAGCTGGCCCCGCGAGACCAGCGCCGAGGCGGCGGTGTGGGCCCTGGTCCATCAGCAGCCGGCGGCATGGCTCGATCCGAAATATCCGGATTGGCATGCCCTGCTCATCGACGCGGCGAAGCAGGTGGCGGACGAACTCGGCCGGCAACCCGGCGGTCTCGCTGCGCGCAGCTGGGGCGAACAAAACCGCACCGGCATCCGCCACCCGTTGTCCGCCGCGTTGCCATCGTGGCTGGGCCACTTCATCGACATGCCCGACCAGCCGATCTCCGGCGACAACAACATACCGCACGTCGCCGCGCCCGGCTTCGGTGCCTCCGAGCACCTGGTCGTGGCTCCCGGCCAGGAGGCCCGCGCCATCCTCAACATACCCGGCGGCCAGAGCGACCACCCGCTGTCACCGTCTTTCGGCGCGGGCCACGCGGACTGGGTCGAGGGAAGGCCCACGCCGCTGCTGCCGGGACTGCCGCAGCACACGCTGGTGCTGCAACCGGCCGCACGCTGACGCGCCGACCGGCGTCGACCGATCGGCCGTCCATGCGGCATTCGACCGCACAAATCGCCGCCGGCGCAGCTGATCGAAATCAAAAGCACCGCCCTGATGGGCGCGCATGATCCCCGTCCACACGGCGGATTCATTAATGATCAACTGCGACACCGTCATCATTGGGGCTGGCCCGGTCGGCCTGTTCCAGGTTTTCGAGCTGGGCCTGCTGGGGCTGGATGCGCACGTGATCGATGCCGTACCGCATGCCGGCGGCCAGTGCGTCGAGCTGTATCCGGACAAGCCGATCTACGACATCCCGGCGCTGCCGGTGTGCAGTGGGCGCGAGCTGATCGAGCGCCTGCAGCAGCAGATCCGCCCGTTCGCGCCGCAGTTCCACCTGGGTCACACCGTCACCTCGCTGCAGCGCATGGACAACGGCCGCTTTCACCTGCAGACCAGTGGCGGTCTGGCCTTCGACGCCGGCGTGGTGATCATTGCCGGCGGCCTGGGCGCGTTCGCGCCGCGCACGCTGGACCTGCCGGAAGCCGCGCCGCTGGTGGGCCGCACGCTGCACTACAAGGTGACGCAGCCGGCGCTGTGCGACGACCAGGACATCGTGATCGCCGGCGGCGGCGACGCAGCGCTGGATTGGGCGCTGGCCCTGGTCGAGCGGGTGCGCAGCCTGGTGCTGGTGCACCGCTCGTCCAGCTTCCGCGCGGCACCGGCCAGCGTGGCGCGCATGCAGGCGCTGTGCGACGAGGGCCGCATGCAGTTCTGCGAAGGCGACATCGTCGGACTGGAGACGGCCGCTGGCGCGCTGTCGCAGGTGCGCGTGCGCACACGCAGCGGCATGGTCCAGCGCATCGAGGCGTCGCATCTGCTGGTGTTCTGGGGCCTGCATCCGGCGCTGGGGCCGATCGCCGACTGGGGACTGGCGCTGGAGCGCCAGCAGCTGGTCGTGGATCCGTCGACGCTGCAGACCTCCGTGCCCGGCATCTTCGCCGTAGGCGACATCAATACCTATCCCGGCAAGAAGAAGCTGATCCTGTCGGGTTTCCACGAAACCGCGCTGTGCGCGTTCGCCGCGCATGCGCACCTGCATCCTGGCGACAAGGTGAACCTGCAGTACACGACCACCAGCCCGGCACTGCAGCGGCGCCTGGGCGTGCGCGATGCCAAAGGCGCCGATGTCGTGGCACAACCGCCGTCAAGGGTCGAAGCCAGCGCGGCCTGACGCTCCACATCTTTTCGCATTCGCACCAAAACGCACACCGGGAGGTCCTCCCATGCACCGCTCCATCGAACCCACCGAACCGCGCTCGCCCGAGCGCCGGCAACTGCTGCGGCAGGCCGGCCAGCTCGCCATCGCCGGCAGCCTGTTGGCCGGCGGCGGCTGGGCGGTGCTCAAGCGCAAGCAGAACCTGTGGCAGGTGCGCCGCGAGCGCACGCTGATGCAGACCTCGGTGGCGGTGACCTGCCTGAGCGACGACGTGCAGGCGGCCGGCGAGGCGATCGAGGCGGCGTTCACGCGCATGGCCACCACGGCGACCGAGTTGACCCGCTTCGATCCGGCCAGCCCGCTGGCGCGGCTGAACCGCTACGGCCGGCTGGCGCTAGTGCCGTCGAACCTGCACGCGGTGTTGCGCGAGGCACTGGCGCTGTCGGCGCTCACCGGCGGCGCATTCGACGTCACCGTGCTGCCGGTGCTGCGCTACTTCGAGACGCTGCGCGGCGTCGACGGCACCGATGCGCGCGAGCAGCGCGTGGCCGAGGACCGCGACGCGCTGGTCGGCTACCGCGACCTCGTGCTGGACGCTCGCGGCGTGCGGCTGCTGCGGCCGGGCATGGCGATCACGCTGGACGGCATCGCCAAGGGCCACGTGGTCGACCAGGGCATCGCGGCGCTGCGCGGCGCCGGCATCGAGTACGGCCTGATCGACGCCGGCGGCGACATCCAGGCGATCAGCGGCAACGATCCCGGGCGGCACTGGAACGTGGGCATCGTCGACCCGCGCGACACGGGCCGGGTGGCGGCGGTGGTGCAGCTGCGCAACGCGGCGCTGTCCACCTCCGGCAACTACCGCGTGTTCTTCTCCAGCGACCGGCGCCTGTTCCACATCGTCGATCCGCGCACCGGCTGGTCGCCGCAGAGTTATTCCAGCGTAACCGTGGTGGCGCAGCGCTCGGTGCTGGCCGACGGCATGAGCACGGCGGCGTTCTCGCTGGAGCTGCCGCGGCTGTCCGCGCTGATGGCGGCACAGGACCACCAGTGGCTGGCGTTCTCGCGCAGCGGCGAGCAGCGCTGGCGCTCGCGCGAGCTGCCGCTGATCGCCGGCACGGCGGAGCTGGCCTGATGCGCGGCGCACGTCCACGCTCCCTCATCGCCAGACTGCTGCTCGCGCTGCTGTTGCTGGCGCCCGCCTCGGTGGCGCTGGCCAGCATCGACGCAAAGTATCCGCAGCTGCACCAGGTGTTCCCCGAGGCCGAACGCTACGGCGACATCGAGGGCACCCCGCCTGCGGCGGCCGTGTACCACGGCGACAAGGTGATCGGCTACGTGTTCGAGACGGTGATGGTGGCGCCGGTGCCGGCCTACTCCGGGGCGCCGATCAACATCCTGGTGTCGATCGGCACCGACGGCACCATCCGCGACGCCCGCGTGCTGGAACAGCACGAACCGATCCTGCTGGTCGGCATTCCGGTGCAGAGGCTGTACGACTTCGTGGCGCGCTACATCGGCCACCGCGTGGACGACAAGATCGTGGTCGGCGGCGGCGCCAGCGGCAGCGTGCGCATCGACGCGATCAGCAGCGCCACGGTGACCTCGATGGTGGCCAACGAGACGATCATGAACTCGGCGCTGAAGGTGGCCGCCTCGCGCAAGCTGATCGCCGGTGCGGCCGACACCGGCGCGGCCGCCGCGCAGGTGCGCGCCGACTACTTCGTGCCAGCCGACTGGCAGACGCTGACCGGCAACGGCACGATCGGCCACCTGCGGCTGGCGCGGCAGGCGATCGCCGACGCCTTCAAGGGCCAGCCGGAAAGCGGCCTGGTCGACGACCCCACCGCGCCGGCGCCCGGCCACGGCGCGGACACCTTCATCGACCTGTACTTCGCCGACGTCACCCCGCCCACGGTGGGCCGCAACCTGCTCGGCCCCACCGCCCACGCCGACCTGATGAAGCAGCTCAAGCCCGGCGACTCGGCGATCGCGGTGATGGCCAACGGCATCTACTCGTTCAAGGGCGTGGGCTACGTGCGCGGCGGCATCTTCGACCGCGTGCACCTGCTGCAGGACGGCAAGCTGGTGCTGTTCAAGGACAGCGACCTGGTGCAGTTGAACGACACCCCGCTGCGCGGCAAGCCAGCCTTCGCCGAGCAGGCGATCTTCATCGTGCGCAACGGCGGCAGCGGCTTCGACGCCACCCGGCCGTGGACGCTGCAGCTGCTGGTGAACCGCCAGGTCGGCCCGCTGCAAAGCATCTACCACACCTTCACCCGCGACTACCGCATGCCGGCGGCCTACACCACACGCCCTGAAGCGGCGGCCGAGGCGGACGCCGACGCACTGCCGGCCGACGCGCCGCTGTGGCAGAAGGTATGGCACGGGCGCCGGCTGGACATCGCGTTGCTGGTGGCGGGGCTCACCGTGCTCACGCTGATCCTGATGTTCCAGGACTGGATCGTGACGCGCCCGCACCTGCTCGAACGCCTGCGCGTGGGTTTCCTGATCTACACGCTGGTGTTCATCGGCTGGTATGGGCTGGCGCAGCTGTCGGTGGTGAACATCCTCACCTTCATCCAGGCGATGCTGCACGGCTTCCACTGGTCCACCTTCCTGATGGACCCGCTGGTGTTCATCCTGTGGGTGTTCGTGGCCGCCACCCTGCTGCTGCTCGGACGTGGCATCTACTGCGGCTGGCTGTGCCCGTTCGGCGCGCTGCAGGTGCTGGTGAACAAGCTGGCGCGCCGGCTGCACGTGCCGCAATTCGAGGTGCCGCAGTACCTGCACGAACGGCTGTGGGCAATCAAGTACATCGTGCTGCTGGTGCTGTTCGGGATGTCGCTGCAGTCGCTCAACATGGCCGAGCGCTACGCCGAGATCGAGCCGTTCAAGACCGCCATCACCCTGCACTTCGCCCGCTCCTGGAGCTACGTGCTCTACGCGCTGGCGCTGGTGGTGGTGGCGGCATTCAACAACAAGTTCTACTGCCGCTACGTGTGCCCGCTGGGCGCCGGGCTGGCGGTGTCCGGCCGCTTCCACCTGTTCGAATGGCTGCGCCGTCGCAAGGAATGCGGCCGCCCCTGCCAGATCTGCGCCAACGAATGCGAAGTGAAGGCGATCAACGCGATCGGCCAGATCAACTTCAACGAATGCCACTACTGCCTGGACTGCCAGGTCACCTACGCCAACGACCAGAAATGCCCGCCACTGGTGGAACGCCGCAAGAAGCGTGAACGCGCCGCGCGACCGCTGCCCACCCCGGTGTTGACGATCACCCCGGCCGCCACGCCGGAAACCAACGAGCCGGCGAAGGTCGCCGACTGACCCACCACAATCAGAATGGACGAATGCCATGCACGACGAATCGAGCAACCAACCCGGCCAGTCCGGTCAGTCCGCGGAACCGGGCAACCCCGCGCGCCGCAACTTCATGAAGACCAGCGCGTTGGCCGGCCTCGCCGGCGCGGCGGGACTGGCGCTGGCAGGCTGCGGCAGGAAGGGTGACCCGGCCGGCGCGACAGTCGCCGGCGCCGCCGCCGAACCGGCCAAGGCGACCTCGGCCACCGGCGAACTCTCCGACCACGTGCTGCCCGGCCAGCTCGACGAGTACTACGGCTTCTGGAGCGGCGGCCAGTCCGGCGAGGTGCGCCTGGTCGGCGTGCCTTCGATGCGCGAGCTGATGCGCATCCCGGTATTCAACCCCGACTTCACCATCGGCTGGGGCGTCACCAACGAGAGCAAGCGCGTGCTCGGGCCGAACTTCCCGCCCGGCGGCGACTGCCACCACCCGCACATGAGCCAGACCGACGGCCACTACGACGGCCGCTACATCTTCATCAACGACAAGGCGCACACCCGCGTTGCACGCATCCGTTGCGACGTGATGCGCACCGACCGCATCACCGACGTGCCCAACGTCCAGGCGATCCACGGCCTGCGCGTGCAGCGTGCGCCGCGCACCGGTTACGTGTTCGCCAACGCCGAATTCCTGGTCCCGGCGCCGAACGACGGCCGCGACCTGGACGATCCGGCCAAGTACCAGACCATGTTCAGCGCGCTCGACGGCGACACCATGGAAGTCGCCTGGCAGGTGCTGGTGGACGGCAACCTGGACAACACCGAAGTCGACTACGCCGGCAAGTACGCCATCTCCACCTGCTACAACAGCGAAAAGGCCGTGGACCTGCCCGGCACGATGCAGGCCGAGCGCGACTGGGCGGTGGTGTTCAACCTCGCGCGCATCGAGGAGGCGGTGAAGAAGGGCGAGTTCAAGACCATCGGCAGCTCCAAGGTGCCGGTGCTGGACGGCCGCCACGGCTCGTCGTTCACGCTGTACATCCCGATTCCGAAGAATCCGCACGGCATCAACGCCAGCCCCGACGGCAAGTACGTGGTAGCCAACGGCAAGCTCTCGCCCACCGTCACCGTGATGGAATGGAGCCGCATCGACGACTGGTTCGCCGGCAAGCTCAAGGATCCGCGCGACGTGGTGGTGGCCGAGCCGGAGCTGGGCCTGGGGCCGTTGCACACCGCCTACGACGGCCGCGGCAACGGCTACACCGCCCTGTTCATCGACAGCCAGATCGCCAAGTGGAACATCGCCGACGCGATCGCCGCCCACGGCGGCAAGAAGGTGAACTACCTGCGCCAGAAGATCGACGTGGCCTACCAGCCCGGGCACTGCCATACCTCGATGGGCGAGACGCGCGATGCCGACGGCAAGTGGCTGGTGTCGCTGAACAAGTTCTCCAAGGACCGCTTCCTGCCCACCGGCCCGCTGCACCCGGACAACGACCAGCTGATCGACATCTCCGGCGAGACCATGAAGCTGGTCGCCGACGGCCCGGTCTACGCCGAGCCGCACGACGTGATCCTGCTACACCGCCGGCTGCTGATCGACAAGGTCAAGAAGAGCTGGGACCGCGACGACCCGTTCTTCGCCGAGACGGTGGCGATGGCCAAGCGCCACGGCATCAACGTGCTGACCGACAGCAAGGTCATCCGCGAGGGCAACAAGGTGTTCGTGTACATGACCTCGGCTGCGCCGCTCTTCGGCCTGGGCAGCTTCAAGGTGAAGAAGGGCGACGAGGTGACCGTGGTGGTGACCAACATCGACGCAGTGGAGGACGTGAGCCACGGCTTCTGCATCACCAACTACGGCATCAACATGGAGATCAGCCCCGGCGCCACCGCCTCGGCCACCTTCACCGCCGACAAGGCGGGGGTGTTCTGGTACTACTGCACGTTCTTCTGCCATGCGATGCACATGGAGATGAGCGGGCGGATGCTGGTGGAGGCCTGAGCCGTGCCGTGCCGTCGCGCATCCCGCGGCGGCACGGCCGGATCGTCCGGTGCCATGCATACGCTTCGCCGCCTCGCCATCCTGCTCCTGCTCGCGCTGCCGGCGCTGTCGGCGCATGCGCGCGAGACGCTGGAACAGGTCGTGGCCGCGGCGCCGCCCGGCACCGCGGTCAATGTGCCGGCCGGCGTGCATGCGGTGCACCTGCGGCTGGACAAACCCATCACGCTGATCGGCGAGCCCGGCGCGATTCTCGACGGCGGCGGCAGCGGCGACGTCGTGCGCATCGGCGCGTCGAACGTCACCGTGCGCGGCCTGACCGTGCGCCGCAGCGGCACCGACCTCACCGCAATGAACGCGGGCATCTTCGTCGAGCGCCAGGCGCGCGAGGTCACGCTCGAGGGCAACCGCATCGAGGAAAGCCTGTTCGGCATCTACCTCGACGGCGCGGCCAACGTGCGCGTCGCGCACAACGTGGTCCGCGGCATGCGCTCGCTGCGCGTGGCCGATCGCGGCGACGGCATCCACTTGTGGAACGACACCGGCTGCACCATCGAGGGCAACGACGTGGCCGATTCGCGCGACGGCATCTACGTCTACGTCAGCCCGCACAACACGATTGCGCGCAACGTGGTGCACGACGTGCGCTACGGCATCCACTACATGTACTCCCAGGACAACCTGCTGCTGGACAACGTCAGCCGCGGCAACCTGGCCGGCTATGCGCTGATGTCCTCGCACCACCTGAAGGTGATCGGCAACAGCTCCGAGGACGAGAAGTCCTACGGCTTCCTGCTCAACTACATCGCGCACAGCGAGATCGCCGGCAACCGCGTGCACCGCATCAGCGGCCAGAGCGACGACGCCGGCGGCACCGTGGAAGGCACCGAGGGCAAGGGCCTGTTCGTCTACCTGTCGCAGTTCAACGACCTCCACGACAACCTCGTCACCGACTCGCAGATCGGCATCCACGTGACCGCTGGCTCGGAAAACAACCGCCTGTGGAGCAACCGCTTCATGGACAACCGCATCCAGGTGAAATACGTGCAGAACCTCGCCCAGGAATGGTCGGCGCACGGTCGCGGCAATTTCTGGAGCGATTACCTCGGCTGGGACCTGAACGCCGACGGCATCGGCGACGTGCCGTTCCGCCCCAACGACGGCGTCGACGTGCTGTTGTGGAAATACCCCACCGCACGCAACCTGATGTCCAGCCCCGCGGTGCTGCTGCTGCGCTACGTGCAGCGCGCGTTCCCGGTGTTCACGCCGCCGTCGGTACAGGACAGCCACCCGCTGATGAAGGCCCCAACTCCCCTCCGGTCCGACCATGAACCACGCGATTGAATTCGAGGCACTGACCAAACGCTACGGCGCGCTCGCCGCGCTCGACGGCGTCAGCGCCTGCGTACCGCGCGGCCAGGTGATCGGCCTGCTCGGTCACAACGGCGCCGGCAAGTCCACGCTGATCAAACTCATTCTTGGCCTGATCGCGCCCAGCGGTGGCCGCCTCGAAGTGCTCGGCCAGTCGCCGTGGCGCGCGTACGCGCTGCGCCGGCGCATCGGCTACCTGCCCGAGAGCGCCACCTTCTACGCCAGCCTGAGCGGGCGCGAGCTGCTCGACTACCTGGCCCGGCTGAAGCAGGCGCCGCGCAGCCAGGTATCGGCGCTGCTGGAGCGCGTCGGCCTGGCACACGCCGCCGACCGTCGCATCGGCACCTACTCCAAGGGCATGCGTCAGCGCCTCGGCCTGGCCCAGACGCTGCTGGGTTCGCCGGAACTGGTGCTGCTGGACGAACCGACCACCGGGCTCGACCCGCAGGCCTCGCGCGAGCTGTACCGCATCGTCGGCGAGCTGCGCGCGGACGGGCGCAGCGTGCTGCTCTCCTCGCACCTGCTGGCCGAGCTGGAGCCGCACATCGACGGTGCGCTGATCCTGCGCCAGGGCAGGTTGCTTGCGGCCGGCAGCCTGCATGCGCTGGGCGAGCAGGCCGCGCTGCCGGCGCAGGTGCTGGTGCGTCCGCGCGAGCAGGCGATGCCCGAACTGATTGCGCGCCTCGAAACGGGCGGCCTGTCGGCGCAGCCGCGTCCCGATGGCCAGCTGGAACTGCAGGTACCTCGCGCCAGCAAACTGCACATGCTGCGCGAATTGCTGGCCGATCCCGCGATCGTCGACCTCGATGTGCGCGAACCCACCCTGGCGCAGCTCTACGACTGGCTCGGCGCCGGTCCGCAATCCAGCGCAAAGGTGGCCGCATGAACCCGATCCTCACCGTCGCCGCCAAGGAGTTCCGCGACGACTTCCGCAACCGCTGGACGGTCGCATTGACCATCCTGTTCGCGCTGCTGGCATTGGGCATCGCCTGGTTCGGCAGCGCCGCGGCCGGGCGCGTGGGCTTCACCTCGTTCGACGCCACGCTGGCCAGCCTGACCACGCTGGGCGCGTTCGTGATCCCGCTGATCGGCCTGCTGATCGCCTACGACACCATCGTCGGCGAACGCGACGACGGCACCCTGCTGCTGATGCTCAGCTACCCGCTGGCGCGCGGCCAGCTGGTGGCCGGCAAGTTCCTCGGCCACTGCGGCGCGCTGGCTGCCGCCACGCTGGTCGGCTTCGGGCTGGCGGTGGCGATCATGCAGTGGATGCAGCCGCCCGCGCAGACGCTGCAGGCGTGGCTGCACATCGGCCGCTTCATCCTCAGCGCCTCGCTGCTGGGTGCCTGCTTCGTCGGGCTGGCCTGCCTGATCAGCGTGCAGACCGCCGACAAGTCGCGCGCCGCCGGCCTGGCGCTGATCGGCTGGCTGCTCAGCGTGGTGCTGTTCGACCTCGCACTGCTGGCGCTGCTGGTGGTCAGCGGCGGCAATCCGCTGGAGCGGGCGGTGTATCCGTACCTGCTGCTGCTCAACCCGGTCGACGTGTTCCGGCTGGTCAACCTCACCGCGCTGGGCGACGGCGCCGGCAACGACCTACTCACCGGCATGACCGCCCACCACAGCTACCCGCCGCTGCTGCTGGGCCTGGTGATGCTGGTCTGGGCGGTGCTGCCGTTCACGTGGGCGATGCTCGCGTTCCGGCGCAAGGAAGTCTGAGGATAACCGCATGCGCATCCGCCCCACGCTCCGCTCCGTCCGCCCGGCCGTGCTGGCCCTTGCGCTGGCCCTGCTCGCCGGCTGCGGCGGCAGCCACGCACCCGCACAGCACGCGGTCGACACCCATCCGGACGACGCCTGCGCCGTGTGCGGCATGTACCTGGATGGTTCGCCGGGCCCGCGCGCGGAAGCGTGGGTGAGCGGACGCACCAAGCCGCTGGTGTTCGACTCCACCCGCGACTTCTTCGCCTACGTGCTGCAGCCGGAAAACCAGTCCGCGCTGCAGGAACTGTACGTGCAGGACAGCGCCCACCTCGACTGGCAGCAGCCCAGCCACGCCGCGGTCAGCTTCATCGACGCGCGCCGCGCCTTCTACGTGGCCTGGCAGCCGCTGCCCGGTTCGATGGGACCGACCCTGGCGCCGTTCGCCACCCGCGCGGCGGCGGAAGCCTTCGTGCACGAACACGGCGGGGCCGTGCTCGGCTTCGACGAGGTCACCCCCGCCATGGTGGCCGCGCTGGACTACCGTTGCCCCGGCCAGGCCGCCGGCAGTCTCGGCCCGCAACAATGCCTGGCTCCGCCGGCGCCGTCCCTCGGCCTGTCGGCCCATCCGCAACCAGCGTTTCCTCCGGCGCCGCAACCGCAGCCGGCTCATCCACACCCACATCCGTAACGGGAATCCGGAACATGCTCGGACTGAACAGTTTTTCGCATTGGATCGTGCTGCTCGTACTGGTACTGCTGGTGTTCGGCACCGGCAAGCTGCGCAACGTCGGCCGCGACCTCGGCGGTGCCATCGGCGATTTCCGCAAGGGACTCAAGGACGGCCAGCCGGACGAAACCGTGCCGCAGGCGGTGCGGCTGGATGTCGATGGCGAACAACGACACTGATGCGCTGATTTGCCTGGTGCGGGCACCGCAACGGCGGCCGGCAATCGCCGGTTGAAACGTCATCGCCCGGTCAGGTCCCGGCCAACAGCCGCTCGCACACCGCCCGATACACCGCCGGCAGCTTCTCCAGCTCCGCCACATCCACACACTCGTCCACCTTGTGGATGGTCGCGTTGACCGGGCCGAGCTCGACCACCTCGGCACCCAGCAGCGCGATGAAGCGGCCGTCGGAGGTGCCGCCGCCGGTGCTTTGCTCGGGGTCGATGCCGCACAGGTCGCGGCAGACGGCCACCACGGTTTCACGCAGGATGCCGCCGGGCGGGGTGAGGAACGGTTCGCCGGAGAGGTTCCAGTCCAGCGTGAAGTCCAGGCCGTGTCGCTGCAGGATCGCCTCGGCGCGCGCGCGCAGGTCGTCGGCGCGGCTGGCGGTGCAGTAGCGGAAGTTGACCAGTGCGACGAGCTCGCCGGGGATCACGTTGTTCGCGCCGGTGCCGGCGTTGAGATTGGAAACCTGGAACGAGGTGGGCGGAAAGTCGGCGTTGCCGTTGTCCCAGCGCGTGGCGGCCAGTTCGGCCAGCGCGGGGGCGAACGCGTGGATCGGGTTCAACGCCTTCTCCGGATAGGCCACGTGGCCCTGCACGCCACGCACGCTGAGCGTGCCGGAAAGCGAGCCACGGCGGCCCACGCGGATCAGGTCGCCGAGCCGTTCCCTCGCCGACGGCTCGCCGACCACGCACCAGTCGATCCGCTCGCCGGTGGCGCGGAAGCGTTCCGCCACCTTGCGCACGCCGTCGAGATTGGTCGGACCTTCCTCGTCGCTGGTCAGCAGCAAGCCGACCCGGCCGCGATGATCCGGATGCGTCGCCACGAACTGCTCCAGCGCCACTACCATCGCCGCTACCGAACCCTTCATGTCAGCCGCACCACGACCGTATAGACGGCCATCGCGAACGACCGGCTCGAACGGCGGGCTTTGCCATGCCGCCTCCGGGCCGCTCGGCACCACATCCGTATGACCGAGGAAGATCAGCGTGGGATCACCCGTGCCGTGCGTCGCCCACAGGTTGTCCACATCCCCGTAGCGCAAATGCTCGACGACAAAGCTGGCATGTGCCAGTCGTTCGCCGATCAAAGGCAGACAACCGGCATCGTCAGGCGTCACCGAGCGGCGGCGGATCAGGTCACGGGTGAGTTCGAGGACATCGGACATGGGGTTCATGGAACAGGCAGCAGGCATCGGTGCAGCATAGCAAGCGCACCACGCGGCAGCGCCTTCAGTGGTCGCCTTCCGCGTCACTCTGACCCAGATAGAGCAGCGCCGCCAGCAGCATCACCACGAAGCGGAAGGCGCTGGCCAGGCCGTTCCACTGCGTGGACATCCACATGCCGAACCATTCGCCGCCGATCGCCAAGAAGCCGCCCAGCCACAGCAGCACGCCTAGCGTGAGCCCGGCCACGGCGAGCCGCATGGCACGCTGGAACGTCGCCGCCGGGGTGCGACGCGCGCGCCACATGCGCCAGGCTCCGGTGCCGCACAGCACGGCGGCCAGCGTTTCGACGGCGATGATCAGCACGTAGGCCGCATGCTGCAGCAGCGGCGCACGGATCGCGCGGTAGTGAATGCCGGCGTCGGGAAAGATCGAGTCCATCGCCAGCACGTGCTGCACGAAGGCGAGGTTGCTGCGGTAGTCGGTGAGGTTGCCGAACGCGACCAGCGCCAGCCACAGCGCGATCGTCGCCACCAGCGCGACTTTCGAGCAGCGCGCCGTCGGCATGTCAGCGCCCGAACAGTTTCTTGAAGCCGTTGTCGGTGAAGCCCACGCTCACCGTACCGTCCGGCTGCACTACCATCGGGCGGCGGATCAGCGCGGGATACTCCTTCAGCAGCAGCGTCCATTCCGGATCGCTGCCGGGGTTCTTGCGCTGTGGCAGCAGGTTGCGCCAGGTGGTGGAGGACTTGTTGACCAGCTTCTCCCAACCGCCGAGCTGCGCCGCCCAGTCCTTCAGCGTTGCCGCCGGCACCGGGTTGGTGCGGTAGTCGACGAAATCGTGCGCCACCTCGAAGCGGGCCAGCCAGTTGCGCGCCTTGCGGCAGGTGTCGCAGGTGGGCAGTCCGTACAGAGTCGTCATCCCGGTTTTTCCTTCCTGTAGGAGCCCGCTCGCGGGCGATGCTCTTGCTCTTGCGAATCCCGAATCCCGCCAAAGGCATCGCCCGCAAGCGGGCTCCTACACGGCGGCACGCAGCAGTTCGTTGATCGAGGTCTTGCCGCGGGTCTTCTCGTCCACCTGTTTGACGATGATCGCGGCGTACAGGCTGTGGCTGCCGTCCTTCGCCGGCAGGCTGCCGGCTACCACTACGCTGCCGGCGGGCACGCGGCCGTAGCTGACCTCGCCGGTAACGCGGTTGTAGATGCGGGTGGACTGGCCCAGGAACACGCCCATGCCGATCACGCTGCCCTTCTCCACCACCACGCCCTCGACCACTTCCGAGCGCGCACCGATGAAGCAGCCGTCCTCGATGATGGTGGGATTGGCCTGCAGCGGTTCCAGCACGCCGCCGATACCGACGCCGCCGGAAAGGTGCACGCCTGCGCCGATCTGCGCGCAGGAGCCGACCGTGGCCCAGGTGTCGACCATGCTGCCGGCGCCGACGAAGGCACCGATGTTGACGTAGCTGGGCATCAGCACCGCGTCCTTCGCGATGTGCGCGCCCCGGCGCACCAGCGCGCCGGGCACCACGCGTGCGCCGAGCTGCTGCAGTTCGCTGTCATTGCCGTGGGCGAAGCGCAGCGGCACCTTGTCGAAGGCCTGCGCCGCGCCGCCGTTCACTACGCGGTTGTCGTTGATGCGGAAGTACAGCAGCACCGCCTTCTTGAGCCACTGATTCACCGTCCAGCCGCCGTGGCCGTCCGGCTCGGCGACGCGGCGCTCGCCGGATTCGAGCAGGTCGAGCACCTGGTCGATGGCCGGTCGCAGATGGGTCTCGATCTCGGCCTGGGTGAGTGCGTTGCGGCGCTCGAAGGCGTCGTCGATCAGGGTTTCGATGGCTTGCATGGGACTCGTTCGTCTGTGGCAGCCGCCGGATGCGGCGGGAGTATGTGTCGCGGCAATGGCGCCCCGGGCTGGATCCAGCCATCCGCAGCGGCAGGTTCCCCATTCTTCCACAGCCGGCCCGGAAGCTGTGAATGACGTTGCAATCGGCCCGACGCGAGACATGTTTTTCACCACTTCAAGACGACGGCTATGCCCATCATGCGCCGCGGCCCGCCAAGCATCCGCCGGGCGGGGTCCCTCCGCCAACCCGCCCTGGGGAATCGTGACATGCACGAACAGATCAACGAGGGTTCCATGGTTTTCGTCACCGACGGCAGCGATGGCATCGGTTCCGTCCGCGAGATCCGGCACGGCCTGCCCGAACTGCTCGTCTACATCGAGAACGCCGGCGACTTCGTGGTGCCGATGTCGGCCGTCAAGGCGGTCCACTCCGGCAAGGTCGTCCTCGACTTCGACCACCTCGACCTGCGCCTGCGCAACGCCATCCGCCATGCGCGCGACTCGGAGGATCCGACCTACACCCCGCCCTCGTCGGAGGATGAATAGGGAGTGTATCCGCCACCCGCCACCGGCGGCAGCTGCGGGGTTGCCGATACGATAGGCGTCTTCGTGGAAGGCTTGCCCGCGCAACATGACCGACAAAGACGTAGACGGGCTCAACCGGCGACTCGATCGCTTCGAGCGAGAGCTGCCGCGGAGTGTCAGGCAAAGCCTGCGCTGGTTGCGCGGACCGTCGGCACGCTGGGTACGCATTCCCGCAGGGTTGCTGTTCATCGCGGGCGGCATCTTCAGCATCCTGCCGGTGCTGGGCTTCTGGATGCTGCCGCTCGGGCTGCTGCTGCTGGCGCAGGACCTGTCATTCCTGCGCCGCCCGATGCGGCGGGCTGTGCTGTGGATGGAACGCCGCTGGGCGCGATGGAAACGCCGGCATCAACGTGCAAGCGGGTAGTCACCGGGGCATGCTGCCCAATGAATATGGCCACACTCGGGGCGGGGTCAGTCGCCACCAGAAGCAGAAACGGCGCCAAGCCCGAAAGCCGCGCCGTTGCTGGGTTCAAGGTGGTGGGCGGTACAAGGATCGAACTTGTGACCCCTACCATGTCAAGGTAGTGCTCTACCGCTGAGCTAACCGCCCGCTTCGCGCCGATGTACCGGCTACGCGAGCCGCGCAGTATACGGGAGCCGCCGGCGCCCGACAATATCCCGCGAGGGGCGACGCCACCGGCTCAGCGCAGGGCCTGTTCGCGCAGCTGGTGGATCTGGTCGCGCAGCCGGGCGGCATCCTCGAACTCGAGGTTCTGCGCGTGCTTGTACATCTGCGCCTCGAGCTTCCTGATCGCACCGGCCGCCTGCTGGGGACTGAGTCCGGCGTACTCGGCGGCAGGCTCGGCCACCGCGGCGCGACCGCGCGTCGAGGATTTGCCGCCGCGGCGGTTGCCCGCCTCGCTGCGCGCGCCTTCCATGATGTCGGCGATGCGGCGCACCACGGTTTTCGGGGTGATGCCATGCGCTTCGTTGAAGACAACCTGCTTCTCGCGGCGGCGGGCGGTCTCGTCCATCGCCGCCTGCATCGAGCGGGTGACGTTGTCGGCGTAGAGGATCGCCTTGCCGCGCACGTTGCGGGCGGCGCGGCCGATGGTCTGGATCAGCGAACCGGTGGAACGCAGGAAGCCCTCCTTGTCGGCGTCAAGCACCGCCACCAGCGACACCTCGGGCATGTCCAGGCCCTCGCGCAGCAGGTTGATGCCGACCAGCACGTCGAACTCGCCCAGGCGCAGGTCGCGGATGATCTCGCTGCGCTCGACCGTCTCGATGTCCGAGTGCAGGTAGCGCACCTTCACGTCGTGCTCGGCCAGGTATTCGGTGAGGTTCTCGGCCATCCGCTTGGTCAGCGTGGTGACCAGCACGCGGTCGCCCAGCGCCACGCGCTTGTGCACTTCGCTGAGCAGGTCGTCGACCTGGGTGCGCACCGGGCGCACTTCCACCTCGGGATCGACCAGGCCGGTCGGCCGCACCACCAGCTCGGTCACCGCATCGCCGGACTTGTGCAGTTCGTAGTCGCGTGGGGTGGCGGAGACATAGATCGCGCGCGGCACGCGCTCTTCCCACTCCTCGAAGCGCAGCGGCCGGTTGTCCATCGCCGATGGCAGGCGGAAGCCGAACTCCACCAGGGTTTCCTTGCGCGAGCGGTCGCCCTTGTACATCGCGCCGAGCTGCGGCACGGTGACGTGCGACTCGTCCACCACCAGCAGGCCGTCGGCCGGCAGGTAGTCGAACAGCGTGGGCGGCGGCTCGCCCGGCGCGCGCCTCGTCAGGTGGCGCGAGTAGTTCTCGATGCCCTGGCAGTAGCCGACCTCGGCCATCATCTCCAGGTCGAAGCGGGTGCGCTGCTCCAGCCGCTGCGCCTCGACCAGCTTGTTCTCCTTGTAGAGATATTCCAGGCGGTCCTTCAGCTCGAGCTTGATCGTCTCGATCGCGTTGAGCACGCTCTCGCGCGTCGAGGCGTAATGGGTGCGCGGATAGACGGTGTAGCGCTGCACCTTGCGGATCGTCTCGCCGGTCAACGGATCGAACAGCGCCATCTTCTCCACTTCACCGTCGAACAGCTCGATGCGCAACGCCTCGGTTTCGGACTCGGCGGGGAACACGTCGACGATCTCGCCACGCACGCGGTAGGTGCCGCGGCGCAATTCCGTCTCGTTGCGGGTGTATTGCAGCTCGGTCAACTGGTGGATCAGCTTGCGCTGGTCGATGCGCTCGCCAGTGGCCAGGATCAGCCGCAGGCTGAGGTAATCCTCCGGATTGCCCAGACCGTAGATCGCCGACACCGTGGCCACGATGATGGAATCGCGCCGCGACAGCAGCGCCTTGGTCGCCGACAGCCGCATCTGCTCGATGTGTTCGTTGATCGACGAATCCTTCTCGATGAAGGTGTCCGACGCCACCACGTAGGCTTCCGGCTGGTAGTAGTCGTAATAGCTGACGAAGTACTCCACCGCGTTGTGCGGGAAGAATTCCCTGAACTCGCCGTACAGCTGCGCCGCCAGCGTCTTGTTCGGCGCCATCACGATGGTCGGGCGCTGCACCCGCTCGATCATGTTGGCGATGGTGTAGGTCTTGCCCGAGCCGGTCACGCCGAGCAGGGTCTGCGCGGCCAGACCGGCCTCGAAACCGTCGGCGAGCCGGGCGATCGCCTGCGGCTGGTCGCCGGCAGGCTGGTAGGGGGCGACGAGTTGGAAGCGGTCGGTCATCGGCTACAGATGTGGGTGCGACGGGCCATTTTAAATCGCCCCTGCTGACAGCACGCGTCAGCAGGGACCGACATGCGGATGGCGAGCGGACGGCTGTCCGGGCGAAAGCGGCGTCCTAGCATGAAGGTCCATGACCCCGCAGGAAGCGATGCCGTGTCGACTTCGAGGAATCCCGGCCTGTTGCGCAGGCAGCGCGGCGTGACCCTGATCGAGCAGATCATGGTGCTCGCCATCATCGCGGTGCTGCTTGGCATCGCCACGCCGCCCTTGCGGCAATTGCTGGGCCGCAACGCGCTGCGGGTGGCGCAGAACGACTTCATCGCCGCCCTGCACCACGCCCGCGAAGCCGCCGTCATGAGCGGCAAGCGCACGTTGTTCTGCCCCAGCCGGGACGGCAACCGCTGTAGCGGGGGCACCCAGTGGGAGCGCGGCTGGCTGCTCGGCCGCGACGGCGACGGCGACGACCAACCCGACGACCGCCCCCTGCACGTCGGCAGCGGCTACGACGGCAAGCTGATCATCCGCAGCAGCAGCGGCCGACAGCTGGTGCGCTTCCGCCCTGACGGCAGCGCCAGGGGCAGCAACATCACCCTGCTGTTCTGTCAGCCCTCCAACGCGAAGGACGCGCTCACCGTGGCCGTCTCCATGGCCGGCCGCATCCGCGGCGCTCCAGCCAACGCTGGCCAGATCGCCAGCTGCGCCCAGCTGAACTGAATCGCGGCGGCGCCGCCCGCGCGGCGGCACGGCGTTCCCTTGACTCCAGTCAACACCGGCATGTACCGCTGCACCCATGCTAGGGTTCGATTCCCGAGGAGACACGGCCATGGACAGATTGAGCGGCAAAGTGGCACTGGTGACCGGCGCCGCCGTGGGTATCGGGGCTGCCTGCGCGCGGCGGCTGCTGGAGGCGGGTGCGCGGGTGGCCCTGGTCGACCTGCACGACGAACCGGGGCAACGGCTGGCGGCGGAGTTCGGCGCCGATGCGCGCTACTTCCATGCCGACGTCTCGGTGGAAGCCGAGGTGGCCGCGGCGGTGGCTGGCACCGTGGCCGCGTTTGGACGGCTGGACGTCCTCGTCAACAATGCCGGCATCGCCGGCGCGAACAAGCCGACCCACGAACTCACCGAGGCCGAATGGGACCGGGTGCAGTCGATCAACGTGAAGGGCGTGTTCTTCTGCACCAAGCACGCCATCGCGCCGTTGCGCGCTGCCGGCGGCGGCAGCATCATCAACCTGTCGTCGATCTACGGGCTGGTCGGCGCGGCCGATTCGCCGCCCTACCATGCGTCCAAGGGAGCGGTGCGGCTGATGAGCAAGACCGACGCCATGCTTTATGCGGCCGACCGCATCCGGGTCAACTCGGTGCACCCCGGCTTCATCCGCACGCCGATGGTGGAACAGCACCTGGCTGCGATGGGCGGCGACTCCGAGCAGCACCGCCGCGATACCGGCGCGCTGCATCCGCTGGGCCACCTGGGCGAGCCGGACGACATCGCCTGGGGCGTGGTGTATCTGGCTTCCGACGAATCGAAATTCGTGACCGGCAGCGAGCTGGTCATCGACGGCGGCTACACCTGCCGCTGATCACCCCGCGCAAGAGGAGTTCACCATGTTCAAGCATATCCTGCTGCCCACCGACGGTTCCGAACTATCCCTGCGTGCGGTCGACGCCGGCATCGAACTGGCCGCCAAGCTGGGCGCCAGCGTGTACGCGTTCCACGTCATCGCGCCGTTCCCCGCCTCGGTCTACTTTGCCGAGTTCGTCGTGGCCAACGAGCCGAACTACACCCGCGAGGCCATCACCAACGCCGAACATTATCTGGCCGACGTGCACCAACGTGCGCAGGCCGCCGGCGTTCCCAGCGATGGCAGCCACGAGATCGATGCACGCCCCTACTCGGCCATCGTCGGCGCTGCCCGCAAGCAGCAGTGCGACCTGATCGTGATGGCCTCGCACGGCTGGCGCGGTTTCGACCGCCTGCTGCTGGGCAGCGAGACGCACAAGGTGATCCTCAACGGCGACGTGCCGGTGCTGGTTTGGCGCTGACGCACCCCCGCCCATCGCACCTCGCCCGACGCGGGCTGCAGGCACACGCGTGAGCACCATCCGCTCGCCCCAGCCCGCCAGCCTGGCCGGGCTGGAGCCGGTCGAGGCCGCGCGCCGGCTGGCCGAACACGGACCAAACCTGCTGCCGGGCAGCGCGCCGCGCACGCTTTGGTCGATGGTCGCCGGCGTGCTGCTGGAGCCGATGTTCCTGATGCTGCTGGTGGCCGGCGGCCTGTACCTGGCGCTGGGCGACCGCGCCGAGGCGGCGTTCCTGCTGTCGTTCGTATTCGTGGTCATCGGCATCACGCTGGCGCAGGAGTACAAGACCCAGCGCGCGCTGGAGTCGCTGCGCGAGCTGTCCGCACCGCGCGCGCTGGTAGTCCGCGGCGGCGAGGAGATCCGCGTACCCGGCCGCGAGGTGGTGGTCGGCGACCTGCTGGTGCTGCACGAAGGCGATCGCATCGCCGCCGATGCCGTGCTGCTGGACGGCCACCTGGACGTCAACGAGTCGCTGCTCACCGGCGAGGCGGTGCCGGTCACCAAGCTGGCAGGCGAGGAGGCCGGACAGCTGTTCGCCAGCACCGTGGTGACCAAGGGCGTCGGCGTCGCCGAGGTTCATGCCATCGCCGGCGCCACCGCGGTCGGCCGCATCGGCCAGGCGCTGGCCGATACGGTCGAGCCGGTGTCCGGCCTGCAACTGGCCTCGCGCCGTCTGATCCGCAACCTTACCGTCGGCGGCCTGCTGCTGGCCACAGCCTACGCACTGCTCGGCTGGTTATGGGACGGCCATGGCCTGCTCGAGAGCGTACTGGCCGGCATCGCGCTGACCATGGCGATCCTGCCGGAGGAGATTCCGGTGATCCTCACCGTGTTCCTCGCGCTGGGCGCGTGGCGGATCTCGAAGCACAAGGTGCTGACCCGCCGCGTGCCGGCGGTGGAGGCGCTGGGCGCCATCTCGGTGCTGGCGGCCGACAAGACCGGCACGCTGACGCAGAATCGCATGCAGGTGGCCGAGCTGCGCCTGACCGACGACAGCGCGCACGGCGAAGGCGCTACCGAATTGCCCGAGCCGTTCCACGAACTGGTCGAGTTCGCCATGCTGGCCACGCCGGCCGACCCGTTCGACCCGATGGAGAAGGCGATCCAGCAGTTCGGCCTGCACTGGCTCACCGACACCGAGCACGTGCACGCCGAGTGGGCGCCCGAGTTCGAGTACGCGCTGTCGCCGGACATCCTGGCGATGACCCATGTGTTCCGTGGCGACGCGCGCCATGCGCACCTGCTGGCCACCAAGGGTGCGCCGGAGGCGGTGATCGACCTGTGCCACCTGCCCGATGCCGAGGCAGCGGCGATCCTACGCCAGGTGGAGGCGATGGCCGAACGCGGTCTGCGCGTGCTCGGCGTGGCTCGTGGCGAGTGGCAGGGCGCGGCGTGGCCGCGCAGCCAGCACGACTTCGACTTCCGCTTCCTCGGCCTGGTCGGTTTCGTCGACCCGCCGCGACCGGAGGTGCCGGCGGCGATCGCCGAGTGCCGCGGCGCCGGCGTGCGCGTCATCATGATGACCGGCGACCACCCTGCCACGGCGCGGGCGATCGCCCGCCAGGTGGGCTTGAGCGAACGTGCCGAGGTGATCACCGGCGCGGAGATGACCGCACTGGATGACGCCGCGCTGCGCGAACGGCTGCGCCATGTCGACCTGTGCGCGCGGCTCAAGCCCGAGCAGAAGCTGCGCTTGGTGCAACTGCTGCGCGAGGACGGCGAGGTGGTGGCGATGACCGGCGACGGCGTCAACGACGCGCCTGCGCTGAAGGCCGCCGACGTCGGCGTGGCGATGGGCGAGCGCGGCACCGACGTGGCGCGCGAGGCGGCCGCGCTGGTGCTGCTGGACGACAGCTTCGCCAGCATCGTCAGCGCGATCCGCCAGGGCCGGCGCATCTACGACAACATCACCAAGGCCACCCGCTTCGTGTTCGCCGTGCACATGCCGATCATCGCGCTGGCGCTGGTGCCCACCCTGCTGCACTGGCCGGTGCTGCTGATGCCAGTGCACATCGTGCTGCTGGAGCTACTGATCGACCCGGCCTGCTCGGTGGTGTACGAGGCCGACCCCGCCGCCGACGACATCATGCGGCGGCCGCCGCGCGCGCCGTCGGACTCGCCGTTCGCCGCCGCCAACCTGCGCCATGCAGTAATCCAGGGACTGGGCTTTGCCGCCATCCTGCTACTCGGCTACGGCCTGCTGCTCGGTCAAGGCCTGGATGCCGCGCAAAGCCGCAGCGCGGTGTTCATCGCGCTCGTGCTCGGCCTGTTCCTGCTGACCCTGGCCAACCGCGACCTGTCCCGTCCGGCGCTGGCCCGCCTGCCGGCGCGCAATCCCTGGCTGCCGCGGATGTTCGGCGCCGTGGCGCTGATGCTGGCGGCCGTGGTCGGGCTGCCGTTCCTGCGCGGCGTTATGGGGTTGGCGGTACCGGGCGCACTCGCGCTGCTCGCCACCATCGGCATGCTGGCCGTCGCCGTCGTCTGGCTGGAACTGCTGCGCCGCACGGCGCGCGGAACGGCACGGAAAGCCGCGGCGCGCTGAAGCGGCCGCGGCGCGCCGCCGGAGCGATTCCGCTCGCCATCGCGCCCATCCAGGCCGCCCGGCTCGCCGCGCTGCACGAGCATGCGGACCGCAGCGGCAGCGTGACCCGCTAGAAACCGACCACTGAAAAGCCGCGTCACTTCTGTTGACAACGGCTGCGATCTGCGTAAGCTAGTAATTAATTACTTACTTACCGAGTCATGACCATGGACATCCAGCGCAAACACCTGCCTGCGGACGAACGCCGCGCGGTCACCATCGAGGCGGTCATCAAACTGGCGGCCGAGCAGAACCCCAGCGAGATCACCACCGCGGCGATCGCCACCTCGATGAAGCTGACCCAGGGCGCCCTGTTCCGCCATTTCCCGAGCAAGGACGCGATCTGGCAGGCGGTGATGGAATGGGTGGCCGACCATCTGCTGGCGCGGGTCGAGCGCGCGGCACGCGACGCTCCCGGCCCGCTGGCCGCGCTGGAGGCGATGTTCATGGCGCATATCGCGTTCGTCGCCGAGCACGCCGGCGTGCCGCGCATGCTGTTCGGCGAGCTGCAGCGGGCCGAGAACACCGCCGCCAAGCGGATGGTGCAGACCATGATCCGTCGCTACGGCGAGCGCCTGCGCACGTTGATCGAGGAGGGCAAGGCTGCCGGCGAACTGGACCCGCAGCTGGACCCGACCGCGGCGGCCACGCTGTTCATCGGCAGCATCCAGGGCCTGGTTATGCAGGCGCTGCTGGCCGGCGATACCCGCCACATGCGCCAGGAAGCGGCGGGCGCGTTTGCGATCTACCGGCGCGGCATCGCGCGTGCCGCATGAAGCGCTTTCCATCCTGCCGCCGGGACACCCCGACGAACCGAGGACCATGAAGATGACCGCTCACCCGCAACGCAGCGTTTGGACCTGGCTGATGTCCCTGTTCGCCATCGGCTTCGGCCTGCTGACCCTCCGGGAAGGCGGCGCGGTGCTGTTTGTCGACGGCGCCGCGCGCCACGCCGCCGGCCACTACGTGCCGTTCGTGGTCTGGTTCAATTTCCTGGCTGGGTTCGCCTACGTCATCGCTGGCATCGGGCTGTGGCTGCGTCGGCGCTGGGCGGCACGGCTGGCGCTGGCCATCGCCGTCGCCACGGCGCTCGTGTTCCTCGCCTTCGCCATGCATGTGGCTCTGGGTGGCGCCTGGGAGCACCGCACGCCGATCGCCATGACCCTGCGCACGATGGTGTGGATGGGCATCGCGATCCTGGCCCGGCGCCTGGCAGCAACCGCTGCGCCGGCGGCGCCCGCGCACTGAACACTCCCCTCTCAAGCGGAACCCCGTCGCGATGAAAATGCCGCCCCCCCCACTGGAAAGACCCGCTGGATCGTGATCGCCGTCGTCGTGATCGCCATCGGTGGCGCACTGGCGTTCTGGCGGTTGCACGACCATGGCGACCAAAATGCGTTGCGCCTGTACGGCAACGTCGACATCCGCGAGGTGGAGCTGGCCTTTCGCCAGCCCGGCCGCCTGACCCACATGGCGTTCGACGAAGGCGACGCCGTCACCACCGGCGCAGTCATGGCGCAGCTCGACGCCACACCGTACCGCGAGAAGCTAGCGGCGGCCGAAGCCGAGCTCCAGGCGGCGCAGGCGCAGCTGGACAAGCTGCACAGCGGCAACCGCCCGCAGGAAATCGCCCAGGCCCGCGAGCAGGTGCGCCAGGCGCAGGCAAGCGCCAACGAGGCCGCGCGCAACTTCGAGCGCCAGAACACCCTGCTCGCATCGGGCGCCAGCAGTCAGCGCCTGGTCGACGCCGCGCGCGCCGCCCGCGACCAGTCCGCCGCCAACCTGGCCGCGGCGCAGGCATCGCTGTCGCTGGCCACCGCCGGCTTCCGCCGCGAGGACATCGCCGCCGGCCAGGCGCGCGTTGCCGCGGCCGAGGCCGCGCTGACCCAGGCGCGCACCGCGGTGGCCGACACGACGCTGATCGCTCCCAGCGACGGCATCGTGATCGCCCGCGTGCGCGAACCGGGCAGCATGGTGGCGAACAGCACGCCGGTGTACAGCCTGAGCCTGCGCGATCCGGTGTACCTGCGGGCGTATGTCGACGAAGCGGAGCTGGGCCGCATCGCACCGGGCACCAAGGTACGCATCCATACCGATTCCTCCACCACCGTCTATCACGGCCAGATCGGCTTCATCTCGCCGCGCGCGGAATTCACGCCGAAGACGGTGGAGACTACCGACCTGCGAACCGACCTGGTCTACCGCCTGCGCGTGGTGGTGTCCGACGCCGACCAGGGTCTGCGCCAGGGCATGCCGGTGACGGTCGACGTCGACACTGCCGGTGCGGCCGGCAAACCCGCGCGTGGAAGCTGAGATGAGCCCGCAGCCAGCCAGCGACGCTTCGCGCGAGCATGGCGACAGCGCTGCCGTGGTGCTCGACCATGTCGGCAAGCGCTTCGGCGAGGTCCGCGCGCTGCGCGAGCTCAGTGCAACGATCCGCTATGGCCGCCTCACTGGCCTGGTCGGCCCCGACGGCGCCGGCAAGACCACGCTGATGCGGATCATGACCGGGCTGCTCGTACCCCATGCCGGCAGCGTCACCCTGGCCGGCTTCGACGTGGTCAAGGACAACGACGCCATCCACGTCGCCAGCGGCTACATGCCGCAGCGCTTCGGCCTGTACGAAGACCTGTCGGTGATGGAGAACATGCACCTGTACGCGCAGTTGCGCGGCATGGACGCGGAGCGCAACGCCGAGCTGTTCGCCGAGCTGCTCGACTTCACCCGGCTCGGACCCTTCACCAAACGCCTGGCCGGCAAGCTCTCCGGCGGCATGAAGCAGAAGCTCGGCCTGGCCTGTGCGTTGATGGCGCGGCCCAAGGTGCTGCTGCTGGACGAGCCTGGGGTGGGCGTCGACCCGGTTAGCCGCCAGGACCTGTGGCGCATGGTGCAGGCGCTGACCGACGAGGGCATGGCCGTGGTCTGGTCGACCGCCTATCTGGACGAGGCCGAGCGCTGCGCGAGCGTGCTGCTGCTGAATCAGGGGCAGCTGCTGTTCGATGGCCCGCCGCAGCAACTCACTGCGCAGCTCGAAGGCCGCAGCTTCCGCCTCGAAAACGTCGGCGCCGAGCGCCGGGCGGTGCTGACCGAAGCGCTCGACCTACCCAGCGTGAGCGATGGCGTGATCCAGGGCGCCGGCGTGCGCGTGGTGCTGCGCGCGGGCGCCGGCACGGAGCAGATCCAGTCGCTGGCCGATCGGGCGCGGGTAGAGCTGGCGCCGGTGCCGGCACGCTTCGAGGACGCCTTCATCGACCTGCTCGGCGGCGGCCCCGGTGGCACCTCGACCCTGGCCGAACGCCTGCCGCCGGTCGAACTGGGCTCCGACATTGCCGTGTCCTGCCGCAATCTCACCAAGCGCTTCGGTGCCTTCACCGCGACCGACAGCGTCAGCTTCGAAGTGCACAAGGGCGAAATCTTCGGCCTGCTCGGCCCCAACGGCGCCGGCAAGTCGACCACTTTCAAGATGCTCTGCGGCCTGCTCAAGCCGACCGCGGGCGAGGCGCATGTGGTGGGCCTCGACCTGCGCCGCGCCACCGGCGCGGCCAAGAGCCAGCTGGGCTACATGGCGCAGAAGTTCTCACTCTACGGCCTGCTCTCGGTGCGGCAGAACCTGGAGTTCTCGGCCGGGGTTTATCAACTGGAAGGCAACACGCGACGCGAGCGCATCGAGGAGATGATCGCGACCTTCGACCTGGGCGACTGGTTGCCCGCCACGCCCGATTCCCTTCCGCTCGGGCACAAGCAGCGCCTGGCACTGGCCTGCTCCCTCATGCACAGGCCGCCCGTGCTGTTCCTGGACGAACCCACCTCGGGCGTGGACCCGATCACCCGGCGCGAGTTCTGGACCCACATCAACGGGCTGGCGCGCAAGGGCGTGACCATCATGGTCACCACCCACTTCATGGACGAGGCCGAATACTGCGATCGGGTCGCCATGCTCTCGCAGGCGCGACTGATCGCGCTGGACACGCCCGATGCGCTCAAGCGCATGGCCGCCAGCCCACAACGGCCCGATCCGACCATGGAGGACGCCTTCATCCACCTGGTGGAATCCACCGAGCGCGAAGCGGAGGCTGCCGCATGAACGCCGCCGCAAAGCGCAACGACCGGAATGGCGCGATGCCGGCCGGGTTGCGTCGTTTCGACCTGCACCGCCTGATGGCGCTGGTGGCCAAGGAAAGCCACCAGGCCCTGCGCGACCCGTCGACGCTGCTGATCGCGTTCGTGTTGCCGGTGGTGCTGCTGTTCCTGTTTGCCTATGCGGTGTCGCTGGATGCCAAGGAGGTCCGCATCGGTGTGGTGCTGGAATCGCCCGGCGCGTCCGCCCAGTCCCTGGCCGCCGCTTTCACCGGCACCCGTTTCCTCGATGCGCGCGTCGTGCAGGACCGGCGCGAAGTAGCCGACCAGCTGGTCTCCGGCGACCTGCGCGGCTACGTGGTGATCCCGCAGGATTTCGAGCAGCGCCTGGCCCGGCGCGGCAGCGAGCCGCTGGTGCAGATCATCACCGACGGCTCCTACCCCAATACCGCCAACTACGTCGAGAACTACGCCCGCGGCGTGGTGCAGACCTGGCGCGCCGGGCTCGGCGCCGCATCGCCCGTGCAGGCCGTGGTGCTGGAGCCGCGCTACTGGTTCAACCCCGAACTGGAGAGCCGCCGCGCGCTGATCCCTGGCGCCATCGCCATCGTCATGACCATCATCGGCACCATGCTCACCGCGCTGGTGGTGGCACGCGAATGGGAGCGCGGCACGATGGAGGCGGTGCTCTCCACGCCCGCCTCGGTGGCCGAGATCCTGATCGGCAAGCTGCTGCCCTATTTCGTGCTCGGCATGCTGTCCACGCTGGGCGCCGCGGCGCTGGCCGTGTTCGTGTTCGGCGTGCCGCTGCACGGCTCACTGGCGGCATTGCTGCTGTTGTCGGCGGTGTTCATGGTGCCAGCGCTGGGTCAGGGCCTGCTGATCTCGTCGTTGGCACGCAACCAGTTCCTGGCAGCACAGATAGCACTGTTCACCGGCTTCCTGCCGGCCTTCATGCTGTCGGGTTTTTTATACGAGATCGACGCCATGCCGGCGCCGATCCGCGCCATAACGAGGCTGATCCCGGCGCGCTATTTCGTCGAATCGCTGAAGACGGTGTTCCTGGCCGGCGACATCTGGGCGGTATTCGTGCCCAACCTGCTGGCGATGACGGCCATCGGCGCGGTGTTCTTCGTGCTGGCCAAGCGCGCCACGCGCAAGAACCTGGAGTAGCGCCCATGTCCGGCTCCCTGCTCAGCTTCACCCGCCTGCGCGCGCAGTTCGTCAAGGAAGTCCTGAGCATCCTGCGCGACCCGCGCAGTCGCATGGTGGTGTTCGTGCCGCCGATCCTGCAGCTGCTGGTCTTTGCGTTCGCCGCCACGCTCGAGGTGCGCAACGTCGATATCGCCGTGTACAACCAGGACGCGGGTCGCTGGTCGTACGAGCTGGTGCAGCGGCTGGACAGCGCCCATTTCATCACCCGCGTCCGGCACGTGGACAGCGAGCGGCAGCTGCGCCAACTGATCGACCGCGGCGAGGTCATCGCGGCGCTGGCCATTCCGGCGGATTTCTCGCGGGTGATCGCCGCCGGAGGCAGCGGCCGCGCGCAGGTGCTGGTCGATGGCCGGCGCAGCAACTCCGGCCAGATCACCGTCGCCTATCTCTCGACCATTGCCGCCGAGGTCGGCGCCTTGGTCGTGCCGGGCGCGCAGGCGCCGAACCCGGTGGTCGTGCGCCACTGGTTCAACCCGAACCTGGTCTATCGCTGGTTCATCGTGCCCGGCCTGACCGGCATCCTGGCGCTGTTCAGCGCGCTGCTGATCACCTCGCTGTCGATCGCACGCGAACGCGAGCTGGGCACCTTCGACCAATTGCTGGTGTCGCCCACCTCGACGCCGGAAATCATCATTTCCAAATCGCTGCCGGCGCTGGCGATCGGCACCCTGCTGGGCCTGTTCATGATCAGCGCGGGCGTGTTCCTGTTCGGCATCCCCTTTACCGGCTCGTTTGGCCTGCTGCTGGCGAGCCTGCTGCTGTTCATCCTGTCGGTGGTCGGCATCGGGCTGATGATTTCCGCGGTCAGCGCGACGCAGCAGCAGGCCATCCTCGGCGCCTTCGCCATCGGCGTGCCGGCGGTGCTGATGTCCGGCTTCGCCACGCCGGTGGAAAACATGCCGGTGGCGCTGCAATGGATGGCGCAGGCGATTCCGCTCACCCACTTCCTGGTCATCGTCGAAGGCACCTTCCTCAAGACGATGCCGGCGATGGACGTCCTCGCCAACCTCTGGCCACTGGCCGTGATCGCGCTGGTGACGCTGACCCTGGCCACGCTGCTGGTACGCAGTCGCCTGCAGTGACCGCCCCAAGCCATGCATGAAGGAGTTGCCATGACCCGCTCATCGAATCGCCGCTGCCGTGTGCCACGCGTGGCGGCCGTCGCGCTGGGCACGCTGCTGCTCGGCGCGTGCGCGGCAGGCCCCGACTACCGCGAGCCGCCGAAGGTCGACACCGGCAGCGGCTGGACGCAGCCGGACACCGCCGCGCAGGCGCCAGCCGCCCTGTCGACCTGGTGGACCTCGCTGGGCGATCCGACGCTGGAGCGGCTGGTCGCCGCCGCGTTGTCGGACAACCTCGACGTGCGCCAGGCGCAGGCGCGTATCGCCGAGGAGCGTGCCCTGCGCGATCGCGCCGCCGGCGGCTACGCGCCCTCCGTCGGCGTCAGCGGCAGCGTGACCCGACGCCGGCAGAGCAAGAACGGTCCGCTGCCGATCGGCTCCATTCCCGGACTGGCACGGGACCAGACCATCCATGACGCCGGCTTCGACGCCGGCTGGGAAATCGACCTGTTCGGCGGCACCCGGCGCGCCGTACAAGGTGCCGAGGCCAGCATGCAGGCCACGCAGGAAGATGCCGCGGGCGTGCGCATCAGCGTCGCCGCCGAAGTGGCGCGCAGTTATCTCAGCCTGCGCGGCGCGCAACGCGAACTGGCCGCACGCGAAGCCTCGGTGCAGGCGCTCGCGCAAACGGCCGACCTCGTCGGCAAACGCTTCGACGCAGGTGACGCGGCGCAAGCGGATGTCGATGCCGCGCAGGCGCGGCTGGACGCCGCCGCTGCCGGCCTGCCTGCCATCCAGGCGCGCCTGCGTGCCGCGGCACTGGGCCTGGGCGTGTTGCTGGGCGCGCCGCCCGAGCGCGAGCTGGCCCTGCTCGACACGACCGCCGCGGAGATCACGCTGGCGCCGATCCCGGTCGGCCAACGTGCCGACATCCTGCGTCGCCGGCCGGACGTGCGTGCGGCCGAGCGACGCCTGGCGGCACGCAACGCCGACATCGGCGTGGCGACGGCGGAGCTGTTCCCGAAGCTGTCGATCGGCGCCAGCGGCGGCTTCCAGGCACTGGATGCGAGCCAGCTGTTCGACTCGGCCAGCCAGCGGTTCTCGATCGTGCCGCTGATCTCCTGGCGCGTGTTCGATGGCGGCCGCGTACGCGCGGAGATCCGCGCCAGCGAGGCACGCGAGCAGCAGGCCGCGTTCGCCTACGAGAAGGCCGTGCTGGCGGCGCTGGGCGATGCGGAGCGCGCACTGAGCGACTACCAGTTGGACCTGGACGCGGTGCGACGCCAGCAGGCCGCACTCGACGCCGCGCGGCGCAGCTACGTCCACGCGCAGACGCGCTACGCCGCCGGCGACATCGCGCTGACCGAGCTGCTGGCCGAAGAGCGCGTGCTGCGCGACGCCGAAGACGGCTACGTGCGCACGCATACCGCTGCCGCGATCGACCTGGTGGCGCTGTTCAAGGCGCTGGGCGGCGGCTGGGATTCCGCCGCCACCGCCGATGCGCGCGGCAAGGGCGTAGCCGGGCCGCAGCCGCCGGCACGACACGAGGAGCCACGCCGTGGGTGAAGGGCTGCCGCGGCAACCCCTGCGCGGACATGGCCCGCGCGCCGCCGGCGCGCGCCGGGCCGGCACGGCGCCGCGGCGCATCCATTCCGGATGCCCGCGATGGGCCCTGCTCGTGTTCCTGCTGGTTGCGGCGTTGGCCGGAGCGCCGCCGTCCAGCGCGCACGCCGCGGCCGGGGACACGCACCGCCCCCGCGCCGCCGCCCAGCGTCAGCTCCAGCTCGACCGCGGCCAGCGATGGCCTGCCGATGCCGCGCTGCGCGAAGGCATGCGGCGCATCCGCGCGGTCGCGCTCTGGATGCAGCAGGCGCAGGCCGACGGCCCGCTGTCGGTACGGCAATCGCGCGCCGCCACCGCGTCGATCGAAGACAGCGTGGCCGTCATCGTCGACCATCCCCCTCGCGGCAACGGCATGGACGCCAACCTGAACCTGCTGCTCGGCCGCGTGCTCGCCGCCGACGGACTGCCGCAACTGCTCGACGCCCTCGAGTTGTACCCCCGCTACTTCGCCGATCCGGACTGGCAGCCGCTGACGGCCAGCGCGCCGGCCGGCCACGGACTGCCCGACGCCACCCGGGAATCCACGCATGCCACGCAACCCTGACCCACTCGACCACGGGCCGTGCATCCACATCGAGGCGGCGCTGTCCACCCTGCCCTTCCTGCCCGGCAGCCGCCCATTCCGCCTGCGCGACTGAACCGACCTGGAGACCCCCATGCAGATCACTTTTCTCGGTGCCGCCCGCGAAGTCACCGGCTCATGCTTTCTGGTGGAGACCTCAACGACAAGCTTTCTGGTCGACTGCGGCATGTTCCAGGGCGGGCGCGAAGCCGCTCAGCGCAACCAGCAACCGTTCGGATTCGATCCGCGGGAGATCGACTTCGTGCTGCTGACGCATGCGCATATCGACCACAGCGGCCTGCTGCCGAAACTGACCCGCGCCGGCTTCCGCGGCGCGATCCACGCCACCGCGGCCACCGCCGACCTGCTGCAGGTGATGCTGCCGGACAGCGCCCACATCCAGGAAATGGACGCGCTGCGTGCGCAACGCAGCGCCGCCAGGTCACGCGACGCGCAGGTAGCGACCACGCCGCTGTACACCTTGCACGACGCCGACGCGTGTCTGCGCCAGGTACAGCCCCACGGCTACGGGCGCGAGTTGCAGCCACACGCGGACGTCAGCTGCCGCTTCCGCGGCGCCGGCCACATCCTGGGTTCGGCGATCATCGAGGTCTGGGTCAGCGAAGGCGAGCGCACCACCAAGCTGGTGTTCAGCGGTGATCTCGGGCAACCCGGCCGGGCGATCCTGCGCGACCCGACGCCGATCACCGAGGCGGACATCCTGTTCGTCGAATCGACCTACGGCAACCGCCTGCACCAGGACCTTGCCGCGACACGGGATGAGCTGATCGAGGTGGTCGAACGCACCCTTTCCCGCGGCAACGTGATCGTGCCGGCCTTCGCGGTGGGCCGTACCCAGGAGGTGCTGTACCACCTGCACCAGTTGAGCCGGGAAGGAAGGCTGCGCGACCTGCGGATCTTCGTCGATTCGCCGATGGCCACCGAGGCCACCCGGATCACGCAGCGACACCTGGATCTGTTCGACGAGAACGCCACCCGCCTCGCCGACTGGCACGCGCTCGGCAAGGATCTGCCCTACCTCAAATTCACCGCCAGCGTGGAGGAATCGATCGCGCTCAACCAGATCCGTTCCGGCGCCATCATCATCTCCGCCAGCGGCATGTGCACCGCCGGCCGCATCAAGCATCACCTGCGGCACAACCTCGGGCGCGCTGAATGCAGCGTGCTGATCACCGGCTTCCAGGCCCAAGGCACGCTGGGCCGGCGGCTGGTGGATGGCGCCAGCCAGGTGCGGATCTTCGGCGAGGACATCCCGGTGCGCGCCTCGATCCACACCGTCGGCGGGCTGTCCGCGCACGCCGACCGGAAGG
The DNA here is from genome assembly GCF_021545845.1 of Rhodanobacter thiooxydans. Classification (NCBI taxonomy): domain Bacteria; kingdom Pseudomonadati; phylum Pseudomonadota; class Gammaproteobacteria; order Lysobacterales; family Rhodanobacteraceae; genus Rhodanobacter; species Rhodanobacter thiooxydans. Next base: position 3,165,627 of record NZ_CP088923.1, read on the forward strand.
CGCTGCTGGCCTGGACCGCCGGCTTCGCGCGAGCGCCGGCGCAGACCTTCGTGGTGCATGGCGAAGAGACGGCGGCACAAGCGCTGGCCGACGGGCTGCGTGCGCGTCCCGGCTGGAACGTGACCGTTCCCACGGCGGGCCAACAGGTGCACTGGCATGGCGGCAAGCTCGGAGTTCCGGCATGAACGGCACCGACGAGAGCAAGCGGCGGGAGCAGGCAATCGTGCACGGCGAGGCCTACCGGCTGGCGCAGGAGGACATCGAGTTCCTCGCCAGCGACGAACTGCGCGGCGTGCGCCTGCAACTGGAACTGCTCAAACCCGAAATCGCCCTGCACGAACACGCCATCCGCTCGACCGTCGTGGTGCTCGGCAGCGCACGAACCTGTTCGCCGGAGCAGGCCCAGGCCGACGTGGTGCGGCTCGCGGCTCGCGCGCAGGCCGATCCCGACGAGCCGGGGCTGGCGCGCGAACTCGCCGCCGCACGGTGCCGGCTGGCCAGCGCCCGCTACTACGAGGAAGCACGCCGCTTCGCGGAAATCGTCTCAAGTCGCTTCCAGCGCGAGGGTCGCCGCGATTTCGTGGTGGTGACCGGCGGCGGGCCAGGCATCATGGAAGCCGCCAATCGCGGCGCCCATGAGGCGGGCGCGCGCTCGATCGGGCTCAATATCACGCTGCCGCACCAACAGCGGCCCAACAGCTGGATCACCCCGGAGCTGGCCTTCCGCTTCCATTATTTCGCCGTGCGCAAAATGCACTTCATGATGCGCGCGAAGGCGCTCGTCGCCTTTCCCGGCGGGTTCGGTACGCTGGACGAGTTGTTCGAAGTACTGACCCTGGTGCAAACCGGCAAGATGCCACGCCTGCCGATCGTGCTGGTCGGCAGCGCCTTCTGGCGTCGCGCCTGCGACCTGGAGTTCCTGCTCGAACAGGGGATGCTCGACGCCCGCGACGCCGAACTGTTCAGCGTGGTCGAAAACGCCGAACAAGCCGTGGCCACCATGCATGCGTTCTACGGCGGCGAGCCGCCGGCCTGAGCGCCACGAACGCTGCCGCCTTTTCGCCGGCAGCGGCGCGGGTCGCCCGCTTGCCGCACCCTGCCGCGAGAACCGGCGTGCAGTGCGGATCGCACGGCCAGCTTGCCATGCAGACACCCGTCAACACCCAGCCCCAGAGGAGATCGCCCATGTCTTTCACGCCACGCACCACGACGCAACGCGCCGCCATGGCCCTGGCCAAGATCCTGGCCGGCAGCGTGCTGCTGCTGCCGGCCAGCGCAGCGAATCCGCCGGATCAGGCCACGCCGCTGGCGCTGACCGCGATCATGCGGGACCTGGGCAAGGACATGCAGGGTGCCACCGACGGTATCGCGCGCGAAGACTGGCCCGCGGTGGCGCAACGCGCAACGCGCATCGCCGACCACCCGCAGCCGCCGCTGGCGGAGAAGCTGCGCATCCTCGCCTTCATGGGCAAGGACGCCGGCCACTTCCGCGACTACGACCGCCAGTCCCACGACGCCGCGCAGCAGCTGGCGCAGGCCGCGCAACGGCAGGACGGCGCTTCGGCGATCGCGGCGTTCGCCAACCTGCAGGGCGCCTGCCTGGGCTGCCACCAGCGGTTCCGCCAGCCGTTCCGGGAGCATTTCCAGGGCCAGCCATGAGTTGCCGGCGAGCCGTAGCGATGGCGGCGTGGCCTGCGCAGGCTCACGCGTAAACAGGCGCATGCGGCGCGTCGGTCGCGACGCGCGGCAGGCTGAGGCTGACCCGCGCGCCGCCGAGCGCGGAACGACCGAACGCCAGCTCGCCGTGGTGCAGGTGGGCGATCGCCTGGGCGATCGACAGGCCCAGCCCGCTGCCCTCGCCCACGCTGCCCTCGGGGCGGTGGAAGCGCTCGCCCAGCCGCGCCATGTCGTCCGCCGCAAAACCGGCGCCGCTGTCGTTGATCTCCAGGCTCACCCGCTCGTCGCGGCCACCGACGCGCACATTCACCTGGCCGTGCGCGGACGCATGGCGCAACGCGTTGTCCAGCAGATTCTGCACCAGGATGCCAAGCAGGCTGCGGCTGCCCAGCACGAAGTCGTTGCCGTCGTGATCCAGCGACAACTCGATGGAGCGCGCCGCCGCGCGCTCGCTGGCGTCGCGCAAGGCGGCTTCGGCCACGCTCGCCAGACGCAGCGGACCGGCGTCGTCCAGCTCGGTCAGCTTCTCGACCCGCGCCAGCATCAGCAGCTGGGCCACCAGCCGCTGCATGCGGTCCAGCGCATCCTGCGCGCGCTGCAGGTGCCGCGCGCGGGCCGCCGCATCCTCATCGTGCCCGGCCAGGTCCAGCTCCAGCCGCAGCGCCGCCAGCGGGTGGCGCAGTTCATGCGCCGCGTCGGCGGTGAAGCGGCGCTCGTGCTCGAGGCTGCGTTCGAGTCGCGCCACCAGCCGGTCGATCGCCTCGGTGAGCGGCGCCAGCTCGACCGGCACCCGCGCATCGGTGAGCGAGACGCCTGCCGCGTGGGTGTCGGCGGATAGCCGCCGGGTCAGCTGGCGCAGCGGTTTCAGCCCGCTGCGCAAGCCGGCGAACACCATCGGCGGCACCAGCACCAGCAACGCCAGCAGGGACAGCAGCGCCGGCGCCAGCAGCTTGCGCATCAGCTCGTCGCGCTCGTCCAGCGGCGCGCCGACCTGGATCCAGTACTTCTGCTGCGCATCCCAGCGCTGGAACACCCGCCAGCGCCGCTGCGCATGGGTGACCGTGTGCAGGTGCGCGCCGCCCGGATCGAACTCCAGCGCGGGCAGCTCGGTGCTGCCTGCCAGCAGCCGGCCACGCGCATCGCGCACGGTGATGGCGGGCCGATGCGCGGTGGCGTCGGAGTCCAGCACCGGCCGATCCGGCAGCTGCGCCGCGACACCCGACAGCGGTGCGGCCGGCATCACCGCCAGCACGCTGGCCGCACTGCGCACCAGCATCTGGTCGAAGATCTCGTCGACCTCGTGCAGGCTGCGCCAGGCCAGCCAGCCGGCGGCGGCGCACCACACCAGCACGATGCCGGCCACCAGCCGCAGCACCAGCCGCCGGTTGAGCGAGGGGCGCATCATGCGGGCTGGCCGGCGGGCGGGTTGATCGCATAGCCGATGCCGCGCAGGGTGCGGATCCAGCCCGGCCCCAGCTTGTGACGCAGATGATGGATGTGCACCTCCACCGCGTTGCTGGCCACCTCGCGATCCCAGCCGTACAGCGCGTCCTCCAGCTGCTCGCGCGAATAGGCGCGCCCGGGGCGCCGCACCAGCATCTCCAGCAGCGCGTACTCGCGCGCGGTCAGCTCCAGCGCCGCCCCGGCCAGCGTGGCGCTGCGGGCGGCCGGGGTGACTTCCAGCGACCCCAGGCGTATCGCCGGCTCGATCTGGCCGTCGGCACGGCGCAGCAGGGCGCGCAGGCGGGCGGCCAGTTCGTCCAGGTGCACCGGCTTGACCACGTAGTCGTCGGCGCCGGCATCCAGCCCGGCGACGCGGTCGGCGAGTTCGTCGCGGGCGGTCAACAGCAGCACCGGGGTGGCGTCGCGGCACCTGCGCATGCCGGCGATGATGGCCGGCCCGCTGCTGCGCGGCAGGTTCCAGTCCAGCACCGCGGCAGCGTACGAGGTGTCGGTCAGCGCGGCGGCGGCCTGCTGGCCGTCGGTGATCCAGTCCACCGCATAGCCGAGCTGGCGCAGGCCGTCGGCCAGCGCCTGCCCCAGTGCTCGGTCGTCCTCGGCTAGCAGGATGCGCATGGCCCGATTCTAGTCAGCAACCCGCGCGCCCGCCGGTCCTGAGGCAATTCATCGCACGCCTGCATCGCCGCCATCATCGTGCTCCAGCGCGCGCTTGCGACCGTGGATCATCGCGGCGACCAGGTTCTCGCTGTAATGGACGCTCTCGCCCACCGCCGCCAGCGCGTGCAGCACCACCAGCCCCAGCACGCCGTAGGCCAGCAGCTCGTGCAGTTCCTCCAGCCAGCCGGCACCGAAGAACGTGTCGGTGGTCTGCAGCCAGCCGCTGACACCGACCAGCAGCACGCCGGCGAGCAGGGCCAGGATCATCACCGCCGCCGCCGGGTTGTGCCCCAGCTGCCGCCGCGAGCGTCCGGCCAGGCGTTCGCGCAGGTAATCGCGCACGCGGCGCGGGCCGGGCACCCAGTCGCTGAAGCGTGCATGCCGCGTGCCGACCCAGCCCCAAGCGAAGCGCACGCCGAGCAGGGCCAGCACGGCGTAGCCGATCCCGCGATGGACCAGCTCGCCGCCATCGGTGAAAAAATTGGCGAGGAACAAGCCCGCCAGCGACCAGTGAAACACGCGTACCAGCGGATCCCATACCTTGACCGTGGCGTTCATGGGCCTGTCCTCGCTCGGGTGCTCGATCAGCCGCCCTTCTGCTTGACGATGCGGCCGTCGGTGGGGTCGAAGTAGATCTCCACGTTCTTGCCGGCCTTGTTCTTGCCGTAGATCTCGTAGCAGTTGCCCGAGACCTGGAACTCCTTGATGGTGTAGCCCTGGTCGAGCACTTTCTGCTTCATCGCCGCTTCGGTCAGCCATTGCGCACGCGGCGCATTGGTGCATTGCGGGGCGGCGAAGGCAGACGCCGACAGCGCGGCGGCGGCGAGGAACAGCGGTGCAATGACGGTGCGTTTCATGTTGCGTCTCCGGTATCGGCAGGATTGCCTTGGACGGCATTGCAACCGGGGCGGCTTACGCGGGTCTTAAGAACCCGCGGCGGTACGCATCAGGCTGCCGGGCGGGCTGCCCCCGGCAGCACAAGCGCCGCCCGGTCGCGCCCTGCGTGCCTGGCTTCGTGCAGCGCGGCGTCCGAGCGCCGGATCGGATCCTCGGCGCCTTCGCCGGCGGCGGCGGGCCACGCGAAGCCGCGAAACGCATCGAGCAGGCGTGCCGCCAGCTACAGCCCACGGCCGAGGCGCAACCACCGCGCATCGGCGCCTCCGCCGGCCAGCGGCGAGATGTCGGACAATACGAAGCCGATCGCCGCGCTCGCCGTCATCGCAGCCTGGTCCGGCCACGCCGTGGTCAGCAGCGGCCAGTTCCACCACCTGGCCAGCGCGATCAGCGCCACCGCGAAGATGAGCAGCGCGGCGACTCGCGAGAAGCGCAAGAACCCCTGCACAACGCCCGAATCGTGATGGAAAACCACTGTGCTCACGGCGACGCCACGCGTGCCGGGGAAGCCTGTCGCTACCTTTGCATGGCAGTACGTCGGCACGAGACACACCACGGCACAGTCGGCGGGAGCCCAGAATTGACGACGATCAACCCGGCGGCCGGGGTACCCTGCCAGGGTCTGCCGCCGGCCGGGCGCACGGCCACCACCCGCACCATCGAGGAACGCATGATCATCTACAGCTGCCACGGCGCCGCGAAACAGGTCACCGGCTCCTGCCACCTGATCACCTGCAACGACCGCCGCGTGCTGGTCGACTGCGGCATGTTCCAAGGCAGCGACGAGGTCGAGCGCGCCAACGCCGAGCCGTTCGGCTTCGATCCGGCCGGCATCGACGTGCTGCTGCTCACCCATGCCCACCTCGATCACTGCGGCAGGATCCCGCTGCTGGTGCGTCAGGGTTTTCGTGGCCGCATCCTGACCACCGCCGCCACCCGCGAGCTGGCGCGGGTGGTGATGCTGGACGCCGCCGGCCTGCAGGAAGAGGATGCGCGCCGCGCGCAACGCAACAACCGCCGCAGCGAGGCGGTGGCGCTACCGCTGTACACGCTGGACGACGCGCTGCACGCGCTGGACTTCTTCGGCGCCGACATCGGCTACGACGAGACCGTGCAAGTCGTCGAGGGCATCAGCGCACGCTTCCTCGACGCCGGCCACATCCTCGGCTCGGCTTCCGTCCTGCTCGAGCTGGATGACGGCAAGCAGCGTCGCCGCATGCTGTTCTCCGGCGACCTGGGCAACCCGGGCCGCCCGCTGCTGCGCGACCCGACGCCCGCGCCGCCGGCCGACTACGTGGTGATGGAAAGCACCTACGGCGACCGTCCGCACCGCTCGGTGCCCGATTCGGTCGACGAGATGTACCAGGCGATCCGCGAAACGGTAAATCGCCGCGGCAACGTGGTGATCCCCACCTTCGCGCTGGAGCGTACCCAGGAAATCCTCTACTACCTGCATCGCGGCATCCTCGATGGCGCGATCCCGCAGCACGTGCGGGTGTTCCTCGATTCGCCGATGGCGATTTCCGCCACCGAGATCTTCCGCCGCCATCCGGAAAGCTTCGACGAGCGATTTCTGGACGAACTGCGGCACGGCGACCCGTTCGCCATGCCCGGCCTGCACTTCACCCGCGAGACGGCCGAGTCGATGGCGATCAACAACATCGACGGCGGCGCGGTCATCCTGGCCGGCTCGGGCATGTGCAACGGCGGCCGCGTGCGCCACCACCTCAAGCACAACCTGTGGCGCGAACGCAGCAGCGTGGTGTTCGTCGGCTACGCCGCGGAAGGCACGCTGGCGCGGCGGATCATCGATGGCGCCGCCAGCGTGCGCGTGTTCAACGAGGAAATCCCGGTGCGCGCGCAGGTATGGACCATCAACGGCTTCTCCGCCCACGCCGACCAGCCATCGCTGCTGGCCTGGCTGGGCGACGCGCCGCGGCGCCAGGTGTTCCTGGTGCACGGCGAGTACGAGCGCGGCATGCGGGTGATGCAGGAGGCGCTGGAAGCGCGCAGCGTCGCCGTCCAACTGCCCGGGTTGCACGAGCCGATCAAGATCGACTGATGCCCGTTGGCGCGCCGATGTACGCCGCCGGATGCGGCGGGCAGACCGCGCCGCCGGCACGGCGGTCGCGGTGCGATCCGCCGGCCGGCGCCATGCCTCGCAATTCACCGAGGTCAAACGCGCGAGCCCGGGCGCCCATAGACTGGATCCGCCGCGACAGTGGATTCGACCAGAGGCGAAGGCGGCAGCCCCAACAGAGCTTTGGGAGCGACTCACCATGCAACGGACCATCTCCCCGCCCCTTCCCGTGCGTAACGCCCATGCCGGGAGGTCGGCGTCACCGTCCCATCACCACACCGGCCGCCGGCACCTGCTCCGCGCGATCCTGCGCAGCGCGCCGTTGCTGCTGCTGGGCGCCTGGCTGGCGCTGCTGCCGACGCAAAGCGCGTCGGCGATGCCCGAGTTCGCGCGCCGCTACAACCTCAGCTGCGCCGCCTGCCACTCCGCCTTCCCGCGCCTCACCAAGTTCGGCGAGCTGTTCATCAAGAACAACATGCGCCTGCCGAACTGGATGGAAACCGCCGACCAGCTCGGCGACGACCGGCTCGCGCTGCCCGATCACGTGCCGCTTGCCATCCGCGCCCAGGCTTACGTGCAGGCCCGCCAGGGCAAGGCGATCGATCCGGTCAGCGGCGCCCGTCAGTCCGCGACGACAGATTTCCAGTCGCCGTACCTGCTCAAACTGCTGTCCAGCGCGCCGCTGAGCAAGGACATTAGCTATTACTTCTACGCGATCATGGCCGAGAAGGGCGGCAACGGCGAGATCGTGGTGGAGGATGCCTGGTTTCGCCATGCCAACCTCTTCGGCAGCGGCATGATGCTCGGCCAGTTCTCGCTGTCCGACGCGATGTTCCCGCGCGAGATCCGCCTGCCGTTCCAGGACTACATGGTGTACTGCATGGCCGGCATCACCTACGACCGCGGCGTGCAGTTCGACCGCGACGTCGGACCGTTCGGCCTCACCCTGGGCTTCACCAACGGCAACGGCATCACCGACAACTTCAAGATCAACGGCACCGGCTACTCGCGCCCGGACCGGATGTTCGACAACGACAACTCCAAGACCACCTTTGCCCATGTCGCCACCGACATCGGCCCGGTGGCCGTGGGGCTTTTCGGCGCCCGCGGCAAGCAACGCGGCGCCGCCGGCCCGGCCGGCATGGACAAGAGCCGGCGCAATACCGACAAGCGCGTCGCCGGCCTCGACGCGTCCGGCGACGTCGGCGCCGACGCGCACTGGTACGCGCAATACCTGTGGAACGACTGGCGCGGTTTCCTGCACGCCGACCCGACGCGCGACTATCGCTGGAACGGCGGCTTCACCGGCCTCGACTGGATTCCCAACGAGCGCTGGCCTTCTCGGCGCCGTACAACTACGCCGGCGCCGGCGACTTCGCGCGCACCAACACCATCTACGAAGGCATCGCCATCAACAGCCTGAGCCTGACCGCGTCCCACTACTTCATGCGCAACGTCAAGGGCATCGTCGAGGTCAACCTCGACTTCAAGAACAAGACCAAACCGACCGGTCCCTACTTCACCGGCCACTTGAGCCGCGAGAACTACATCCTGTTCGGCTTCGACACCGCGTTCTGACATGCCTGCCCGCCTGTTCCCGATGCGCCCTTGGGCCCACGCCGGCGCGCCCGGCGCCAGCGGCAGTATCGACGGACCGCTTGCCGCCGGCCCCGGCGCCAACCATGCTGCAGCGCCGGCTGCGCCAGCTGCAGGTGCTGCAGGAACTGCTGGACGAGGGGCTCATCAGCCCGGCCGAGGAACAGCGCGTGCGCCGACGGATTTTCCAGCTCGGCGACGACGCAAAGGATTAGCCACACCCGCACGACGATGGTGCGTCGAAATCGCGCGTCCGCTTGACCTGGGTCAGGCCTGTGCGCAAATGCCACACCTAGTATTCACTCGCCTTGCACGCGAATCCCTCGGGGAGGGTTTCGGTGATTCCTGTGCTATCCGACGAGGCTCGAACCCACTGGGGGGAAATCGCATGACGCAACGGATCACGGATCTGACGCTTTCGGTGCTGGCCTGCGTGGCAGCAACCCTGCTGTCCTGGCCATTCTGGCGCAACTTCGAGTATTGGCCCGAATCGCATCTTGCATGGTGGATTTACTTCATCACCGGCTTCGTGCTGGCGGTGTACGTGTTCTACGTCTTCATCGGCAGCCTGCGCATCCTGTTCCTGCACGACACCCAGGAGCAGGCCGCCACCACCGTCAAGGACAAACTCTCATGAGCTGCGGAATCGGCGGTAGCAGTTGCGAGACGCCCCGGCGCCGGGGTGCATTTCTGGTGTTGGCCATCCTGGCCCTGATCTTCATCGTGTTGTCGATCTTCTCCTTCATGAAGTCGCGCAATCAGGTAACCCCGGACACGGTTTCCTTCGGCCACTATCAGGCGGCCGACGGCAAGCGCGTGTTCCAGGCCTACAACTGCATGGGCTGCCACACCATGGTCGGCAACGGCGCCTACCTGGGGCCGGATCTCACCGAGGAATACAAGCACGCCGGGCCCGCCTGGCTGGCGGCATTCCTGCCGTCGGCCGGCGGCTGGCCGACGACGGCGGCGGTACGCGCGCAGTTGCAGGACCCGAACCAGTCGGCCGACACCGGCACCGACTCGATCGATGCCTATCTGAAGAAGTTCCCGGGCGCCGCCGAGCGCATCGAACGGCGCGGCGGCGGCACCACGATGATGCCGAACCTGCCGCTGACCAAGGACGAGATCGGCCAGCTGATCGCCTACCTGAAGTACACCTCGGCGATGAATACCGAAGGCTGGCCGCCGAAAGTGGAAGTGGACGGGTTCGACCACCGCGTGCAGCTTGCGCACGGCATCGTCGCCACCGCCCAGGCGGCTCCGGCCCCGACGGCGGCGGCACCGGCAGCCGCCGCCGATCCCGTGGCGCACGGCGCGCAACTGGTCAAGGACAACGGCTGCGTGGCCTGTCACGCCGCCGACGACAAGAAGCTGGTCGGACCCGGCTGGGGTGGCCTGTACAACTCGAAGGTCAGCCTTGCCGACGGCAGCACAGTCACCGCCGACGACGCCTACCTGCGCGAATCGATCCTCCAGCCCAACGCGAAGATCGTGGCAGGTTACCCGGCCAGCGTGATGCCCGCCTATGGCACCTTGCTCAAGGACGATGAAGTCAACGCCATCGTGACCTACCTCCACTCCCTGGAGAAGCAGTGATGCAGATCGAATTCCAGACCCAACGGCTGAGCATGCGTTTCTTCATGCTGATGCTGGTGCTGTTCGTCATCCAGGTCGGCTACGGCCTGCTGCTGTCGGTGCAACAGACCGACCCGACCGTGCTGGCGGGGGTGATGAACTTCAACGTCGCCCGCGCCGAGCACCTCAACCTCGGCATCCTGTGGATCCTGTGCGGCTTCATCGGCGCGATCCTGTTCGTCGGACCGCTGCTGGCCAAACGCGAGATGGTCGCGCCGTGGCTGATCAAGCTGCTGTTCTATGCCTTGATCGTGATCGTCGTATGGAACTTCTTCACCCTGCGCCTGGCCCAGGTCGGCATTGCCGGCTGGTGGCATGGGCAGCCGTGGCTGCAGCAGGGGCTTGAGTACCTGGAGGCGGGTCGCATCGCCGGCATACTGGTGCTGGTCGGCTTCGCGATCCTCGCCTACGTGGTGCTGCGCACGTTCCCGCCGGTGCGCCAGTGGAACGAGATCCACTGGGGCCTCGGCCTCGGTGTCAGCGCGCTGATGGCGGTGTGGGTGTTCGGCCTGTTCTACGTGGCACGGCTGGACCTGCAGGAGTACTTCCGCTGGTTCGTGGTGCACTACTGGGTCGAGGGCGTGTGGGAAGTCATCCACATCACCCTGGTCGGCTTCCTGCTGGTGCTGATGTTCAAGGTCGACGTCAAATCGGTGGGCTTCGCCGTGTTCTGGGGCGTGGCGCTGGTGTGGCTGTCCGGGCTGATTGGCAACGCGCACCACTATTTCTGGATCGGCACGCCGGCGTTCTGGCAGTTCTGGGGTTCGGTGTTCAGCGCGCTGGAGCCGCTGCCGCTGGTGTTCTGCTTCTGGCACATCTACCTCGACGCGCACGTCAACAAGCGCCCGCTGGAGAATGCGCCCGCGTTCTACTTCATCCTGGGCTCGGTGGTGCTGGAGCAGATCGGTGCGGGCATCCTGGGCTTCAGCATGACCTTCGCGCTGACCAACGTGTGGTCGCACGGCACCTGGGTTACGCCGGGGCATGGGCACCTGGCCCTGTTCGGCACCTTCGGCATGCTGGGTATCGCAGCCGCTTACTTCGCGGTGCCGATCATGCGCAAGGTCACCAACTACGACCAGCGCCTGGGCAAGCTCGGCTTCTGGCTGGTGCTGACGGGCATGCTTGGCATGGCGTTCGCCTTCAACGTGGGCGGCACCGTGCAGATCTACGTCTACCGCATCCTCGGGCTGGACTGGTTCGGCGGCGACGTCGCGCGTGCCATGGGCGTGTTCAAGCTGCTGCTGCCGCTGTTCGGCGTCGTCTTCGCCATAGGTGCGCTGGTAGTGGCCTACGACCTGATCACCCTGGGTCGTCGCCTGGCCGTACCGGCGGGCATGGATGCGCACGGCGGTCCGGCGGACGTCCACCCGGCCACCCGCTGGAGTCGCCCGCTGAGCGGCTTCGAAGCCGGCATCTGGTTGCTGATGATGTGGGTGTTCGGCACGATCATCACGCTCGGCCTGCTCAGCTTCAACCTGCCGCGCGTGCGCGTGGCTGGCGACCCGACCCTGCCTTATCTGCTGGCGGGTATTGGCTACCCGGGGCTGATGCTGGTGACCCTGCTGTTCGTATGGCGCTTCCTCGCCTCGATGGAGGCACGCGCGAGCGCGGCGAGCACACCGTCACTGTTGAGAGTGCTGCCCGCACAAGCCTGAGCGCAGGCGGGTCCCTGAATACCGTGAGGTGAAGCAACAGGAAAGGCCGTCGGGGGAAACCCCGGCGGCCTTTTTGCTGGTACTCGTTCATCGAATTCAGTCTCACGCCGCCGGCGCCACCGCATCGATACCGGCCCCGGCACGCCGACAGGCGCGACCTAGCGCATCGCGAAGAGCTCCTGGTGGAAACGCCGCTCCACCGGAAACCCGTGCCTGGCCAGGTCATGCTTCAATGCCTCGCCAAAGCCCGCCGGCCCGCAGAACCAGATACTCGCCTCGCGCCATTCGGGCACGACAGCCCGTATGCGTTCGCCCGTCAGGCGGTCGTCGCGTGCGTCGATCAGCACGTGCAGCCGCACGTCGGCGGAGCGGGCGTCGCCCGCCAGCCGGTCGAGCGCTTCGTCATCGACGTCCGCGGTGCTGTGGAAGAGATCGATCTTCTGGCCTTCGGGCCAATCCCGATCTTCCTTCTGCCAGGCCATGTGCTTCATGCGCCCGATGAAAGGCGTGATGCCGATGCCGCCGCCGATCCAGATCTGGCGGGCGCAGCCGTCATCGAACGTGAAGCACCCATAGGGCCCCTCGACCCTCACCGCCTGCTCGACGACGCGAAGCTTCTCGTGCAGGCGGTGCGTGTGGTCGCCCAGATCCTTGACCACGAAGGTGATCCTGGAGGTCTCTTGCCGCCAACCGGACGCGATGGTGTAGGGATGCGCGCCATCCGCGGCGCCCGCGGTGAGGAAGGCGAACTGCCCTGACTTGTGGCCAGGCCACCCCTGCACCTCGGTTTCGATCTCGAGCGAATCCACCCCGGCGAAAAGATGCAGGGCGGTGATTCTTCCCGCCACCTGCGAGCGCGCGCCCACCCGGCGCAGCAGCACCACGATGGCCGCCCAGCTGCCGCAGGCGAGCAACACCGCGGCCAGCCAGCCGATCGGCGTCGCCCAGTGGTGGAACTCCATCAGCACGACCGCATGGAAAACCAGAGCGAGATAGCCCACGGCAAGCAGGCGGTGCGTCTTGTAGAACAAGTGGTACGGAAAACGCCGGATCAGGGCCAGCGCGATCAGCACGACGACGGCGTAGAAAACCCATTCGCCCACGCTCTCCGCGGCGCCGCGCTGGCTCGCCAGCAAGGATGCCATCGGGTTCTCCGGCGCACCCTGCGCGCCATGGTCCGGGGGCTCCAGCCAGCCCCAACCCACTGCCCATTTCGGCCCTTGCGCCCACAGCCCGTGGATGATGGCGACGACCAGCACGGAGATGCCGAGCCATTTGTGCATGCAGTACATCTTGTCGAGGCCGCCCAGCCACGCCTCGGGCCATCGCGGCCGGAGCGCCGGGACCATCGCCAGGCTCATGCACCCGATCGCGACGAAGCCCGTCAGTTGCACCATGGCGTCGCGCAGGCCGAAAAAAGTGCTCGACCGGAAAACGGTGGGCTCGGCAACGAGCCACAGCAGGACCAGGAAAGCGAGAGCCCCCAGAATGCACGCTTGAGATTGCGCATGTGGCACCCTCGAAGCTGTCGCGATGCGGAGTCGCTCCACGGGCCGCCGACACCCCCGCGTTCGCCGTGTACCGCTCCCCCTGCGGATGCTGCTGATGCCGGCGGCATCGACGCACGGTTTCACAGCTTGTGAGGAGAATCACTTCCTGTGGTTTTCTTCGATCGCGAGTCCGCTACACGCCCGGACTCGCTCACATGAAACAGTCGCCTGCATGACTGTTCCATGGCTGGCCCGAGAAGTCGAGAAATTCACCACCTCTCACGACGCCGGCCGGCCACGTCGCGGCAGCATGCGCAGCAAGGTGTTGTCCCGGCTCACGTAGTGGTGCGCCAGCGCAGCCGCCGCGTGGAGGCCGACCAGGTAATAGCCCACCGTGCCGATGGTCTCGTGGAGCTCCTCCAGCGAGTCGGCGAAGGCCTTGTCCGGCCCCACCAGCGCCGGCCATTGCATGCCGAAGAACGGAATCGGCTTGCCCTCTGCGCTGAGCACCAGCCAGCCGAGCAGCGGCATCAGGATCAGGAAGGCGTACAGCGCCAGGTGCATCAGCGCGGCCAGGCGCTCCTGCCACACCGGCAGCACCGGCCGCACCACCGGCCTGGCCCCGGACACGAGGCGGATCACCAGGCGCACGAAGACCAGCACGAACACGCCGAGGCCCAGCATGAAGTGCCAGCTCTTCAGCCCCTCGCGCAGCTCGCTTCCGCGCGGGTAGGACTCGCGCAGCTCGATGCAGGCATACACGGCAACCAGCAGCAGCAGCGTCAGCCAGTGCATGCCGATCATCAGCGCGCCGTAACGCTCCGAAGTGTTCTTCCAGTTCATGGCGACCTCTGCGGGTGGAGGCGGGCGACGCCACCCCGCCGGCACGCAGCCCCGGGGCGCGCCGACAGCCTACGACAGCGCGCACGTGCGCCATTTGACCGCAGTCAAATACGCGGAATTCGCATGTCACCGTGCTAACGTTCAAGCCTGCCCAGGCGCAAGCCGGTTCACAGGCGCCTTTCCCCCAGCTTTGCGAGGGCGTTGATGGTTTCCGAAGCCAGCATATTCGACCTGAACCAGCTGCGGCGCAGTTGCTCCTCCTGTGCACTGGGCGAGCTTTGCCTGCCCGCCGGCATCGACCGCACCGATCTGGACCGGCTGGACACCACGGTGCGCGACAAGCGCACGCTGGACCGCGGTGGCGCACTGTACCACGACGGCGACCCGTTCGAGGCGCTCTACGTGGTGCGCTCCGGCTCGCTCAAGACTTTCGTGCAGGACGAGAGCGGCGACGTGCAGATCCTCGGTTTCCACCTGCCCGGCGAAATTGTCGGTTTCGACGCGCTGGCGCTGAACCGGCACGTCAGCCAGGCCGAGGCGTTGGAACGCAGCAGCATCTGCGAGCTGCCATACGGCCGGCTGCAGCAGGTCGTCAGCGAGGTGCCGGCGCTGCAGCGCCAGCTGATGCGGGTGATCAGCCGCGAGGCGATCGAAGAACACCGCCACCTGGTGATGATGGGCCGGCAGCAGGCGCAGGAGCAGCTGGCGATCTTCCTGAAGAGTCTGGCCGACCGCTACCAGCGGCTGCAGCGCGACGGCATCGCACTCTCCCTGCCGATGTCGCGCTACGACATCGCCAACTATCTCGGCCTGGCGGTCGAGACGGTCAGCCGGCTGTTCTCGCGGCTGGAGGAAATGGGCGTGCTCGAAGTCAACCGCAAGGCGGTGCGCATACTTCGCTCCGACCTGCTCACCGGCCTCTGCCACAGCGGCACGACGTCGACGAAACGGCACGGCGCCGGCTGAGAAAACCGCAAGTCGAACCGTCGCGGACCTGCACGACCCGGCGCCGCGCCGACCGATGCCGCGCGCGGCGGTTCGCCCGCAGGCACGCGGCGCGCACCTGCGTTCTGGCGATTGACTGAAATCAACTCGGGCCGTCGCGGGCCGGCGTAGAACTCGATCACGCAAACCGCCATGCCGCGATCGCCGCCCGCTCCGGCATGGGCACCAGCCACGATTCATCCGCCGCGGGAGCAGACCATGTCGCATGTCCGCCGTACCGAACCCACCCCCGCCTTCGCCGCGTCGTTCGGTGCCATCGAGGGCAGCCACTGGATCGAGACCCTGAACGACGGCAGCCCGGTGCTGGTGCGCCCGCTGCGCGCTGAGGATCGCCAGCGCGAAGCGGAGTTCATCGACCGCCTGTCGGAACAGGCCTGCCGTTTCCGCTTCCTCGGCCAGGTGAAGGAAGCCAGCCCGGCCCTGCTCGACCGACTGATGGACGTGGATTACCGCGACCGCATGGCCTTCGTCGCGCTCGCCCACGATGACGGCGAGTTGCGCCTGGTCGGCGTCAGCCGCTACAGCGCCAGCGGCGACGACAAGCAGTGCGAATGCGCGGTGACCGTGGCCGACGACTGGCGCCACCGCGGTCTGGGCGTGCTGCTGATGCGGCGGCTGATCGAGATCGCGCGCAAGAACGGATTCCGCCGCATGTTCTCGATCGACGACGCCGCCAACGAATCGATGCGCGAGCTGGCCGCTTTCCTGGGCTTCCAGTGCCGGCTCGATCCGCAGGACGCCACCCAGGTCATCCACTCCCTCGAGCTCTGAACGCCGCCGAAGCCGGACCGCCCACCATGACCACCGAAACCATGCCGCGCGTAACGCGACCGGGCGACATCCTCGCGCTGGTGACCGACACCGCCCCGTGGAGTCCCGCCGCCGTTGCCGGCGTTGCCATCGCGGCGCGCTGGGAAGGCAACCTGACCGGCTGCTACGTCGACCCCGCGCTGCGCAAACTCGCCGGCAACGAAACCAGCGGCGAACCCACCGTGCTCGGCCTGCTGCTCGAACCGCGGGCCGAGCTGGCCGACGAGCACGCTGCGTTCGGCTCGTTCGCGCGCCATGCCGGCGTGCGCAACGCCGACTGGGTGGTGGCCCGCGCCGGCATCACGCCCACCTTGCGCTGGCTCGGCGCGCGGCACGACCTGGCGGTGATCGAGCGCGACATGGTGCAGGCATCCAGCCTGTTCGACATCCTCGGCGAAGCGATCCTCGATTGCCGCACGCCCTGTCTGGTGCTGCCGCCGCACTGGGCGGGCGAGCTGCGCTTCGAGCGCATCGTGATCGGCTGCAACGGCAGCCTCGAGGCGATCCGCGCGATCCACTCCGCGCTGCCGTTCCTCAAGGTGGCGCGGCAAGTCACCCTGGTCGACGGCGACGTGCGCGACGGCGACCAGGGGCGCCCGCGCTTCGACCCGTTCGTCTACCTGCTGCGCCACGGCATCATGGCCAGGCCCAGCTACGTGCGCGCCTCTTCCCCGATGGCCGGCGAGATCCTGCTGAAGGAAGTCGGCAACATCGACGCCGACCTGCTGGTGATGGGCGCCTACGGCCGCTCGCGCATGCGTGAGCGCGTGTTCGGCGGCGCCACCCGGCGCGTGCTGGAAGAAGCCACCATCCCGGTGCTGATGCAGCACTAGGAACGTGGGCGGTAGAAACCAAGCAGGCGAGGCAAAGCCGTTTTGAGCCAGCTTGCGTGACGGTTTGCCGGCCCATGGTGGTTCTATGGGCCAAAAATCGGCGCGGAAGGTGGCCAAAACGGCGCAGCCGCAGCCGCTTGTGTTTCTGCCGCCCACGCTCCTAGGGACGATCCACCCAGCGCGGGCGCGATGGCGGCGCGCGGCATGGCGACGGCGACGCCGGGCCGTGGCGGCCAGCACCGCGACCGCGGCAAGGCTGCCGAGCAGGGCGAGCAGCATGTCCTGCTGCGCGTCCCACGGATCGCCCTGCGTGCCGAGATAGGCCACGCCGAGATCGCCGCCGAAGCGCACCGCGGCGGCCCATTCGAACAACCCGTACAGGGCCGAGCTGGCGGTCATCAGGCCGACCGGCACCAGCCAGCGCCAGATACCGGGCGACCTCGTGCGCGCGGCCACCAGCTCCACCACCGCCGGCGTCACCAGCAGGCCGTAGGCGAAATGGACGGCGCGATCGAAATGGTTGCGCGACAGGCCCAGCGCCGCATCCAGCGAGAAACCAAACAGCGTGGAGAACCACTGGTCCCACGGCACTTCCGAATAGGTGTAGTGCGCGCCGACCTCGTGCAGCAGCAGGAACACGAACAACGCCGCATAGCTGGCATCGGAAAAGCGCAGCCGGCGAAACCCCGGCACCAGCGCCAGCAGTGCCAGCAGCACCAGCACGTTCTCCATCAACCAGTCCTGGCGGTAGCGCGGCGCGATGCCCAGTGCCACCGCCACGGCCAGGAAAACCGCCAGCAGCAGCAACGGGAATCGGCTGCTTCCCGGCGGCCGGCTTCGATCGTTCATGCCTGCGGTTCCGTCAGCGTTGCGCGTTGCGCCGATCATGCCATGCCACCGGCGCGCCGCTGCGACAATTTGCGCAGCGCGCCGCCTGAGCCGTCTGATCTGCATCAAGAGCAACGGAGCCCGCCTCGCCGAGCATGCGCGCACCTTTCAGGGAGATGCGCAATGAGTACCACCCGAAAACTCTGGCTTGGCCTCGCTGCCTTGCTGGTAGCCTCCTTCGCCGTGCTGCTGTGGGTCGGCAGCGTGGTCCACCAGCAGGCGCCGCCGCTGCCCACGGCGGTCGTCACCGGCGACGGCCAGACGCTGTACACCAAGGCCGACGTGGAGGAAGGCCGCCAGGTGTGGCAGAGCATCGGCGGCCAGCAATTGGGATCCATCTGGGGTCACGGCGCGCTGCTGGCGCCGGACTGGAGCGCCGACTGGCTGCACCGCGAAAGCATGGCGATGCTTGAGCTGCTTTCCCGTGACGCCGGTCTGGGTCCGTACGACTCGCTGACGGCGCAGCAACAGGCACCGCTGAAGGCGCGGGTGCAGGAAGAACTGCGCACCAACACCTGGGACGCGGCCAGCAACACCATCACCGTCTCGGCGCTGCGCGCGCACGCGATGGAAGCCGTCGCGGCGCACTACATGAGCCTGTTCGGCAACGACCCGGCCACGCACAAGCTGCGCGAAGGCTATGCCATGCGCGAGAACACCGTGGCCGAGATGGAGCATCGGCGCGAAGTCACCGCATTCTTCTGGTGGACCAGCTGGGCTGCCGCCACGCAACGCCCGAACGAGGCGATGAGCTACACGCAGAACTGGCCGTACGAACCGCTGGCCGGCAACACGCCGACCTCGACCAGCTTCCTGTGGTCAGTCTTCAGCATCCTGTTCATGATCTTCGGCATTGGCCTGCTCGGCTGGCATCACGCCCGCCAGGTCAGCCACGAACCGCTGCCGACCGTTCCGGCCCACGATCCGCTGACCGAGTTCAAGGCCACGCCTTCGATGAAGGCCACCGGCAAGTATTTCTGGACCGTGCTGGGTTTGTTCCTGGCGCAGATCCTGCTGGGCGCCACCACCGCGCACTACCAGGTGGAGGGCCAGCAGGCCTACGGCTTCGCACTGGCCAACTACCTGCCGTACAGCCTCACCCGCACCTGGCACACCGAGCTGGCGGTGCTGTGGATCGCCACCGCGTGGCTGGCCACCGGGCTGTACATCGCGCCGCTGATCTCCGGCCATGAGCCGAAGTTCCAGCGGCTCGGGGTGAACTTCCTGTGGGTGTGCCTGCTGGTGATCGTGGTCGGCTCGTTCGCCGGCCAGTGGTTCGCGGTGATGGACAAGATGGGCCTGCAGTACAACTTCTGGTTCGGCCACCAGGGCTGGGAATACACCGACCTCGGCCGCTTCTGGCAGATCTTCCTGTTCATCGGCCTGATGTTGTGGCTGTTCCTGGTCGGCCGCGCGCTGTGGCCGGCGATGGACCGCAACAAGGAAGGCGCCTCGATCGTGGGCCTGCTGTTCCTCTCCACCGTGGCGATCGGCCTGCTCTACGGCGCCGGCCTGATGTGGGGCGAGCACACCCACATCGCGATGGTCGAGTACTGGCGCTGGTGGGTGGTGCACCTGTGGGTGGAAGGCTTCTTCGAGGTGTTTGCCACCGCGGTGATCAGCTATCTGTTCGTTCGCCTGGGCCTGCTGCGGGTGACCACGGCCACCACCAACGTGCTGTTCGCCACCATCGTGTTCATGGCCGGCGGCGTGCTCGGCACGCTGCACCACCTGTACTTCAGCGGCACCACCACCGCGGTGATCGCGCTGGGCGCCAGCTTCTCGGCGCTGGAAGTGGTGCCGCTGGCGCTGATCGGGCTGGAAGCCCACGACACCTGGAAGAAGCAGCACGCCGCACCGTGGATGGCGCGCTACCGCTGGCCGATCATGTTCTTCGTGGCAGTGAGCTTCTGGAACCTGGTCGGCGCGGGCCTGCTTGGCTTCCTGGTCAACACCCCGCTCGCGCTGTACTACATGCAGGGCCTGAACCTCACCGCCACGCATGGCCACACCGCGCTGTTCGGCGTGTACGGCATGCTCGGCCTGGGTCTGATGCTGTTCTGCCTGCGCGGCATCAAGCCGCAGGCCGAATGGCGCGAAGGCTGGCTGCGCGGTTCGTTCTGGCTGCTCAATATCGGCCTGTCGATGATGGCCGTGCTGACCCTGCTGCCGCTGGGCATCCTGCAGCTGAAGGCGGTGCTGGAACACGGCTACTGGTTCGCCCGCTCGGCCGAGTTCATGGACCGCCCACTGATCCACATGCTGGTGTGGATGCGCGTGCCGGGCGACACCCTGTTCGCCGTCGGCGCCCTGCTGATCGCGGTGTTCGTCGCCGCGCTGTGGCTGCGGCCCAAACGGCGGACGGCCGGCGCGCCCTTGTCGCAAGGCGTCCCCGAGAGAGCGTAATTCCTCGCGTACATGACGTACGTCAGGGCGCGCCGCACGGCGCGCCCTGATGCTTTCCCGAATCCCAAATTTCTGAACCCGCATGCTCGAGTTCTATCTGCAGATCAAATGGGTGCACATCGCCTGCGTGCTGGCCAGCGGGTCGTTGTTCGCCCTGCGCGGCTTGCTGGTGCAGGTCGGCCATGCCGGCGCCGCGCAATGGGAGCCGGTGCGCTGGCTCAGCTACGCCATCGACACCACCTTGCTCACCGCTGCGCTGATGCTGCTGAGCATCCTGCCCCGCGCGCTGTTCGCCAACGGCTGGTTGACCACCAAGCTGGTGCTGCTGGTGGCCTACGTGGTGCTCGCCACGCTGGCGCTGAAGCGGGCACCCACGCCACGCGCGCGGCTGGGCTTCTTCATGGCGGCACTGGCCACCTACGTCTACATGCTGGGCGTGGCCCGTATGCATCACCCGCTGGGCTGGCTGCACGGATGGCTGGCATGAGCGCCGCGCAACCGTTCGACCACGTCGAGCCGCGCGACCACACGCTGGACGCCTGCTTCCTCGGCCCCTACGGCGAAAACGACACGCTGCTGGAAAAACTGCTGGTGGAGTTCCTGCGCGACCACGTCTACTGGCGGCGCAACTTCCACCCGGAGGATCCGCCGGCGATCGCCACCGCCGCCGCGCACCACCCGGACTACCTCGCCTTCGAGTCGCGCATGCGCCGCGAGCTGCACCAGCTCTCTGCCGCGCTGAAGAAATCGGTGCCATTCCACAGCCCGCGCTACATCGGCCACATGGCCTCGGACCTGCTGCTGCCGGGGCTGGCGGCGCAGATGCTGACCCTGCCCTACAACCCGAACAACGTCAGCGAGGATGCCGCGCCGGTCACCGTCGACATGGAAGTGCAGGCCGGCCTGCAGCTGGCGCGCATGCTCGGCTATCCGCACGACCCGGCCCAGGAGGCCTGCGCGTTCGGCCACCTCACCTCCGGCGGCACCCTGGCCAACTACCAGGCGCTGCGCCTGGCGCTGGCGCTGAAGGCGTTTCCGGTGGCGCTGCGCGCTGCCGGCGTGCCGGAGCTGGCGCTGCCGGCAGACGACTGGGCCGCCTTCAACCTCGCCCCCGCCGACGCCATCGCACTGCTGCAAGCCTGGCAGCTCTGGCTGGCCGCGCAGGCGCCGGCGCAACGCACGCACTGGCTGCAGCGGGTGGAGCGCGAACGCATCGAGCAGCGCGGCCTGGCCGGCTTCTTCGCCGCGCACCCGCAACTGCGCGTGCCGCTGGTGCTGGCGCCGGTCACCGCGCACTACTCGTGGAGCAAGGGGCTGAAGCTGCTCGGCCTCGGCCGCGACCAGCTGGAGCTGCTGCCCACCGACGGCATGCGGCTGGACCCCGCCGCCCTGCGCGCCACGCTGGAGCGCTGCGCGCGCGAGCGCCAGCCCGTACTGATGTGCGTGGCCGTGCTCGGCGGCACCGAGTACGGCACCATCGACCCGATTGACGCCGTGCTCGCCGCGCGGCAGGCCTCGCGCGCGCGCGGCCTGGATTTCGCCGTACACGTGGACGCCGCCTGGGGCGGCTACCTGGCCACGCTGTTCCGCCACGAGGACGGCTCGCTGCGCACGCGCGAGGAGGTGGCCGCCGACTACGTGCAATTCCCCACCCCGGCAGTGCATGCGGCGTTCGCCGCGCTGGGCGACACCGACTCGGCCACCGTCGACCCGCACAAGCTTGGCTACCTGCCCTACGGCAGCGGCGCCTTCATCTGCCGCGACCACCGCGCGATGGCACTGCTGGCCGAGCGCGCCGACTACGTGTTCCACGCCACCACGCCCGCCGGTTACCTGGCGCGCTACCGCAGCCTGGGCCAGTTCATTCCGGAAGGCTCGAAATCCGGCGCGGCGGCAGCCGCGGTGTACGTGACGCACAAGGTATTGCCGCTGGACCACGCCCACTTCGGCGCCCTGCCGCGCGCCACCGTGCGCGCGGCGGAGACCTTCCACGCACGTGCGCAGCGCTTCGCGCTGGAGCTGGCCGACGACGTCCATGCGCTGGTGCCGTTCGCGCCGGACAGCAACCTGGTCTGCCTCGCACTCAACCCCTGCGGCAACACCTCGGTGGCCGCGGCGAACACCTTCGTGCGCGTGTTGTATGACGAGCTGCGCTGCGACCCGCGCCAGCCGCTGCAAACGAAGGAGTTTTTCGGCTCGGTGACCAGCCTGCGCCCGGACATGCTGGGTCCGGCACAGACCTCGCGCATCTTCGCCGCGCTGGGCCTGGACCCGGCCAGCCTCGACCCGGACGAGGACCGCCTGCTGATCCTGCGCCACACGTTGATGAACCCGTACCTGATCGACCACGAGAACGGCATCAGCTACATCGACCGCTACTTCGATTTCCTCGCCCGGCGCGTGCACGCCCTGCGTGACGGCGTAGAGTCCTCCCCATGATTACGGAGCCCCCGATGGACAGCGTCCTGCGACTGGTCAACCCACAACGCGAGACCGACCTGCGCTGGGTGCACACCGCGCTGGCCAAGCTGGCCCAGGAGGCGGCACGCTCGGCCGACACCCACCTGCTCAAGCTGAACTTCCCCGGCTTCCACGGCATCGACTTCTACTTCAAGGACGAGGCCGCCCACCCCAGCGGCAGCCTGAAGCACCGCCTGGCCCGCTCGCTGTTCCTGTACGTGCTGTGCAACGGCTGGCTGCGCGGCGGACAGACCGTGGTGGACGCGTCCTCCGGCAGCACGGCGATCGCCGAGGCGTGGTTCGCGCGCCTGCTCGGCCTGCCGTTCATCGCGGTGATGCCGGCCTGCACCGCGCCGGGCAAGATCCGCGACGTGCAGGCGCTGGGCGGCGAGTGCGACCTGGTCGACGATCCCGCGCAGGTGCACGCGCGTGCCGCCAAACACGCCGCCCAGGGTGCCTGCCATCTCGACCAGTTCGGCCTGGCCGAGCGCGCCACCGACTGGCGCGGCAACAACAACATCGCCGAGTCGATCATCGGCCAGCTCGTGCTGGAAGCCGAGCCCGAACCGGCCTGGATCGTCTGCGGCGCCGGCACCGGCGGCACCTCGGCCACCATCGGCCGTTACCTGCGCTACCGCCGGCTGCATACGCAACTGTGCGTGGCCGAGCCGAGCGGCAGCGGCTACGTGCACGGCTGGCGCAGCCGCGACACGCAAGCGGTCGCCAGCCAGCCCACCCTGATCGAAGGCATCGGCCGGCCGCGGGTCGAACCGGGCTTCATCTTCGACGTGGTCGACCGGGTGATCGAGATACCCGACGCCGCCTCGATCGCCGCTGCCTGGCTGCTGGAGGAACTCATCGGCCACCGCTACGGCGGCTCGTCCGGCACCAACCTGGTCGCCTGCCTGCAACTGGCTGCCTCGATGCGCGCCCGCGGTGAGCGTGGCAGCATCGTCAGCCTGCTGTGCGATCGCGGCGAACGTTATGCGCAGACGCTGTTCGATCCCGACTGGCTGGCCGCCCACGACATCGACCTCGCGCCGTGGACGGCCGCGCTGCGCACCAGCCTGGCCAGCGGCCGCTCGCCGATCACGGCATGAGTGCCGTCAAGCCGCGCGAACCCGCGCCACCCGCCACGACGTTTGCCGTGCTCGGCCACGGCCGCTTCGGCCAGGCCTTCGTCGACCTGCTGTTGCAGGCAGGCCATCGCGTGCGCGTGTGGGATCCGCACGCGGATGTCCCCGCCGCGCTGGCCGCCGCGTCGATGCCGGCCGCGGTCGACGGCGCAGCGTGGGTCGTGCTGGCGATGCCGGTACCGCACATGCGCGCGGCCCTGCTCGCACTGCGTCCGTTGTTGCATGCCGGGCAGACCGTGCTCGACGTCGGCAGCGTCAAGATGCACCCCTGCACGACGATGGACGAACTGCTCGGCGCGGCCATTCCACACGTCGGCACGCATCCGCTGTTCGGCCCGCTCAGCCTGGCCCGCGACGAACGCCCGCGGCGCGTGGTGATCAGCCCCGCCGCGGGCCACCCACATGCCGCCGCACGCGCCGGCGCACTGTTCCGCACACTTGACTGCGAAGTCATCGAGCAGGATCCGGAAGCCCACGACCGCGCCATGGCGATGACCCATGCGCTGGCGTTCTTCGTCGCCAAGGGGCTGCTCGACATCGGCGTGGACGACGGCCTGGCGCTGGCGCCGCCCTCGTTCCAGGGCATGCAGCACATGCTGGCCGCGGTGCGCGGCGACGCCGGCCACCTGTTCGCCGCGATCCAGCGCGAGAACCCGTTCGCCGCCGAGGCGCGCGCGTTGCTGCTGGCGGAACTCGAGCGGGTGCACCAGCAACTGCTGGCCGACGCGGACGGCGACAGCCTGGCCATCCCCGCGCCACCCGCATGAGCTTCCGCGGCCCACGCAGTCTCTGCGCGCCGCCTCACTCGTGCCTGGACGATTCCGGCAGCGTCGCCAGCACCGCCAGCGCTTCGCGCAGCTCGGCCTGCAGGGCCAGCCACGAGCGCTCCCATTGACCTTCGTGCGGCGTGGCCAGAACAAAGCGCTGCAGCATCGTGCGGGCCTGCGCAAGCTGTGCGTGCAGCGCCGTGATTTCCGTCAGTGCGCGTTCGTGCGCGTCCTTGCCGACCATCAGGATCTTGCGGTCACGGCACACGCCGATGCACGGCTGCGGCGCTTCGATCTTGCCGCAGCCGATGCATTGCCAGGCCTGGATCCAGTCAGTCACGCCCCGGAGTCCGCTCAGGGTTCATCGTGCATCTCATGTGTGGCCGGAGCCGGCTTGTCCCAGCCGGGGTCGTTGAAGTATTGCGGGTAGTGCGCGATCGCCGCGCGCATATCGGCTACTGCCGAAACCTTTTTCGGGTCGGCCTTCAGCGTCAGCGCCGCGCTCGCCAGCGGCACCAGGATGCCGTGCAGCGCGGCATCGGGCTCGGGGGCCAGCTTGCAGTTGGCGAACATGTAGGTCACCGCCTGCTCGACCTCGGTGGCACGATCCACCGCCATCGGCGCGCTCATGTGGCCCATCTCGTAGTGGCGCAGTTCGTCTACCGCCGCATACGCGCGGCGCATGCCCTGGCTCAACGACGCGTCCGGCGCCCAGCGCTGTGCCGGCGCCGCCGCGGCGGATGTGGCGGCGGGCGCAGCATGGCTTTCATGGTTGTGCTGGGGGGACGCCTGCGCCGCCAGGCCCAGGCCCAGGCCCAGGCCACACGCCAGCGCTAGAACAGCTTTGACCGATTTCATGCGGAAGACTCCGGCAAGCGGCACGGCTGCCGCGGAGGGAAAGGCTAGCTCACCGCGGCATTGCTGCGACTGACTCACGTCAATCCGGCCCCATGCCGCACGCGCCTGCGACAAACGATCACCCGGGCCGCGTGGGCGCGCCGCAAGAACGCCCCGTCCGGCACCACCGTCGACGGCGGCAAGTTGTCCGGCGTCAACCCATGCGACGCGGCGTTGTGTATAAATTGACCCCATCCATGCCGATAGCCACCTGCGCGCCGGAATCGACGGGGCATGCCGGCGCGACTCACCTGGAGGAGCAGACCTTGCAGTTCGACATCATCCGCAGGCTGGTTCGTCGCGTGGCGCCGGTCATGCTGGCCATCGCCGGCCTGGCAACGTGGCCCGCGGGCCATACCGTCGCGGGCACGCCGCCGGTGGCCCAGGCACGGATCGCCGTGGCGGCCAATTTCGCCGAGGTGGCGCACCTGCTGGCGGAACAATACACGCGCCGCAGCGGCAACCGCATCGATATCAGTGTGGCCTCGACCGGCAAGCTGTATGCGCAGATCCACCATGGCGCGCCGTTCGACGTGCTGCTGGCGGCGGACGACAGCACGCCGCAACGCCTGGTCGACGAAGGGCTGGCGGTGCGTTCATCGCTGTACGACTACGCCACCGGCCGGCTGGTGTTGTGGAGCCGCGACGCCACGCTGGCCGCCGACGGCGAACAGGTGCTGCGCCAGCACGACTTCCGCAAGTTCGCGATCGCCAACCCCGCGCTGGCACCCTACGGCGCCGCCGCGCGCCAGGTGCTGCAGCACGTCGGCCGCTGGGACGCGCTGCAGCCGCGGCTGGTGCTCGGCGAAAACGTGGGCCAGGCCACCCAGTTCGTGCTGAGCGGCAATGCCGAGGCGGGGCTGTTGCCGCGCTCGCTGGTGCTGGAGGCGCAACGGCAGGTCGGCGGTTCGGCCTGGCTGGTGCCCGCCGACTGGCACCGGCCGATCGTCCAGAGCGCGGTGTTGCTCGACCACGGCCGCGACAACCCGGCGGCGATCGGCTTCCTGGCATATCTGCACGACGATACCGCGCGACGCACCATCGCGGCCCACGGGTATGACTGAGCCGGCACCGGTATCGCAACGACGGCCATGACGACGCTGCTGGCCGCCATCTTGGTCACCCTCAAGCTCGCCGGGATGACCGCGCTGATCCTGCTGTTGCTGGGCATGCCGCTGGCCTGGTGGCTGGCGCGCACCCGTTCGCGCTGGCGCATGCCGGTTGGGGCGCTGGTTGCCCTGCCGATGGTGCTGCCGCCTACCGTGCTGGGCTTCTACCTGTTGCTGGGCATGGGGCCGGACGGACCGCTCGGCCAGCTCACCACGGCACTGGGACTGGGCACGCTGGCGTTCACTTTCCCCGGACTGCTGCTTGCCTCGGTGCTGTATTCGCTGCCGTTCGTGGTGCACCCGCTGCAGTCCGGCTTCGCCGCGATCGACGCGAGCGTGCTGGAGGCCGCCGCCACGCTGCGCGCGTCCCCGTTCGACCGCTTCGTCAGCGTGGTGCTGCCGCTGTCGAAACCGGCGCTGGTCACCGCCACGCTGTTCGGCTTCGCCCATACGGTGGGCGAGTTCGGCGTGGTGCTGATGGTGGGCGGCAACATCGACGGCCAGACGCGGGTGCTGTCGGTACTGCTGTACGACCAGGTCGAAGCCATGGCGTACACCGACGCCCACCGACTGGCCGCCGGGTTGCTGGCGTTCTCCTTCGGCATGCTGTTGGTGATGCAGTGGCTGGGCCGGCGAACGGCGCTCAGTGCATGACTGAGCCGGTTCCGGGCATCGAGCTGCGCCTGCAGCTGCGGCGCACGAATTTCGCGCTGGACGTGGCGCTGTCGCTGCCCGCGCAGGGCGTCGCCGTGGTGTTCGGCCCCTCCGGCAGCGGCAAGAGCACCCTGCTGCGCGCCATCGCCGGCCTCGAGCCGCACACCCGCGGGCTGCTGCGCGTCGGCGCGGAGACCTGGCAGGACGCACACGTGCGTCTGCCGCCGCACCGGCGCCGGGTGGGCGTGGTGTTCCAACACGCGGCGCTGCTGCCGCACCTGTCGGTGCACGACAACTTGCGCTACGGCTGGCGGCGCGCCGGCGCGCCAACGGGCGTCATGCAGGAGTGGATCGACAAGCTGGCGCTGGGGCCGCTGCTGGCGCGGCCGCCGGCCACACTGTCCGGTGGCGAGCAGCAGCGCGTGGCGCTCGGCCGCGCGCTGGTGTGCCAACCGCGCTGGCTGCTGCTGGACGAACCGCTGAGCGCACTCGACGCCGAGCGGCGCGGCGAAATCCTGCCGTACCTGGAAGCGATCCGGCGCGAGACGCGCATCCCCCTGCTGTACGTCACCCATGCGGTGGAAGAAGCCGCCCGCCTGGCCGACCATCTGGTGCTGCTCGAAGCCGGCAGGGTGCGCATCGCCGGCCCGGCGCTGGAAGTATTGAACCGCGGCGACCTGCCGCTGGCACTGCGCGACGACGCCGCGACCGTGATCGAGGCCAGCGTACTCGGCCACGACGGGCACGGCCTGCTGCGGCTGGGTACACCCGCCGGCACGCTGCACGCCCACGGCCCCGCCCACCCCGCCGGTACCCGCGTGCGCCTGCGCGTGCAGGCGCGCGACGTCAGCGTCGCGTTGAGCGCGCACACCGACACCAGCGTGCTGAACATCGTGCCGGCGGTGCTGCAATCGCTGTCGCCGCTGTCCAACGGGCAGCTCCAGTTGCAGCTGCTGGCCGGTGGCCTCCCCTTGCTGGCGCGTGTCTCGCACCAGTCGGCGCTGCGCCTGCAGTTGCGCGAGGGCCTGGCCGTGTGGGTGCAGATCAAGTCGGTGGCACTGCTGGTCTGAAACGCGCCGCGGCATGGCCCGGCGCCGAAGCCGGCCCGACCGTGCCGGCGGCCTTCGCCGGGCGGGTTGACTGCAGTCAATTTGCGCCCGGCCCAGCCGTCCTAATCTTTCCGCAGACACGGACGCACGCATGCCGTCGAGAAGCCGACCCGTGCCGCGATTCGCGTCCACCCGTTACCGACCACGGATACCGGACCGTGATCCCCCGCCGTCTATTCCGGCTTCGCCGGCGACCATCGAGAAACGCCACATGCAGCAGGCATCGCGCGTCCCCTCTTCCGCCCTGGCAGGACTCTCGCCAGCCTACTTCGGCATGGTCATGGCCACCGGCATCGTCTCGATCGGTGCCTGGCGCCTGGGCTTGCCGAAGCTGGCCTGGGGCCTGTTCGCCATCAACGTCGGCGTCTATGCACTGCTCTGGCTGCTCTACGTCTTGCGCCTGGCGCGCTATCCGAAACGATTCCTGGGCGACCTGACCGACCACCTGAGCGGGCCGGGTTTTTTCACCATGGTGGCCGCATCGAGCATCCTGGGCTCCCAGTTCCTGCTGCTGGCCGGCAGTGTCCGCGGCGGCCTGCTGCTGTGGGGCGTGGCGATCGTGCTGTGGCTGGCGCTGACCTACACGGTGTTCACCGCCTTCACCGTCAAGGAAGGCAAACCCACGCTGGACCGTGGCATCAGCGGCGGCTGGCTGCTGGCGGTGGTGGCAACCCAGTCGATCGCGGTGCTGAGCGCCCTGCTCGCCGCGCACACGGCGCAGCCGTACAAGCTGGAGCTGAATTTCTTCGCGCTGTCGATGTGGCTGTGGGGCGGCATGCTGTACATCTGGATGATGTCGCTGATCTTCTACCGCTACACGTTCTTCGAGTTCTCGCCGGCCGATCTGTCGCCGCCGTACTGGATCAACATGGGCGCGATGGCCATTTCCACCCTGGCCGGTTCGCTGCTCAGCATCAATGTGGTGGATGCGCCCTACCTGTTGTCGCTGCAACCCTTCATCAAGGGTTTCACGGTGTTCTACTGGGCCACCGGCACCTGGTGGATCCCGATGCTGCTGGTGCTCGGCGTGTGGCGCCATGTCTACAAGCGTTTTCCGCTGCGCTACGACCCGCTGTACTGGGGCGCGGTCTTCCCGCTGGGCATGTACGCCACCAGCACGCTGGAAATGACCAAGGCGATGGGCTTCGGTTTCCTCGGCTTCCTGCCGAAGCTGTTTTTCGCGATCGCGCTGGTCGCCTGGCTCGGCGCGTTCATCGGCGTCGTGCGCAACCTGTGGCGCCTCGCGTTCGGTTCGCGCGCGCCGTCGACGTGACCGCTTCGTCCAGTTTGCCCGATGACGCGCCACACCGACTCCACGATCCACGTCAGACACAAGCAGCAAGCCACCACGCTCAGCCTCGCCGGCTGATTCCCACGAGACGACCCGAGGACCACCATGAACACGAAATCAGGCCCTGGCGCTGCGCCAGCCACGCACTCAAGCGGCGCGGACATCGACGACTGGCGCCCGGAGGACCCCGCGTTCTGGCAGACGACCGGCAAGCGGATCGCCTACCGCAACTTGTGGATCTCGATCCCCGCCCTGCTATGCGGCTTCGCGATCTGGGGCATGTGGGGCATCATCACGGTGCAGATGCTCAACCTCGGTTTTCCGTTCACGCAAGCCGAGCTCTTCACGCTGACCGCGATCGCCGGCATCGCCGGCGCCACGATGCGCATCCCGGCATCGTTCCTGATCCGCCTCGCGGGCGGGCGCAACACGATCTTCCTGACCACGGCGATGCTGCTGGCGCCGGCCATCGGCACCGGCATCGTGCTGCAGCACAAGGACTGGCCGCTGTGGGCCTTCCAGCTGATGGCGTTGTGGTGCGGCGTCGGTGGCGGCAATTTCGCATCATCGATGTCCAACATCACCGGCTTTTTCCCCAAGCGGCTGCAGGGCACGGCGCTCGGCCTCAACGCGGGACTCGGCAACTTCGGCGTGACGACGATGCAGATCGTCATTCCGCTGGTCATGACGGTGAGCATCTTCGGCGCCCTCGGCGGCGGCCCCGAGACCCTGCTCAAGGAAAGCGGCTGGATCTTCGGCAAGATCCCGGCCGGCACGCCGACCTGGATACAGAACTCGGGCTTCGCCTGGGCGCTGTCGCTGGTGCCGCTGTCGATCCTGTGCTGGTTCGGCATGAACAACCTGAAGACGATCTCGCCCGCCACCGGCAACTCGCTCGTCGCGTTCGCGAAGATCACCTACCTGTACACGCTCGCCTTCGTGCCGTCGATTTTCATGCTCTGGCTGTACCTGCCGGCGCCGACCGGCCTGGGCGTGCTCAACGTCTGGGCCGCGATCCCGCTTGACATCATCCTGATGCTGGCGGTGATGAAGCTCGCCGCCTTCGGCCCGATGAAGGAGGGCGTGACCAGGCAGTTCGAGATTTTCCGCAACCGGCACACCTGGGCGATGACGATCCTCTACATCGTCACCTTCGGCTCGTTCATCGGTTTCTCGATGGCGCTGCCGCTGTCGATGAAGGTGATCTTCGACGTCATCCACGTGCCCGACGCGAACGGCGTGATGGCGCACACGCAGCCGAATCCGAATGGGTTGCCGGTGCTCGCCTACGCTTGGATCGGCCCCTTCGTCGGCGCATTGACGCGCCCGATCGGCGGCTGGATCTCGGACAAGATCGGCGGCTCGATCGTCACCCAGTGGGTCTCCGTGGTGATGGTCGTCGCCTCGGTGGCGGCCGGCTACGTGATGATGAAGGCCTACCACTCGGCGACGCCCGAGGACTACTTCTTCACCTTCCTCGCGCTGTTCGTCCTGCTGTTCGCCGCCACCGGCGTAGGCAACGGCTCGACCTTCCGCACCATCGGTGCGATCTTCGACCGCCAGCAGGCCGGTCCGGTGCTGGGCTGGACTTCAGCCGTCGCCGCCTACGGTGCGTTTGCCGCGCCGGTGGTGATCGGGGAGCAGATCAAACTCGGGACACCCGAGATGGCGATGTACGGTTTCGCGGCGTTCTATGCCCTGTGCCTGTTGCTCAACTGGTGGTTCTACCTGCGCAAGAACGCGTACGTGAAGAATCCCTGATCGCAGGCAGCGAGCCGGCAGGCGCGGTTCGCCGCGCTTGCCGGTGTTGCGCGCAGCCTGCGCGTGCCGCACTCCGCCCGTAGCCGCCACGCGCTCAGCGGTCCCGCGGCACAGCCATAGCATCCATGACCTCCGGCAGATCCGTCTCGCGGCCGATCTGCGGGAAGTGCCGACGTTCCATGCGCCGAATCGCGAAGTGCATCCACGCCAGCGAAGCGGCCGCCAGGACAAACAACAGCATGAAGCAGCTGGTCCACACGCCGACGACGTCGTTCAATACGCCGAACGCGATCGGCAGGACAAAACCGCCCAGTCCGCCGATCATGCCGACCACGCCGCCCACCGAACCTACATGCTGGGGGTAATAGACTGGGATGTGCTTGTACACCGCCGCCTTGCCCAGCGACATGAAGAAACCCAGCACGAACACCAGCACCGTGAACGGCACCACGCCGGTCGCCAGGTGCAGGGTGATGTCGCTCCTGATGCCCTTCACGACATATTGGGTGTCCGGATAGGCGAGCAGGAAGGTGCAGATGGCGGAGACGCCGAAGGTCCAGTACATCACCCTGCGCGCGCCGATGCGGTCGGACAGCACCCCGCCAACGATGCGGAACAGGCTGGCCGGAATCGAATAGAAGGCAGCAAGAATGCCGGCGGTCCTCACGTCCAGCTTGTAGACACCGGTGAGGAAGTGCGGCAGCCACAAGGCCAGCGCCACGAAACCGCCGAAGACGAAGAAGTAGTAGAGCGAAAAACGCCACACCTGCAGGTTGCGCAGCGGCATCATCTGTTCGCGGAACGACATCGGCTTGGTACCTGACTTGCGCCGCTGCGCCAATGAAGGGTCCTCCCGACTGAACAGGTAGAACAGCACGGCGGTCAGTGCCAGAGCGATCGCCCAGATCTTGCTGACCATGATCCAGCCCGCAGCAACCATCACCATCGGTGCCAGCAGCTTGGTGACCGCGGCGCCGACGTTGCCCGCGCCGAAGATACCCAGCGCCGTGCCCTGCCGGCTCGCCGGGAACCACTTCGACACGTAGGCCACCCCGACCGAGAATGCGCCGCCGGCAATGCCGACGAACAACGCGGCGACCAGAAACTGCGGGTAGGTGTGCGCGTAACCAAGCATCCAGGTGGCCACGGCCGCACACAGCATCACCGCGGCGAACACGCGATGGCCGCCGTACTGGTCGGCCCAGATGCCGAGCAGCAGGCGGATCAGCGATCCGGTAAGGATGGGCGTGGCGATCAGCAGGCCGAACTGGGTTTCATTGAGGCCGAGTTGCTGCTTGATCTGGATGCCGATGATGGAGAATATCGTCCACACCGCAAAACACACGGTGAAGGCGAAGGTGCTTAGCCACAGGGCACGCTGCTGCTCGCCACGAGACACGATGCTCGACTCATGCATGCTGGTGAATCCGGTAGATGTGAGGTGTTGAAGGCCGGTCCACGGGAAGACCGGCTGTCGTTGTCGCGGAAACGTGCGGCCGGCACATCAGGCGCTGGCCAGTGCCTCGATCGCATCCAGACCGCGCACCGGGTAACGCTCCTGCAAGCCGAGCAGGTAGAGCTGCAGCTCGCGTTGACGCACCTGCAATTCCAGATAGTCGGAAATCCGCTCCCGAACCGCGTCGAACGCCTGCTCGGCGCCGGGCTGGATGCCATCGACGCTGACTACGTGGTAGCCCCAGCGCGATTCGACCGGAAATGCCGCCAGGCCTTCGCGCAGACGGAACACCTGACGATCGAATTCGGGCGTGGCCTGGCCCCGCTGCAACCAGCCGAGTTCACCGCCCTGCGTCTTCGACGGACAGTCGGAATGGCGCATCGCGAAATCGGCAAACAGCACAGGGTTGATCTTCAGCTCGGCGATCAGGCGCTCGGCCTCGGCACGGGCGCGGATGCGGCCAGTGACATCGTCGGCCGCCGCACCCAGCAGGACGTGCCGCACACGGACCAGGTCGGGCGCGCGGAACAGCTGGCGGTTCTGCTCGTAGTAGCGCCGGCAAGCCTCTTCCGCAGGCACGCGATCCTCGATTTCGCGTTCCAGCAACACGCGGATGCCGGCCTCCTCTACGGTTTCCTGGCTATCGGCCGGCACCTGTCCAGCCAGGCCGAGCCGCTGTACTTCGCGACGCAGCAGCTCGCGTACCACCAGCGCGCGGGCTGCAGCGGCGCGGGACTGCGCCGGGGTCGGCGCACGATGGTGCTGCATCTCCTGCGCGATCTCGGCTTCACTGATCGCCTGCTCGTCCACGAACAGGTAGCACGGCGCCGGCTGGCCCAGCGTGCGCGGGCCCTCGCCCTTGCTGTCGTGCCGATGCTCGTGCGCCTCCTGCGTCACCGGCTTGGCCGAATCGATGATGGTCAGCGGGATGCCTCGCGCATCGGCTTTGCCCAGCGTCATGCTCAGTCCCTCGATCCGTAGCGCAACGTCGCCTGGCGCCGGCGCACCACCTGGTAGGGCCGCCACAGGTAGCTGATGGGGATGCTCCACACGTGCACCAGCCGCGTGAACGGCGCCACCAGGAACAGCGTCATGCCGAGGAAGATGTGCGCCTTGTAGATCCAGTTCACGCCGATCACGTAACTTGCCGCGCCCCAGCGGAAGGTGACGATGTGCTGCGCCCACTCGGCCAGGGCAATCATCACGCTGCCGTCCATGTGGTGGCTGGAAATCACGATGGTGTACAGGCCGAGCAGCAGCTGCAGCAACAGCAACACCAGGATCACGGTGTCGCCGGTGGTGCCGGTGGCACGCACCCGCGGGTTGAACAGCCGGCGCACCAGCAGGATCAGCAGGCCCGCCAGGCAGATCACGCCGAACACGCCGCCGACCACTATCGCCAGCAGCTGCTTCTGCGGCGCGGTGATCACCAGCTCGTAGACCGCATGCGGCGTCAGCAGGCCGACCAGATGACCGCCGAGCACGATCAGGATGCCGACGTGGAACAGGTTGCTGCCCAGGCGCATGCCGCGACCGGACAGCAGCTGGCTGGAGCCGGTGCGCCAGGTGTACATGGCGCGATCGAAGCGCGCCCAGCTGCCGATGAAGAACACCGCCATGGCGATGTACGGGTACAGCTGGAAGGCGAATTGGTCGAGATAGTTCATGGCTGCACCTGCGGGGCGGCAGTGGATGGCGAAGGCCGGCGCGTGCTCGGCCGGCAGCTGTCGTCAGGCGCATCGGCGCCGAAACGGACCGCTTCCTCCTCCCACAACCGATCCATCGCCTCGGCGGTGTCGTCGCGCGGCTCCTCGCTGGCGCGTTGGCGCAGCAGCGCCAGGTCGGGCTTGCCGTCGGCCAGTTCCAGCAGCAGCTCGAACAGCACCTGGCTGGGGCTGCCGCGCTCGCCGGCGCGCGCCGCGAGCATGCCGACGATGTGGCTGATGTGGCCGAGCCAGTCGTGCACCTCGGCCGGCGGGCGCTGTGCCAGGAATTCCAGCAGCAGCGGCAGGTAATCGGGCAGTTCCTTCGCCGCCAGCTCGAAGCCCTGCTTGCGGTAGGCCTCGATCAGGTCAACCATCGCCTGGCCGCGGTCGCGCGATTCGCCGTGGATGTGCTCGAACAGCAGCAGGCTCATCGAGCGGCCACGGTCGAAGGTCTGCAGCCAGGCGTCCTGCGCGGTCAGCGGGTCGGTGTCGAGCAAACCCTGCACGAAACCCGTCAATGCCTTCCGCCGCGCCGCCGGCAGCGCCGGGTCGGCGGCGGCGGCGAGCAGTTCGTCGCCGTGCTGCCACAACGCGTCGTCGGGGTAGTCCAGCAGCACGCCGATCAGTTTCAGCAGGCTCATGGGGCGACTCCGTCTTTTTCCTTGCGCACCGGCTGCACCGTGAAGGTGGTGATCTTGCGCTCGCCGAACAGATCGGCCGGGCTGTTGCCGCTGCAGCCGTTGCCGAAGGTGAAGCCGCAGCCGCCGCGTTCGCCGAACGCGTCGTTGGCGTATTCGCGATGCCCGGTTGGAATGACGAAGCGGTCCTCGTAGTTGGCGATGGCGAGGTAGCGGTACATGTCCTCGGCCTGCGCCACGCTCAGACCGGCCTGCTTCAGTACGGCCAGATCCTCGATGCCGTCGACGTTGCGCGCGCGGCGCCACGCGCGCATCGCCATCATCCGCTCCAGCGCGCGCACCACCGGCGCCTCGTCGCCGGCCGACAGCAGGTTGGCGAGATAACGCAGCGGAATACGCAGCGAGGCGACATCCGGCAGCTCGCCGTTCATGCCCACGCGACCGCGCTCGGCGGCGGACTGGATCGGCGACAGCGGCGGCACGTACCACACCATCGGCAAGGTGCGGTATTCCGGGTGCAGCGGCAACGCCAGCTTCCAGTCGATCGCCAGCTTGTAGACCGGCGAGCCCTTGGCCGCCTCCAGCCAGTTGTCGGGGATGCCTTCCTTGCGTGCGGCCTCGATCACCGCCGGATCGAACGGGTCGAGGAAGATGCCCAGATGCGCCTGGTACAGGTCCTTCTCGGCCGGCACCGAGGCGGCTTCCTGGATGCGGTCGGCGTCGTACAGCATCACGCCGAGGTAGCGGATGCGCCCGACGCAGGTCTCCGAGCACACGGTCGGCTCGCCCATCTCGATGCGCGGGTAGCAGAAGGTGCACTTTTCCGACTTGCCGCTCTTCCAGTTGTAGTAGATCTTCTTGTACGGGCAGGCCGACACGCACATGCGCCAGCCGCGGCACTTGTCCTGGTCGATCAGCACGATGCCGTCTTCCTCGCGCTTGTAGATCGCGCCGGAGGGACACGCCGACACGCAGGCCGGGTTGAGGCAGTGCTCGCACAGGCGCGGCAGGTACATCATGAAGGTCTTCTCGAACGCGCTGTAGATCTCCTTCTGCACGTTGTCGAAGTTGCGGTCCTTGGCGCGCTTGGCGAATTCGGTGCCGAGGATTTCCTCCCAGTTCGGCCCCCATTCGATTTTCTGCATGCGCTCGCCGCTGATCAGCGAGCGCGGGCGCGCGGTGGGCTGATGAGAGCCTTCCGGCGCCTGGTGCAGGTGCTGGTAGTCGAAAGTGAACGGCTCGTAGTAGTCGTCGATCTGCGGCAGGTCGGGGTTGGCGAAGATCTTCGACAGCATGCGCCAGCGGCCGCCGGCGCGCGGCACCAGCTTGCCGGCACCGGTGCGCACCCAGCCGCCGTTCCACTTGTCCTGGTTCTCCCACTCCTTCGGGTAGCCGATGCCGGGCTTGGTTTCGACGTTGTTGAACCAGGCGTACTCGACGCCTTCGCGACTGGTCCACACGTTCTTGCAGGTGATCGAGCAGGTGTGGCAGCCGATGCACTTGTCGAGGTTGAGCACCATCGCGATCTGGGCACGGACTTTCATCACGCCACCTCCTTGGCATCCGCCGGCCTGGGGGGGACGGAACCCGGTTCGCCGTCCAGCCAGTCGACCTTGTCCATCTTGCGCACGATCACGAACTCGTCGCGGTTGGTGCCGCAGGTGCCGTAGTAGTTGAAGCCCCAGGCCAGTTGCGCGTAGCCGCCGATCATGTGGGTCGGCTTGAGCACCACGCGGGTGACCGAGTTGTGGATGCCGCCGCGGGTGCCGGTGATTTCCGAACCGGGCATGTTGATGATGCGTTCCTGTGCGTGGTACATCATCGCCATGCCCGGCATCACGCGCTGGCTGACCACCGCACGTGCGGCGATCGCGCCGTTGATGTTGAACAGCTCGATCCAGTCGTTATCCTCGATGCCGGCCTCGCGCGCATCGTCCTCGCTGATCCACACGATCGGACCGCCGCGCGACAGGGTCTGCATCAGCAGGTTGTCGCTGTAGGTGCTGTGGATGCCCCACTTCTGGTGCGGGGTGATCCAGTTCAGCACGATCTCGCGGTGACCGTTGCCGCGTTTGTTGTGCAGCGGCTCGATGGTCTTGGTGTCGACCGGCGGGCGGTAGCTCATGAAGCCCTCGCCGAAGGCGATCATCCACTCGTGGTCCTGGTAGAACTGCTGGCGGCCGCTGATGGTGCGCCACGGGATCAGCTCGTGCACGTTGGTGTAGCAGGCGTTGTAGCTGACGTGATCGTCCTCCAGGCCCGACCAGATCGGCGAGGAGATGATCTTGCGCGGCTGCGCCTGGATGTCGCGGAAGCGGATCGCCTCGTGTTCCTTGCCGCGCGCCAGATGGGTGTGCTCGCGACCGGTGAACCTGCCCAGCGACTCCCAGGCCTTGACCGCGACGTGGCCGTTGGTCTCCGGCGCCAGATGCAGCACCACCTCGCAGGCGTCGATCGCGGTGTCGATGCGCGGCCGTCCGTGGCTGACGCCCGGCTCGGTCACCGCGTGGTTGAGCTTGCCGAGGAAATCGACCTCGTCGCGCGTATCCCACTGCATGCCCTTGCCGCCGTTGCCGAGCTTGTCCAGCAGCGGCCCGAGCGAAGTGAACTTCTTGTACAGGTTGGGGTAGTCGCGCTCGACCACGGCGATCGACGGCATGGTCTTGCCGGGAATCGGCTCGCACTGGCCTTTCTTCCAGTCGGTGACGCCGAACGGCATGGCCAGCTCGCCGGGCGTGTCGTGCAGGGTCGGTACCAGCACCAGGTCCTTTTCCACCCCCAGCACGCCGGGCGCCATGTCGCTGACCGAGCGGGCGACGCCCTTGAAGATGTCCCAGTCGCTGCGCGATTCCCACGCCGGGTCCACCGCCTTGGACAGCGGGTGGATGAATGGGTGCATGTCGGAGGTGTTGAGATCGTTCTTCTCGTACCAGGTCGCCGTCGGCAGCACGATGTCCGAGTACAGCGCGGTGGTGCACATGCGGAAATCCAGCGTCACCAGCAGGTCGAGCTTGCCTTCCGGCGCCTCGTCGCGCCACGCCACTTCCTCGGGCTTGACCGCGCCGCGCTCGCCCAGGTCCTTGCCCTGCAGGCCATGCCGCGTGCCCAGCAGGTGCCGCAGCATGTACTCATGGCCCTTGCCGGAGGAGCCGAGCAGGTTCGAGCGCCAGATGAACAGCACGCGCGGAAAATTCTGCGGCGCATCGGGATCGGCGTAGGCGAAGTCCAGCTTGCCCTGCCGCAGCTGCTCGACCACGTATTCGGCTGGCGAACGGCCGGCCTGTTCGGCGGCCTTGACGATCTCCAGCGGGTTGCGGTCCAGCTGCGGCGCGCTGGGCAGCCAGCCCATGCGGATCGCCTGCAGGTTGAGGTCGGCCTGGCTGCCGGTGAAGCGGGCCGGGTCGGCCAGCGGCGACAGGATTTCCTTCATCTCCAGCTTTTCGTAGCGCCACTGGTCGGACATGAAGTAGAAGAACGAGGTGCCGTTCATCTGCCGCGGCGGGCGACTCCAGTCCAGGCCGAACGCCAGCGGTTGCCAGCCGGTCTGCGGGCGCAGTTTTTCCTGCCCCACGTAGTGCGCCCAGCCGCCGCCGGTCTGGCCGATGCAGCCGCACATCATCAGCATGTTGATCAGGCCGCGGTAGTTCATGTCGTTGTGGAACCAGTGGTTCATGCCGGCGCCGACGATGATCATGCTGCGGCCGCGGGTCTTGGCCGCGGTGCCGGCGAATTCGCGGGCGATCTCCACCACCTCGGCGCGCGGCACGCCGGTGATCTTCTCCTGCCACGCCGGCGTGCCCGGCACGTTGTCGTCGTAGCCGGACGCCACGTTGGCGCCGCCGAAGCCGCGGTCGACGCCGTAGTGCGCCAGCAGCAGGTCGTAGACGGTGGCAACCTCCCACTGCTTGCCGTCGGCCAGCTGCAGGCGGCGCACCGGCACGTTGCGCTCGAGGATGTCCTCGAACTTCGAGGCGGTCCAGCGGTCGTGCTCGATGCCGCCGAAGTACGGGAAGCTGACCGCCTCGATGCCGTCGTTGGCGTCCTTTAGCGACAGCCGCAGGCGGGTCGCCCGGCCCTGGCTATCCTTTTCCTCGATATTCCACTTGCCCTGCTCGCCCCAGCGGAAGCCGACCGAACCGTTGGGCACGGTGATCTCGCCGCTGTGCTCGTCCAGCGCCAGCGTCTTCCACTCGGGGTTGTTCGATTCGCCCAGCCCGCCGAGGTCGCTGGCGCGCAGGAAACGCTCCGCCACCAGGCGGCCGTCGGCACGCCGCTCCAGCCGCACCAGCAGCGGCATGTCGGTGTACTGGCGGCAGTAGTCGATGAAGTACTCCGTCGGGTGGTCGACGTGGAACTCCTTCAGGATCACGTGGCCGAAGGCGAACGCCAGCGCCGCATCGGTGCCCTGCTTGGGGTGCAGCCAGTGGTCGGTGAGCTTGGCGACTTCGGCGTAGTCGGGCGTGATCGCCACCGTCTTGGTGCCGTTGTAGCGGGCCTCGGTGAAGAAGTGCGCATCGGGCGTGCGCGTCTGCGGCACGTTGGAACCCCACGCGATGATGTAGCGGCTGTTGTACCAGTCGGCCGATTCGGGTACGTCGGTCTGCTCGCCCCACACCTGCGGCGAGGACGGCGGCAGGTCGCAGTACCAGTCATAGAACGACAGGCAGGTGCCGCCCAGCAGCGACAGGTAGCGCGCGCCCGACGCGTAGGAGATCATCGACATCGCCGGGATCGGCGAGAAGCCGATCACGCGATCGGGGCCGTGCTGCTTCACCGTGTGCAGGTTGGACGCGGCGATGATCTCGTTGGCTTCGTCCCAGCGCACGCGCACGAAGCCGCCCATGCCGCGCTTGCTCTTGTACGACTTCGCCTTGGCCGGGTCGCCGACGATGCTGGCCCATGCCTCGACCGGCGCCATCGTCTTGCGCGCCTCGCGCCACAGGCGCAGCAGCGCGCCGCGCACCAGCGGGTACTTCAGCCGGTTGGCGCTGTACAGGTACCAGGAATAGCTGGCCCCGCGCGGGCAGCCGCGCGGCTCGTGGTTGGGCAGGTCCGGCCGCGTGCGCGGGTAGTCGGTCTGCTGGGTTTCCCAGGTCACCAGGCCGTTCTTGACGTAGATCTTCCAGCTGCACGAGCCGGTGCAGTTCACGCCGTGGGTGGAGCGCACGATCTTGTCGTGCTGCCAGCGGGCGCGATAGCCGTTTTCCCAATCCCGATTGTCCGTGCGGGTGGTGCCATGGCCCGCCGAAAACGTCTCTGAGCTGCGCTTGAAGAACTGCAGCCGGTCAAGGAAGTAACTCATGCAAAGCCCTCTTGGCAGTCTGTGGCGTCGTCGTGTCAGCAGCGCTTGCGCATCACTTCCGTCAGCCCGATGGACGGAGCCTAGGCGAGTGATGCCACCACAAAATTGACACCGATCAAGAGCACGGAATCATGACCAGATTGGTACGGATTCGACTCGGTCGGCGCAACCTGTCCGCAAGTTCCGCCGCAACGGTTGCCACACCTGCGCTGGTGTCGTGAGCACGGCATCCCCCCCCGCCGCATGCCGCCGGCGCGGTCACGCTGCGACGCCCTGCCGCAGCGGCTTCCTCAGCGCGGGCGCGGCGGCGCGCCGCGGCGGCTCACGCTGTCGCGCACATCCACCTCGAACAGCAGCCGCCACTCGACCGCGGCGCTGGCCGGCAACGCGAATTCCAGCCCCTTTTTGCACGGCAATTGCTGCACGTACGCCTCCACGCGCTCGACCGGCAGGGCGAACGACCAGCTGTCGCCGCGCCGCTGCAGCCCGGCCTGCGCCACGGGCAGCAGCGCCAGCGAAAAGCCGAATGCGGC
This sequence comes from Rhodanobacter thiooxydans, assembly GCF_021545845.1. Lineage (NCBI taxonomy): Bacteria > Pseudomonadati > Pseudomonadota > Gammaproteobacteria > Lysobacterales > Rhodanobacteraceae > Rhodanobacter > Rhodanobacter thiooxydans. The sequence continues at coordinate 3,206,379 of NZ_CP088923.1, forward strand.
GCCGTCGGGAAGGTGGCTCATGCTGTCCAGCGCCCGGCCGTCGCGCAGGCGCGCGAGTTCGTCTTCGTCGATCCGCAGGCGCCATTGCTGGCCATCGATCTGCAACTTCACGGCTGCACCTCCTGCCACTGTTCGGGCGTGTTGCAATTGACCAGGCAGCGGCGCTCGTCGTCGTCGACGGCCAGTTCCGCACCCTGCAGCTGGGCATGCAGGGCGCGCAGCGAACGCATGCGCGGCACCTGGCCGGCGACAGCCGCGATCGCCGCGCGCGTCGTTTCGTCCAAGCGCAGGCACAGCGGCAGCACATGCCCGGCGAACATCGCGCAGGATATTTCTTCGGCCTCCGCCAGTGCGCCGAGCAGTCGCCGCAGCAACCCGCTCGTCAGTCGCGGCATGTCCACCGGCAGTATCAGATAGATGCCGTCCGACTGGGCCTGCGCCAGGGTCAGCAGGCCGCCGACGGGGCCCAGGCCGGGCTGCCGGTCGGGCAGGCCCTGCACCTCGGGATCGGGGCCGCAGGTCAGCACGCGTTGCGCGCCGGCCTGCTCCAGCAAGCCGCGCATGTGCTGCAGCAGCGGGCGACCGCGCCACGGCAGGGCGGCCTTGTCGGTACCCATGCGCGAGGACTGGCCGCCGGCAAGCACCACGCCGCCGAACGCGGGCGCCGGCTCAACTGTGCGCGTGACCGTCATGTCGCGACTCCGGCCGGCTATCTTGTTCGTGTGACTCGCACAGCGAACAGCCTTCGCTCCACTCGCTGCTGCCGTCCACGTAGTGCTCCTGTTTCCAGATCGGGCTGCCGTGCTTGACCGCCTCGATGACCTGGCGGCAGGCGCGGAACGCCTCGTCGCGATGCGGTGTGCCCACCGCCACCACCACCGCGACGTCGCCGATGCCGAGCCGCCCGCGGGCATGGGCCAGATAGATCTTCAGGCGTGGCCCGAACTGCTCTTGCGCACGTCGCATGATGTCGTCGAAGCCCACCAGCGCCAGTTGCTCGAACACGTCGTAGCTGACGCCGGTGACCGCCCGCCCCTGGTTCTGCTCGCGCACCCGACCGACGAACATGGCGAACCCGCCGAAGGCCGGGTCGGCAACGAACTCCAGCGCGGCGGCCGGATCGATGCGCCGGTGTTCGACGTCCACGATCATGCAACGGAAGTCGCTCATCTCAACCTCCTCCGACCGGCGGCAGCACCACCACCGGTCCGCTCTCGGGCAAGGGCTCCTGCTCGCCCAGCACACAGGTCTGGCTGGCGAAAGCCGAGCGCAACAGCAGGCCTTCCCGGAACCCAGGCCAATGCGCGCGGCCATGCGCCGCCAGCGCACTGCGCAGGTCGGCCACGCACGCACCCGCGGGCACTTCCAGCGTCACCGCCGCGCCTGGCTCGTAATCGCGGAACGCACCAAACAGGCTGACTTCGACCTTCATGCTTCGCCCCCGATCGCCAGCGGCTGCAAGTGCCCCAGCGCATAAACCTCGACCATGCTGCCCGGCTCGCGAACCTGCGCATCCTCGGCCAGCACCACCCAGGCGCCGGTGTCGAGCAACGGGCGGATCCGGAACGACTCCTGCCCGTCCAGCAGCACGGCCTGCAGGCGCCCGTCGGCCGCCAGCGCCAGCTTGCCCTTGAGGAAGCAGCGCAACGGCACGCGCTGCTCGAAGCGCTGCTGCAGCGGCAGCCGCAGCGGGCGCTCCGGCGGCAGGCCGAGCATGCCGCGCAAGGCCGGCTCGACGAAGAAACGCAGGCCCACCGCGCTGGACACCGGGTTGCCCGGCAGCCCGAAGAACAACGCGCCATCCGGCAGGCTGGCGAACAGCAAAGGCTTGCCCGGGCGGATCCGCAGCTTGTGGAAATGGATCTGCGCACCAAGCTCGCGCAGCGCCTCAGGCACGAAATCATGGCGTCCCATCGACACCGCGCCGGTACTGAGCACCACCGTTGCCCCGGCATGCAGCGCCTCGCCCAGCGCGCGCACGAAGGCCGCCGGGTCATCCTGCACCGTCTGCCGATACACCACCTGCGCGCCGGCGGCGGCGAGGCGCGCAGCCAGGAACGGGCCGTTGCTGTTGCGGATCTGTCCGCTCTGCAGCGGCTGGCCGGGGTCGTCCACCAGTTCCCGGCCGGTGCAGATGATGGCCACGCGCGGGCGCCGCACGACCGGCACCTCGGCGACGCCCAGCGCGGCCAGCAGCGCCAGGTGTTGCGCCTGCAACAGTTCGCCCGCCGGCATCAGCTCGGCGCCCAGCGGCACGTCCTCGCCGCAGCGACGCACGTGCCGGCCAGCCTCGACGTCGATACCCAGCCGGATGCGCCGCGGCCGGCCGTCGCCATCGTGCTCGACGATCTCGACCTGCTCCACCGGCACCACCGTGTCCATCCCCGCGGGCATGCGCGCGCCGGTCATGATTTCCCAGGCGCCGCCGGCGGCCTGCGCCAGGGCGTCGCCCGCCGCCTGCGCGCCCATCACGACATGCTCGCTGCCGGCCGGCAGCCGGGCATCGCCGGCATGCAGGGCGAAGCCGTCCATCGCGGCATTGTCGAACGGCGGCAACTCGGCGGGGCTGCTCACCGACCGGGCCAGCAGCCGACCCAGCGCCTGCTCCAGCGGACACCGGCGCTCCGGCAGCCGGCGTGTCCGCTCGAGGATGAGCGCCAGCGCATCGTGGTAACCGATCACGGGTGTGCCTCGCCATCCATCATGGCCAGCGCATGGGCCAGCAGCGGCCCCACGATCGCCAGGCCCTGGCCTGCCGCCCGCGGGCTGCCCGGCATCGCCAGCACCAGCATGCGCCCCAGCTGCACCGCTTCGGCCCGGCTCAGCCATGCCTGTGGCGTATGCCGCGCGCTTTCGCTGCGCAGCATCTCGGCCAGCCCGCTGACCCGGCGATCGGCCACCTGCGCCAGTGCCTCGGGCGTGAGGTCACGCGGACCCAGCCCGGTGCCGCCGGTGCACAGGCACAGGCGTACCTGCGCCGCCGCCAGCGCGCGCAGGTGCGCGGCCAGCGGCTGCACGCCATCGGGCAGCACGTCGACGTGATCCACCTGCGCGCCCAGCTGACGCAGGCCCTCCACCAGCAACGGGCCGGAGCGGTCCTCGTAGCGGCCCTCGTGCGCCCGGTCGCTGAGCGTGACCACGGCACACGACACGCCCTGCAGACGTGCGATGTCGCGCGGGCGGTAGTGCGCCTGCTCCGCCTCGCTCATGCCTTCCGGGTGCCGCCACAGGCCGCTCTTGCCGCCTTCCTTGAACAGCAGCCGGATGCCGCCGATCGCCAGCGCCGGTTCGACCGGCTTGCTCAGGTCGTACAGCGTCAGCAGCGCGGCGTTGACGCCGGCCAGCGCCTCCATCTCCACCCCGGTGCGGGCCTCGGTCGCTACCTCGCAATAAACCCGGATCGCCAGCCGCTCGGCCACCGGCTCGCAGTGCACGCGCACCAGCTCCAGCGGCAGCGGATGGCACAGCGGCATCAGCGCCGAAGCCTGCTTGGCGCCCTGCAGCCCGGCCACCTCCGCCATCACCAGCGCATCGCCCTTGGGCAGGCGGCGCTCGACGATCAGCGGCCACGCCACCGGGCCGGCCTGCAACTCGCCCACGGCCACGGCACGGCGGCGGGTCGGGCGCTTGTCGCGGATGTCCGCCATGTGGAAGGCGGCGACGTGTTCGGTAGCGGGCAAGGTCATCCTCCGATCGAGGCCAGGTGCGGCGTGATGCCGGTCAGCCCCTGGTGCAGGCCGTGGCCGGCGGCCTTCAGGCCGAGCTGGGTGGCGATGTGCGCCACCAGCGCGTGGTGGTCGTCGTCCGACTGCAGCAGCGGCCGCAGCGAGATGCCGAAATTGCCGAACAGGCACAGCCGCAGGTCGCCGCGCGCGGTGACCCGCAGGCGATTGCAGCCGGCGCAGAAGTCGCGGGCATACGGCGCGATCACGCCGATGCGGCCGCGATAGTCCGGATGCGCGTATTCGAGCGCCGGCCCGGCGTCCGCCGTGCGCGGCCGCAACACCCAGCCGTCGGCCAGCAACTGTCGCTGCAGGCCCTCGGCGCGCAGGTGGTGGCGCTCGAAGAACTCGCGGTTCTCGCCGGTGCGCATCAGCTCGATGAAGCGCAGCGCGACATCGCGCCCGCGCAGGTAGTCCAGCCAGGCGGGAAGCTCGTCGTCGTTGCGCCCGCGCAGCAGTACTGCGTTGATCTTCACTGCCTCGAAGCCCAGCGCCAGCGCCTGCTCGATGCCCGCGGTGACCTCGGCAAAACGGTCATGCCCGGTGATGTCCAGATAACGTGCGGCGTCGAGGCTGTCGAGGCTGACGTTGAGCGCGGTCAGCCCCGCCTCGCGCCAGCCGCGCACCAGCCGCGGCAGGCGGCAGCCGTTGGTGGTCAGCGCAATCCGGCGGATGCCGGGCACCGCGGCCACGGCGGCGATGATCGCCGGCAGGTCCTTGCGCAGGCTGGGTTCGCCGCCGGTCAGGCGGATCTTGCTCATGCCCAGCGCGGCAAACCCGCGCACCAGCCGCCGGATTTCCTCAAGGATGAGGAAGACGGGCCGGCCGTTCGCCTGGTAGCCGTCGGGCAGGCAATACGTGCAGCGGTAATTGCACGCCTCGGTCAACGACAGGCGCAGATAGGGAAATGAGCGTCCATGATGGTCAACCAGGGTCTGCACTGCCGCTCCACTTCGATTAGCGAACTTGCCGATCCGCCGACCCTTCGGCCGCATCGCGGACGGCCGACGTGTCCGCTGCCACAGGCGGGTGTCGCATCGACATCAGTTTACGCACAAGTCACGTTAGCGTGTCGGCACGCGGGCGCGATTGACTGGAGTCAAACCGGCGTGCGGCACGTTGTCACGATCACCGCGCCGGCACGCGCCCCGCATGCTAATTTCGGGGTTCCTCCCGGGGATGCACGACCATCATGGCGCTGACCAGCTTCCAGGATCTGCTTGACGCGAGCCGCCGGCAGCCTGAGCCGCAACGGTTGCTGTTCGTCTTCGCGCGCGTCGAATTGCCGGAGGCGGCTACCGATACGCAGCGCGAACGCGCGGCGCGGGGGGAAGGCGGCAACCTGTCGCCCAGCCTGTGCGTGGACAAGGCGCCGGAGGAAGTCGCCAGCTTCGCCGCGCTGGTGGAGGAGTCAGCGACCACCGGCCTGCCGTGGGACATCGTGTGCGTCGCCAGCCTGTCCGGCCGCGCCGGCGTGGCCCCGGGCACCGACGAAGCCGCGCAGCCGCTGCGCTTCATGGTCAACGCAATCAACAACGGACGCGTGGCCGAGTTTGCCGCCTTCGATCGCGAAGGCAACGTGCTGCAGTTCTGCTGAGCCGGGCCACGGCTCCACCACGCTACGGGCGCCGGCTTGCATACCCTTTTTCCCGCGCACAGACTTCCGCCATGAGCGTCCCGACCAACCGCGACTCCTGGCTGGAGCAGCTGCGCCGGCGCATACCGGAAATTTCCCCGGCCCAGGCGCTGGCGCAACAGGCGCTCGGCGCCCTGCTGATCGACGTGCGCGAAGACGCCGAGCGTGCCGGCGGCCTGCCCGCCCATGCGCTGGGCCTGTCGCGCGGTCACCTCGAGCTGCGCATCGAGGACCTGCAGCAGGATCGCGAACGTCCCCTGCTGCTGCTGTGCGCCTCCGGGCAACGCTCACTGCTCGCCGCCGAATCGCTGCAGCGGCTCGGCTACCGCCAGGTGAGCTCGGTCGCCGGCGGGTTCGCGCGCTGGAAGGCCGAAGGCCTGCCCATCGCGGCCGGCACGCTCGACCCGGACGCTGCCGAGCGCTATGCGCGCCAGTTGCAGCTGGCGCAGGTCGGCGAGCAAGGGCAGGCCCGGCTGGGCGCGGCGAGGGTGGCGATCGTGGGCGCCGGAGGGCTGGGCTCGCCGGCGGCGCTGTACCTCGCCGCCGCCGGCGTCGGCCAGCTCACCCTGATCGACCACGACACGGTGGAACGCTCGAACCTGCACCGGCAAGTCGTCCACGCCGACGCGCGCGTAGGCATGGCCAAGACCGCGTCGGCGCGGATGACGCTGCAGGCGCTGAACCCGCGCATCCACGTCGAGACGCGGGCCGAGCGGCTGGATGCCGGCAACGTGGAGCGGCTGCTGGCCGGCCACGACCTGATGCTCGACGGCACCGACAACTTTCCCACCCGCTACCTGCTGGCCGCCGCCTCGCTGCGCCTGAAGATGCCGATGATCTACGGCGCGGTGGAGCGTTTCAGCGGGCAGCTCGGCGTGTTCGATCCGCGCCGCGACGATTCACCGTGCTACCGCTGCCTGTTCCCGCTGCCGCCGTCCGCGGCCGATGCGCCCAATTGCAGCGAAGCGGGGGTGCTTGGCGTGCTGCCCGGCATCGTCGGCCTGCTGCAGGCGACCGAGGCGCTCAAGCTGATCCTGGGCCTGGGCGATCCACTGGTCGGCCAGTTGCTCAGCTTCGACGCGCTGGGCATGCAGTTCCACAAGGCGCGGCTGCAGCGCAACCCGGGTTGCCCGGCATGCTCGGCCCACGCGACGTTCACCGGCTACCCGCAGATCGAGGCGCTGTGTTCGTCCGGCGCTCGCCCGGACTGAGCGGGCCGGCGCGCCGGCTGAAACTCAACCCGCCGCCGGCAGCAGGCTGTCCAGCACCAGCGCGGCCATCCGCGCCAGACCCTGTTCGCGCTGCGTCGGCGGCATGTGCGCGTCATGTTCCAGGTGGTCGCTGACGGTCAGCATGGACAGTGCCTGGAAGCCTTCGCGCATGGCCACGCCGTAGAGCCCGGCCGATTCCATCTCGACCCCGCGGATGCGGTGCGCCAGCAGCCGCGCGAGCAGCTGCGGGTCGCCGCCGTAGAAGCAGTCGGTGCTGAACACGCCGGCGACGCGCAGGGCGACGCGCTGCGCGGCGGCGGTGTCGACGGCCGCGCGCATCAGGCCGAAATCGGCGCACGCGGCCAGGTCGTGGCCGCCGAATTGCAACCGGTTGAAGTTCGAGTCGGTCGATGCCGCCTGCGCCAGCAGCAGGTCGCCGAGCGCGACGTCGCCCACCCCGCCGCAGGTGCCCACGCGCACGATCCGGCGTACGCCGAACACCCGCGCCAGTTCGGTGGCGTAGATCGCGCAGGACGGGATGCCCATGCCGCTGCCCAGCACCGACACGCGCAGGCCGCGGTAGTGGCCGGTGTAGCCGAGCATGTTGCGGCGCGTGTTGACTTCGACCACCTGGTCGAGGAACTCGTGCGCGATGTGTCTTGCGCGCAATGGGTCGCCCGGCAGCAATACGGTGTCGGCGATATCGCCGGGCCTGGCGTCGAGGTGGGGCGTGCTCATGCGAGGCTCGTCATGCGGGAGAAAAGCTGCGCCCGGTCGCCAGCGGCGGCAGGCCGAGGTGGCTGGCCATGCTCTGGCCGATGTCGGCAAAGCTGTCGCGCCGGCCCAACGCGCGCGGCGCCAGCCCCGGCCCGAACGCCAGCACCGGGATGCATTCGCGGGTATGGTCGCTGCCCGGCCAGACCGGATCGCAGCCGTGGTCGGCGCTGATCACCAGCAGGTCGCCCGGCTGCAGCGCCGGCAGCAACTCCGCCAGCCGCGCGTCCAGTGCTTCCAGTGCCGCGGCATAGCCGAACACGTCGCGCCGATGGCCGTACAGCATGTCGAAGTCCACGAAGTTGGTCGCGATCAGGCTGTGCGGGCCGGCCTGCGCCAGCGCCGCCAGCGTGGCGTCGAACAAGGCATCGTGACCGTACGCATGCACCACCCGCGACACGCCGCGGTGGGCGAAGATGTCGTCGATCTTGCCGATCGCGATCACCTCGCCGCCGGCCGCCTGCAGCGCGTCGAACAGCGTCGGCGCGGGCGGCGGCAGGGCATAGTCGCGCCGATGCACGGTGCGGCTGAAGCCGGTGGCGGCGTCGCCGGTGAACGGCCGCGCGATCACCCGCCCGATGTGGTAGTCATCGAGCAGCGTGCGCGCCAGCTCGCACAGGCGGTACAGCCGGTCCAGGCCGAACGCCTGCTCGTGGGCGGCGATCTGGAATACCGAATCGGCCGAGGTGTAGACGATCGGACGGCCGCTGCGCACGTGCTCGGCGCCAAGGCGCTGGACGATCTCGGTGCCGGAGGCATGGCAGTTGCCGAGCACGCCGGGCAGCCCACCCTGCTCCACCAGGGCCTGCAGCAGGGCCGGCGGAAACGACTGCTCGGCCTGCTCGAACAGCCCGAACGGCTGCGTCAGCACCACGCCGGCGCTTTCCCAGTGGCCCGACGGCGTGTCCTTGCCGCGGGCGCGTTCCACCGCATGCCCCCACAGGCCTTCGGGCGCCGCCAGCCCGGCGAAGCCGGGCGCCGCCTGGCCGTGGATCGCGGCATGCGCCTGCGGCAGGCCGAGCCGGCTGAACTGCGGCAGGCGCAGCGGGCCGCGGGCCGCCGCGGCACACGCGGCGGCAATGTGGCCGAAGGTGTCGGCGCCGAGGTCGCCATAGGCGGCGGCATCCGGCGCGGCGCCGAGCCCCAGCGAATCGCACACCAGCCAGATCACGCGGGTCATGCGCATTGTTCTGCCGGCAGGTGCCACTGCCACAGCGGCCGGCTCGGCGGCGGCTCGGTGGTAATGCGGAAAGCGCGGGCCACCTTGCGCTGCACCGCCTCGGCGGCGTCGGCGCGGCGGGCGTGGATGATCGCCAGCGGCTGGCCGACCTCGACGGCGCTGCCACAACCGAGTACCTCGACCAGGCCCACCGCATGGTCCAGCGCCTGGCCCGGTCGGCTGCGGCCGCCGCCCAGCTCGACCACCGCCTGACCCAGCGCGCGCACGTCCACCGCCGCCACGTAGCCGGTGCCGGGCGAGCGAACCTCGTGCTGTATCGGCGCCCGGGCCAGATGGACATCCGGCCGTTGCAGTAGATCCGCCGGGCCGCCCAGCGCCGCCACCATGCGGGCGAAGCGTTCGGCCGCCTCGCCGGTATCGAGCGCGCGGCGCAGCTGTCGCGTCGCGTCGCCGTGGTCAGCGGCAAGACCACCCATGCAAAGCAGCGCCGCCGCCAGTTCGAGCGTGAGCGCAAGCAGGCGCGGGTTGTCGCCGCGGCCGCACAGCAGGTCCAGCACGGCACGCAGTTCCAGCGCGTTGCCGGCCTCGCGGCCCAGCATCTGGCCCATGTCGCTGTAGACCACCCGCAGCTCGAGGCCGCTGCCTTCGGCGACGGCCAACATGCGCCCGGCCAGCGCGCGCGCATCGGCCAGCGCAGGCAGCTGGGCGCCATTGCCGGTCTTGATGTCCAGCACCAGCGCCTGCGCGCCGCCGGCGAGCTTCTTGGAGAGGATGGAGGCAACCATCAGGTCGGCCACGTCCACCGTGGCGGTGACGTCGCGCACGGCGTACAGCCGGCCATCGGCCGGCACCAGCCCCTCGCCCTGGCCGACGATGGCGCAGCCGACCTCCTCCACCACCTGGCGCAGGCGCGCGCTGGACGGATGCACCTCGTAGCCGGCCAGGCTCTCCAGCTTGTCGAGGGTGCCTCCGGTATGGCCCAGACCGCGGCCGGAGATCATCGGCACGTAGCCGCCGCAGGCCGCCAGCAGCGGCGCCAGCAGCAGGCTCACGCCGTCGCCGACACCGCCGGTGGAGTGCTTGTCCAGCGTCGGCCCGGGCAGATCGTCCCAGTGCAGACACTGGCCGGAATCGCGCAGCGCCAGGGTGAACTGACGACACTCCGGAATGCTCATGCCGCGCCACGCCACCGCCATCGCGAACGCCGCAACCTGAGCCTCGCTCCAGGCGCCGCTGCCGATGCCCTGCGCCACCGCGCGCAGTTGGCCGGCGTCGAGTTCGCCGCCGTCGCGCTTGCAGCGGATCAGGCCGGCGGCACGCTGTGCGTTCACGACGTTGCCGCCACCAGCTCGCCGAACAGCGCGCTGGCGCCGATGCGGAAATGCGCCGGGTCGGCCCAGCCCGGCCCGAGCCGCGCCTCGGCCAGCGCCAGATAGGCGGCCGCATCGGCCAGCGTGCGGATGCCGCCGGCCGCCTTGAAGCCGCAGCGCCCGCCCGCTTCGGCGATCGCGTCGAGCATCACCGCCGCGGCTGCCGGAGTCGCGTTGAGCGGCACCTTGCCGGTGGAGGTCTTGAGGAAATCCACGCCGGCATCGAGCCCGATCGCACACGCCTGGCGAATGCGTTCGGCGCTGCCCAGCTCGCCGCTCTCGATGATCAGTTTGAGCACGACGCCGTCGCTGCAGACCGCACGACCGGCACGCACCACGGCGCCAGCGGTAGCCGCATCGCCAGCCAGCAGCGCGCGGTAGGGCAGGACCAGGTCGATCTCATCGGCACCGGCCGCCAGCGCCCGCTGCGTTTCGCGCTCGACCCGGGCCGGGTCGCCGCCGCCGTCGGGGAAATTCACCACCGTCGCCAGCTTGATCGCGCTGCCCTGCAGCTGGCGCCGTGCGCCGGCCACGTGCTCCGGGTAGACGCACAGCGCCGCCGGCAACACCGGCGCGGCCAGCGCGGCCGCGCACAGTGCCTCGATCCGCGCCGGCGTGTCGTTCTCGCCCAGGCTGGTCAGGTCAAGCAGGGACAACAGGCGCGTCGCCAGGGCGCGCGGGCTGCGGGCGTCGTCGGGCACGGGGCTACTACTCCACGGATCTTCGGCCATGCAGCCTAGGCCACGCAGGCGGAAGCTTCCTTGACCTGCGGCAAGTCGATCAGAACGCGTAGAGCAGTACGGCGAAGAAGTGGCAGGTGGTGCCGGCCAGCACGAACAGGTGCCAGATGAAATGGCTGTAGCGCAGCTTCTCGTCCAGCACGAAGAACACCACGCCCAGGCTGTAGGCCAGCCCGCCGGCGGCCAGCCAGGCCAGCCCGCCGGTTTCCATGCGCACCCACAGCGGGTGGATCGCGATCACGCCCACCCAGCCCATGGCCAGGTACAACGCGGTGGACACGCGCGGGAAGCGCATCCCGCCCAGCGCCTTGAACAGCATGCCGGCCAGGGCCAGGCCCCAGACCAGGCCAAACAGCCCCCAGCCCCAGCCCCCGCGCAGCACGCCCAGCGTGATCGGCGTATAGGTTCCGGCGATCAGCAGGTAGATCGCCGCGTGGTCGAGCGCGCGCAGGATCGCCTTGGCCTTCGGATGCGCCATCGCGTGGTACAGCGTCGAGGCCAGGTACAGCAGCACCGCGCTGCCGCCGAAACTGAGCGCACCGGCCATCGCGTAGCCGCTGTCGAGGTGGTCGGCGCGCAGCACCAGCACCGGCAGGCCGGCGATGGCCAGCAGCAGGCCCAGCCCGTGGCTGAGGCTGTTGGCCAGCTCCTCGCGCCAGCTCTGCGTCCGGGCGATGGCACCACTGCGGGTCGGTGACATGCGGATGGCCGGGATGCGTGCCGTCACACCTTGGCGAACACCAGGCTGGCGTTGGTGCCGCCGAAGCCGAAGCTGTTGGACATCACCGTGGTCAGTTGCGCCGGGCGGCTTTCACGCAGGATCGGGAAGCCTTCGGCGCGCGGGTCGAGTTCGTCGATGTTGGCCGAGCCAGCCATGAAGCCCTCGTTGAGCATCAGCAGGCTGTAGATCGCCTCGTGCACGCTGGCCGCGCCGAGCGAATGGCCAGTCAGCGCCTTGGTCGACGACAGCGGCGGTACCGCCTCGCCGAACGTCTCGCGCAACGCCTGCAGTTCGACGATGTCGCCCAGCGGCGTGGAGGTGCCGTGGGTGTTGAGATAGTCGACCGGGGCGTTGACGCTGGCCATCGCCATGCGCATGCAGCGCACCGCGCCTTCGCCCGAGGGCGCCACCATGTCGGCGCCGTCGGAGGTGACGCCGTAGCCGACCAGCTCGGCATGGATGTGCGCGCCGCGCGCCTTCGCGTGCTCGTATTCCTCCAGCACCAGCATGCCGCCGCCACCGGCGATGACGAAGCCGTCGCGGCCGGTGTCGTACGGGCGCGACGCGGTCGCCGGGGCGGCGTTGTAGTGGCTGGACAGCGCGCCCATGGCGTCGAACTGCGCGGTCATGCCCCAATGCACTTCCTCGCCGCCGCCGGCGAACATCACGTCCTGCGCGCCGTGGCGGATCAGGTCCGCGGCCGCACCAATGCAGTGCGCCGAGGTGGCGCAGGCGGCGGAGATCGAATAGCTCAGGCCGAGGATGCCGAACGCGGTGGCCAGCGTAGCGGACACGGTGGAGCACATCGTGCGCGGCACCATGTACGGGCCGATCTTGCGCACGCCCTTCTCGCGCAGAATGTCGCCGGTCTCGATCTGCCACCGCGCCGAACCACCGCCGGAGCCGGCGATCACGCCGCTGCGCGGATGGCGGATGTGCTCGATAGCCAGTCCCGCATCGGCGATCGCCGAACGCATCGCCACGTAGGCGTAGGCGGCGGCATCACCCATGAAACGCTTCAGCTTGCGATCGATCGCGGCGTCCAGGTCGATCTGCGGCACACCGGCCACATGGCTGCGCAGGCCGCGCTCGATGTACTCCGGAATCGCCTGGATGCCGCTGCGGCCGTCGCGCAGCGCGCGCACCACCGTGGCCGGAAGATTGCCCAGGCACGACACGATGCCCATGCCCGTCACTACGACACGACGCATCTCAAAAACCCTCGGTGGTCTGGAACAGGCCGACGCGCATGTCGCTGGCTTCATAGATCAGGCGATCGTCGACGAAGGTCTTGCCGTCGGCAATCACCAGCCGCAGCTTGCCGCGCATCACGCGGCGGATATCGATCTCGTAGCGCACCAGCTTCGCCGTCGGCATCACCTGGCCGGAGAACTTCACGTTGCCCACGCCGAGCGCGCGGCCGCGACCGGGTTCGCCCAGCCACGGCAGGAAGAAACCGCTGAGCTGCCACATCGCATCCAGGCCCAGGCAACCGGGCATCACCGGATCGCCGATGAAGTGGCAGTCGAAAAACCATAGCTTCGGATGGATGTCCATCTCGGCGTGGATCAAACCCTTGCCGTAGGCACCACCTTCCTCGGAAATCTGCGTGATGCGATCGAACATCAGCATCGGCGGCGAAGGCAGACGGGCATTGTCGTCGCCGAACAGCTCGCCGCGACCACAGGCACGCAGCTGTTCGTAGTCGAAGGAGGAAGGACGTGTCATGAATAACTCGCGGGGTGAGGAACGCCCAGTGTGACAGCTGGGCGCGCTCCTGTCTTGACGCGGGTCAACCCTGCCTGCGCCGTACGCGCACGCATTGAAACGAGCTCAGCGCGGACAGCCGCGATCCTCCCGCCAATGCGCGCCCAGCGAATGCCGACGCAGGCGCATCGCACGCAGCAGCGCCTTGGCCAGCCGGGCCTGCCAGCCGGCCTCGGCCAGCGCCGCGCAGGCCCGCCATGCATCGCGCAGGGCGCGGGCCTCGCGCACCGGACCGGCCGCCTGCCACAGCAGCGCGTGCAACGCCGTGAGCTGGGCGGGCGGCAGGCTTTCGCCGCGCTCGACCACGCGCAGCCGGCCGCGGCCTGGCTCCGGCACCGGGGCATTCGCCAGCAGCTCACCCAGCCGGCGGCCGCCCAGCACGCCTTCGAGCAGCGAATTGCTGGCCAGGCGGTTGGCGCCGTGCACGCCGTTGCAGGCCACCTCGCCCACCGCGTACAGCCCCGGCACGCTGGTGCGGCCGTCCGCATCGGTGGCCAGCCCGCCCATGTGGAAATGCGCCGCCGGCGTCACCGGCAGCGCATCGCGGCGGGGGTCGAAGCCGTGCGCAAGGCATGCCGCCAATACGGTGGGAAAACGCCGCGCCCAGTCGCCGTCCACACCGGTGGCGTCGAGCCAGACCCGCCCACCCGCGGCCTGCTCCGCGGCCACGCGCCGCGACACCACATCGCGCGGCGCCAGGTCGCCGAGCGGATGCACCCCCGCCATCAGCGCGTGACCGCCGCCATCATGCAGGCGGGCACCGGCACCGCGCAGCGCCTCGGTGATCAGCGGCAGGCAATGGCCCGGCACGTCGAGCGCGGTGGGATGGAATTGCACGAACTCCAGGTCGCGGGCCGCGGCCCCCGCCGCCAGGCCCAGCGCGAGGCCGGCGCCATCGGCACCCGGTGGATTGCTGGTGCGCGCATACAAGGCGCCGATGCCGCCGGTAGCCAGCACCACGACCGACGCCTCGATCCGCTCACGGCGACCGCGCTCGTCGCGGGTGCGCACGCCCGCCACGCGCCCCTCACGCAGCAGCAGGCCATCGACATCGACGCCGCCGCGCCACTGCACGTGCGCGGCCTCCTGCACCCTGGCGCGCAAGGCGTAGACCAACGCGGCGCCGCTGGCATCGCCGCCGGCGTGCACGATGCGCGCCGTGCTATGGCCCCCTTCGCGACCCAACTGCAGGCAGCCCTGTGCATCGCGATCGAACACCACGCCCTGCGCCTGCAGCCACGCGATCGCCGCCGGCGCCCCGGCCGCCAGCCACTGCACCATCGCCACATCGTTGTGCTGCGCACCGGCGACCAGCGTGTCGGCGGCATGCGCGGCCGCGCTGTCGCGCGGATCGAGCGCCGCAGCGATGCCGCCCTGGGCCAGCGCGCTGGCGCTGCCGCGGCCATCGTGGGCGCGGCACAGCAGCCGCACCGGCGCCGGCGCCATGGCCAGCGCCGTGGCCAACCCGGCCGCACCGCCACCCACCACCACGATCGGCAGCTGTGCGTGCCTCATACGCTTTCGCGCCGTCCGATCGCCAGCATGCGTTCCAGCGCTGCGCGCGCTCGCACGCTGACCTCGGCGGGGATCTCGATCGCATGCCGCAGGTCGCGCAGGCAGGCGTAGATGTTCTGCAGGGTGATCCGCTGCATATGCGGACACAGGTTGCACGGCTTGATGAACTCGGTCTGCGGGAACTGCGACTTGAGGTTGTCGGCCATCGAGCACTCGGTGATCATCGCCACCCGGGCCGGCTTCTCGCGCGCCAGCCACTTGCCCATGGCGGTGGTGGAGCCGACGAAATCGGCCTCGGCCAGCACTTCGGGCGAGCATTCGGGATGCGCCACCACCCTGGTGCCGAACTGCTCGCGCACATGCCGCACTTCCTGCGCGGTGAAGCGCTCGTGCACCTCGCAGCGGCCGTGCCACAGGATGATCTCCACCTGGGTCTGTTTCGCCACGTGTTTGCCGAGGAACTCGTCGGGCAGGAAGATCACCTTCGGCGTGCCCATCGCCTCCACCACCTGCACCGCGTTGGCCGAGGTGCAGATCGCATCGGATTCCGCCTTCACCGCGGCCGAGGTGTTGGCGTAACTGACCACCGGCGTGCCGGGGTGCTGCGCGCGCAGCGCACGCACGTCGGCGGCGGTGATCGAAGAAGCCAGCGAGCAGCCGGCTTCGAGATCGGGAATCAGCACGGTCTTGTGCGGCGCCAGGATCTTCGCCGTCTCGGCCATGAAGTGCACGCCGCACAGCACGATCAGATCGGCCTCGCACTTGGCTGCCGCCTGCGCCAGGCCCAGCGAGTCGCCGGTCACGTCGGCCACGCCGTGGAAGATCTCCGGCGACTGGTAGCTGTGCGCCATGATCACCGCGCCGCGTTGCTTCTTCAGCTTGTTGATCGCGTCGATCCACGGCAGGTGCAGCGGAATCTCCAGGCACGGCACCAGCGGTTCTAGGCGCTCGGCCAGCGCGGCGTATTCGTGTTCGAGCTCGTCGCGCCAGACTGGCACGGGCAGGGTTGCGGAGGCACTCATGCTGATTGCTTTTCGAAGGATGAAAACGAACGGCTCAGGCGGTGGCGACGTGGCAGGCGGGTACGACGCGCTGCCGCAGAGGTTACACCGCCGACCGCATGCGGTGCGGCGGAAGCATCATGTTGGAAGTTGGGCCACGCATGCTGGGCGGCATCATGGCCGGCGTGGGCAGGCGCACGCCTTGACCCATGTCAACCACTCTGCCCGACGACGGCGAGCGCCTGCGCCGCCGGCAGCACCTCGGCGGCGTACAGCCGCTGCGCCTCGTGCGGATCGAAATCGGCGTGCTGGCGTTTCTTCACGCCATGCTCGGAGAGCACCACGTGGGTGTCGGCCACCACGCCCGCGTTGGCGAGGCAGGCCGAAACGCACTTCAGCACGCAGCCGTCCAGCGCCAGGATGCACCGCCCGCTCCGCGCCGTGCGCACCAGCCCGGTGACGCCGCCGCCGACGCCAGCGATGCAGGACATCTCGGCAATGCCGGCGCGATCGAGTCGCAGCGCCAGGTGATTGGCCATCTGCGCCGCGCTGGAGCAACCGGAACAGGAATAGACGAGTGGCAACTTGGCACTCATGGGCGAGGCTCCACGGTCGACAGGAAATGATTCGCGCGCCGGCGCACGCCGCGCAGCGTCCACCACGCGCAGCCCCACGCCAGCACCAGCGCCAACCCGGCGACACGCGCCAGCCACGTCGACGGCCAGCACGCAGCCATCGGCAACAACAGCAGCGGCAGCTGCGCCAGCAGCACGCGGTTCTTCTCGTGCACCGGCAGCAGCCGCTGCACGCCAGGCAGCTGCACGCCGCGGCCGATGCGCCGATGCAGCTCGATCCAGCCGATGAAGGGCACGATCTCCAGCATCATGCCGCTGACCAGCAGCGGCAGCGCGACGCCCAGCCCCAGCGCGCCGGCCAGCATACCACCGCGCACGTCCGCGGGCAGCGCCAACGCGGCCAGCGCCAGCATCGCCAGTCCCGCGCGCCAGCTCCACAGCAGCGGCCCGCGGCGCGGCCGCGGCGCCCGCCATTGCAGCCACAGGCCGGCAACGGCGAACAGCAGCCCCAGCAGCAGCACCGTGCCGAGCAGCCAGGCACCAGCGCCACCGGCCAGACGCCAGCCGGCAGCGCCGAACAGCGCAAGCACCGCGCTGCCCAGCCACGCCGCCTGCACCGGTTCGCGCAGCGTGCCGGTACCCTGGAACATCGGCATCACCACCCGCGCCACGGTGGCCATCAGCACGACCACCCAGCCCAGCACGCCCCAGCCCGCATGCACATCGGCGAGCGCCGCCAGCGGCAAGTCCAGGTCGCCGGCCAGCCCCAGCGCCAGCAGGCCGCCGAGCAGTGCGGTGAGCACGGCAAAACCGATCGCCACGCCGAAGCCCGCGCGCAGCAGGCGCTGCCCGGCTGCCGCCAGCAGGCCGGGCACGGTCATCGCCGCCAGCAGCACGAAGGCCAGCGGCAGCAGCACCGCCGCGACGATCAAGGCGACGTGCCAGCCCTGGTGCAGGCCCGCCACCAGCAGCAGCACACCGAAATTGAACAGCCCATGCAGCCACGGCCCCAGCGTCGCGCTGCCGCGCACCCGTACGCCGGCGGCGGCGGGCAGGAACTGCAGCACGCTGCCGAGCATCGCGTTGCCGAGCACGCCGAGCGTGAACACATGCACCAGCGCCAGCGTGGCCGGACTCCAGCGCATGCGCAACGCCGCGTCGCCATCGACGATCAGCAGCACGCCGGCCAGCATGCCCCAGCATGGCGCGCCGAGCAGGAAGCGCCGCGGCAGTGAAGGCGCCGGCGCCTGTTCAAGCCGAAGCTGCGTCATCACCGTCCGGGCAACGGATCAGCACGCGCGCTCCGCCGGTCGGCAAGGCAAACGCCGTCGCCCGCAGGCCGCGCGATTCCAGTGCGTCGAGCAACGGCGTCGGCAGCAGCGGGGTAAGCACCTGCACTGCCTGGCCCGGCAGCAAGGCATCGGCGGCGGCCAGCGCACGCAGCATCGGCTCCGGCGAGGGCAGCCAGCGCAGGTCGAGTTCGGGCAGCACCGCGTCGTCGGCGCGGCGTGGTAGGGAAGGCTTCGCTTGCATGGCATCATCTCAATCCAGTGACGTTGCGGGCGCGCTGACCTGGATCAACACGCCCATGCGCAGTGCGACTTCGTTCAACGTGCGCCGGCCAGTGTCTGCTGGCCGCGCCACTCCAGTTGCAGCCAAAGCTTGGCGCTGTCGCGGCCGAACCCGTCGGCGCGATAGTCCGCTACCTTCAGCAGGCCGCTGAGGCCCCGCGCCAGCGGAAACGCCAGCGAGGCATTCCACTCGCTGCCGTAGCGACCGCCGCGGTCGGCGCGGTAGTCGTGGTATGCCACCGCCCAGCCCAGCTTGCTGGCCGTGCCATGACGACCGAAGTTGCCGCCGACGCCGACGTAGCGATCCTCCAGACCGCCGGCCGGAGTCACGCCGAACTGGTCGTCCCAGCCGTTGAACGCGTGCAGCGTGGCCAGCGGCGTCTGCAGCGCATGCCGGCCGTTGCCGCCCAGATGTTCCCAGCCCAGCTTCGCGGTGATCCCGGACTGGGTCCAGCTCGGTTCCAGCAGCCAATAGCTGTGCGCGAAGCGCTGCGGGTTGTTGGCGTAGTCATATTGACGCGCCCCCTCCAGCGTCCAGCCGAGGCCGTTGCCTTGGCGCAACGCCTTGCCTCTCCAGCGGACGCCGTAGGTGGCACTGGAGGCGCTGGCCACGTCGCGGTCCTCGTGCAGGTAGGCATAACCCGTCCACTGCTGTGCGTCCCGAGCCCACGCCAGATTGAGCAGATGGGTGTTCAACTTGCGCTCGCGCGCAAGCGGGTTCAGCGCATCGCGGCCGGCTACCCGGTGCACGCGGTCAAGCCAGTCGTAGCGCACCGTCAACGCCGCCAGCGGCTGCCAGCGCAACTCGACCGCATCGAAGGTCTGTTCGTGCTGGCGCCAGCCCACGTTGCCGACCCAGCGCTCGTTGTCCAGCAGCAGCCGTTGACGACCGGCGGTGGCACCGAACCGGTCGCCCTGCCAGCGCAACCAGTACTGGTTGAACTCGCCGCCGCGCGGATCGGTCACCGCCGGATACGAAGTACGGCCATTGGCACCGCTGTTGTAGTGGTCGCCGGCACTGGCCACACCGGCGCCCTCGACCAGTCCGCTCCAGCCGTGCCCGAACTCGCCATGCAGGCCGAGGCGCAGGCGCAAGGTGTCGGCCCGGGCATCGCGCGCGAACGCGTCGTCGTCGACCTGCTCGTGGCGCAGGCGGGCATCCCACTCCAGTTGCCATGATGGTTCGGCCGATGCGGCCGGCCCACTGGCGTTGCCGGTCCCGCCGGCCGCCCAGGCCGGCGCGGCCAGGATCGTGAGCAGGCAGGCGGCCGAAAGATGATTGCGTGCATGGTGCATGGTATCGCTCCCTTGTGGTCGGCGGCAGTCTCGGGGCGTGCACTCGCGCCCAAGTTGACTCCGGTCAATCGCCACCGATGCCGGCTGCCGCTGTGACAACGCGCCGCGGCTGTGCGCCGCAAGCAAACGACAACGCCGGCCACAAGGACCGGCGTTGCTTCTTGCAGTTTCTCGTTTGGACGTCTTTACCTCCATACGATGCCTATTGCGACGAGCCCGATCAGTGCGCGGGCGCCGCGGCTGCCGGCGCTTCGGCGCGGGCCTTGGCGACTTCTTCCTTGCTGATCTGCCCGCCCGGGTTGCCCCAGCTGTTCAGCACGTAGGTCAGGATGTTCGCCACCTCGTCGTCATTGAGCTGGCTCATCGGCGGCATCACCGAGTCGTACTCGTGGCCGTTCACCGTGACCTTGCCGGTCAGGCCGTGCGTCACGATGGTCATCGCCCGCTTCGGGTCGGCCGCCAGGTAGTCCGACTTGGCCAGCGGCGGGAACACGTTCGCCAGGCCTCCGCCGTTCGCCTGGTGGCATACCGAGCAGGTGCCGGTGAACAGCTGCTTGCCCGCCGCGATCTGCTCCGCCTTGGTCAGCGTGCCGGCCGCATGCGCCTGCGCCGCGGTGGTCACCGCCTTCAGGTTCGGCTCCGAACGGTCGCCCAGGTACACCGAGTCGACTTCCTTGCCCGAGTAGATCGTCTTGTCTTCCGGGCCGTCCACCTTGAGGATGCCCAACGCGCCCTTGTTGAATGCGCGGAAGATCGAGTGGTCGACCAGCACGTAGCTGCCCGGCACATCGGTGTGGAACTCCACCATCGCCGCACCGCCAGCCGGGATCAGCGTGGTCTGCACGTTGTGCTGCGCCACCGTGCCGCCTTCGGGCTGCACCTTGTCGAAGATCTCGCCGATCACGTGGAAGCTCGATACCAGGTTCGGCCCGCCGTTGCCCACGAACAGGCGCACCGTCTGGTCGGTTTTCGCGGTCAGCGCGTTGTCGCCGGTCAGCGCCCCTTCCTTGCCGTTGAACAGCACGTAGGTCGGGTGCTCGTCGATCGCCTTCTCCATATCGAACGGCTGGTGGCCCTTCTGCCGGTACTTGCCGGTGGTGTAGAAGTCGCCCTGCATCACGTAGTACTCGTGGTCGACCTTCGGCAACCCTTCCGGCGGCTCGACCAGGATCAGCCCGTACATGCCGTTGGCGATGTGCATGCCCACCGGCGCGGTGGCGCAGTGGTACACGTAGATGCCCTGGTTCAACGCCTTGAAGGTGAACTGCGAGGCGTGCCCCGGCGCAGTGAAGCTGGACGCCGCGCCACCGCCCGGCCCGGTCACCCCGTGCAGGTCGATGTTGTGCGGCATCTTGCTGTCCGGCGCGTTCTTCAGGTGGAACTCCACCGTGTCGCCCTGGCGCACGCGGATGAAGCTGCCCGGCACGGTGCCGCCGAAGGTCCAGAACGTGTAGCTGACGCCTTCGGAGATCGGCATCTCCTTCTCCACCACCTCCAGCTCGACGATCACCTTGGCCGGATGGTTGCGGTTGACCGGCGGCGGCACGTGCGGCGGGCTGGTCAGCACGGCGTGGATCGGCTCGCCCTGCGGCGGACCGAAGTCGCCATGGGTGGCGGCGATCGCGGCGGGGCTGGGGCTGGCGTCAGCCTCCCCCACCGGCGATACCGCGGACGGCTTGCCGGAGCAGCCGGCAAGCGCCAACGCGCCTGCCGCGGCAAGAACAAGGAACAACGAACGTGACATGGGTGTCTCCCTGTGGTTTCTGCGCGCAGAGCCTAGGGAGGCGTCGCGAATCGCGCTTGACATATGTCATCCCTGCCGATGGAAAACGGCTACTGCGTCAAGCCGCCACAGCCGCCGCGGAGACGCTCACTGCGGCAGCAGATTCTTGCCGATCGCGCACAGCCTTTCGGGGTCGCGCAACACCATTTCGCGCCCCTCCAGTTCGATCAGGCCCTGCTGGCGGAACCGGCTGAGCACGCGGCTCACCGTCTCGGCCGCCAGCCGCAGGTAGTTGGCGATGTCGCCGCGCGACATGCTGAGATGGAAGCGCGTGCCGGAGAAGCCGCGTTCCTTGTAGCGCGCGGCCAGGTCGGTGAGGAAAGCAGCCATGCGCACGTCGGCATTGTGGTCGCCGGCCAGCAGGGTGGCCATGCCCAGCTCCTTGCTGATCAGCCGGAACAGCCGCTGCTGCACCGCCGGCATGCGCGTGGCCAGCGCGCTCATCGCGGGGAACGAGAAGCGGCAGAAATACGCAGTATCCAGCGCCATCGCATCGCACGGGAACCGATCCGGGTAGATCGCGTTGAGGCCGATCACCTCGCCGGGCAGGTAGAAGCCGAGCACCTGCTCGCGCCCGGCGGGATCGACCATGCTGGTCTTCACCGTGCCGGCGCGCACCGCGAAGATCGAGCGGAACGGATCGCCGGTACGGAAAATGTGCTCGCCGGCATGGAATGGCCCGACGTGTTCGACCAGGCAATGCAGCTCGACCAGCTCTGGCTTGCCGTAACCTTCGGCGATGCACGCGCCGGAGAACGCACAGGTGCGGCAGAAGTGCGTCTCGTCGCCGTCGTCGGCGATCGGGCTAGGCGGTTCGGGCAGGCGGCCTGCCGGATGATTGCGGCGCATGGGGAACCTGTGGGGATCGCGCGTGGGGGCTCGGGCGTGATGGCGTCAGGTTGCAGCCATCACGTCAACATGAGGCGGAATATATCGCGATGATACGCAACGGCGGCGATTGCGGTGGCGATTGCCACGGGGCATGACGTCGCAGCAACGTCTACGCCCGGTTTTGCCGGCCCCGGAAAGAACAAGGGCCGGCATCACTGCCGGCCCCTGGCTTGCATCTGGCGCCCGAAGTTGGACTCGAACCAACGACCCCCTGATTAACAGTCAAGTGCTCTAACCGGCTGAGCTATTCGGGCGGGAGCTGCGTAGTTTGCTGAGCACCCGGCGAACTGTCAAGCCGCGCCGGACCGTCGCCGCGCTTCGTCAGGCGCTCAGCACCCGGTAGCACGGCACGTATGCGGTACCGCCGGGAAGCTTCATGCGGTGCTGGTCGACAAAGGCCTGCAGCAGCTTGTCCAGCGCCCGCATGATGTCCGCGTCGCCGTCGATGGCGAACGGGCCGTGCTGCTCGATCGCCTGTATGCCCTCTTCCTTTACGTTGCCGGCGACGATGCCGGAAAACGCCCGGCGCAGGTCGGCCGCCAGCTCGTGCCGCGGACGCTCGTGGTGAATCTGCAGTGCGCGCATCGCCTCGTGGGTCGGGCGGAACGGCTGCTGGAACTCCAGCGGAATCCGCAGCGCCCAGTTGAAGAAGAATGCATCCTTGGTGTCGAGCCGGTTGTGGCGCACTTTCTCCAGGCCCTTGATCATCATGCGCGCCACCGTTTCCGGGTCGTCCACGACGATCTGGTAATGCCGGGCCACCCCGTCGCCCAGGCTGAGCCGCAGAAAGCGGTCAATCTGCTCGAAATAGGCGGCCGACTGGCGCGGACCGGTGAAGATCAGCGGGAACGGCGTGCTGGCGTTGTCCGGGTGCAGCAGGATGCCGAGCAGGTAGAGGATCTCCTCGGCCGTGCCGACGCCACCGGGGAACACGATGATGCCGTGGCCCAGACGCACGAACGCCTCCAGCCGCTTCTCGATGTCCGGCATGATCACCAGGTGGTTGACGATCGGGTTCGGCGACTCGGCCGCGATGATGCCCGGCTCGGTGATGCCGATATAGCGGTTGTGCCGGCGCCGCTGCTTGGCGTGCGAGATGGTGGCGCCCTTCATCGGCCCCTTCATCGCGCCCGGGCCGCAGCCGGTGCAGATGTCCAGCCCGCGCAGGCCGAGCTGGTAGCCGACCAGCTTGGTGTAGTCGTACTCCTCGCGCGAGATCGAATGGCCGCCCCAGCACACCACCAGGTTCGGATCGACCTGCGGCTTGAGGATGCGCGCGTTGCGCAGGATCTCGAACACGCTCTGGGTCAGCGCAGCGGACGCGTCCAGGTCGAAGCCGATCTGTTCCAGCTGGGTCGACACGTACACGATGTCGCGCACCACCGCGACCAGCAGCTCGTTGATGCCGCGGATGATCTGGCCGTCCACGAACGCCTGCGCCGGCGCGTTGGACAGCTCGATCTTCATGCCGCGATCCTGCTGCAGCACCTGGATGTCGAAATCCGGGTACTGCTCCAGGATCGCGCGCGGGTCGTCGCTGACGTTGCCGGAGGTCAGCACCGCCAGTGCGCAACGCCGCAGCAGCACGTGCAGGCCCGAGCCGCTGGCACCGCGCAGGCGCGCCACTTCGTTGCGGGAAAGGACGTCCAGGCCGCCGATCGGCGAGATGCGGGCGCTGACGGTGCTGGTGGTACCGGAAGGATCGGCGTAACGGGTGTTCATCGAGTCTCCATAGTTCTTGCGCCATGCCCCGCTTTCCGCAGAGCCGGTCGCGTAGCTTCAGGCCATACGCCGAACAGGGTCAAGTGGTAGTCCCAAGTCCGCGCATTCGCACCGGCCAGAAAAAAGCCGGTGCCCTCGCGGGCACCGGCTGATCGCTTTCGGATCGAATCCTGAAGTCAGGATCAGAAGGTGTAGCGAAGAGTCAGCATGGCCGACCAGCGCGAGACGACACGGGTCGGGTTGCTGCCGGCGTCATAGCGGATCAGCTGCTGCGGCTGGTAGTTGCCGCTCTTGTCGGTCGGCAGGGAGTAGATGTACTGACCCTGCGCGTTGACGCCGTCATAACCGGCCAGCGTGCGCGTGTTGTACTGCGTGTTGACCGTCTGCCCCCATTTCTTGTCGAGCAGGTTCAGGAAGTTGTACACGTCCAGCCGTACCACGCCCTTGTTGCCCTTGAAGAGACCCGGGATCTCCTGCGAGAAGCTCATGTCGAGCTGGTTCACCCAGCCATAATGATCGCCATTGCGAGAGGCAATCTGGCCCCGATGCGCATTGAGGTACTTGTTGCCGGAGACGAAATCCTGGAACTGCTGGATCAGCTGGGGCGAAGCCTTGCCGTAGCTGACCTTCGAATCGCCGATCGTCGGGATATAGATCGGATCCTGGTAGAAGATGCCGTCGCCGTTGGCATCGCCGGAGAAGATCCAGCTGTAGGGCAAGCCGCTGTGGCCGCTGTAGAAGGCCGACACTGAGGTCTTGTAGTCACCGAAGAACGCGTGCTGCCAGGTCAGCGAGGCCTTCACCGTCCTGGCGGTGTTCCGGTCGGCGGTACCGGCCACTTCGTCGTTGACATTCTTGCGCACCACGTACTGGTAACCCGAGAAGGCCTGCGAGCTGTTGCCCGGGTTGACGTCCGTCGCATGAGTCATGGTGAAACTGACGTCGCCAAACCAGTTTTCCGAGAACGGCTTGGACAAGCTCAGCGTCAGGCTGTCCGACTTGCCCTTCTGGGTGTTGGTCAGCAAGGTCGATTGCCTGTCGAACGCCTTGTTGCGATTTGCGGCAGCATCCCTGCTTGACGCAGCCTGGCCCGGCCTGGCCCAGTACTGTTCGCGACCATCCGGCAACAGGCCGGTCGGAGCGCCGATATTGATCGCCTGGTAGAAGATGCCGTTGCGCACCTTGATGTGCTGCAACTCCACCGTGCCGACCATGCCCCACCACGGCAATTCGCGATCGAACGCCAGCGTGGCCTTCCAGACGCTCGGCAGCTTGAAGTTCGGGTCGATGGTATCGACCACTGCCGCCGGCTGGCTCTGCGTGCCTGTCGGAATGTTCTGGCCATAGGGGTTCGGGCTGAACGGTGCCGTCGCCGGATCGAACGAGGAGTAGCTCGCCACGGTCAGGCCGTTGTTCTGGTACGGGTTGGTCATCCACACCGTCGGCGGCACGGTCTGGAACAGGCCGACGCCGCCGCGCAGCTGCGTCATGCGCTCGGTGTCGAAGCTGTAGTTGAAGGCCAGGCGCGGCTCGACCACCTTGTTCTTGGTGCCCAGCTTGGTGTTGTTTGGGTAGCCGAAGGTCCGTTCGAAAGCCGCGTTGTACAGCGGTGCATGATTCGCATGCGGAATGTTCACGCGCACGCCGTAGGTCAGCGACAGGTTGTTGTTGACCTGCCAGGTATCCTGCAGGAACGGGCTGAACTGGCTGTAGGTCCAGGTCGCAGCCACGTCATTCAACGTGTAGCCCGGTGCCGGCTGGTACAGGTAATACGAGTCGTATTTGCCCTGGGCAAAGTTGTTCAGGCCGTAGAACGTGTAGTTGCCATGTTCGGTACGCCCGAACAGGTTGTAGATCTCGTTGCGCTGGTAGTCGATGCCACCCTTGATCGTATGGTCGCCGAGATAGAACGTACCGGCGAGGAAGGCGGACCATTTCTTGGTGTTGATCGCGTTCTCGTGGCGATACTGGTCCTCGCCCAGATAGACGGACGGCCCCTTGCTGTTGGGCGACAGGTAGACCCTCACCTGCGGCTGGTTCAACGCGTTGCCCGCCAGTTGCTCGAACGACTGGTAGCTGATCTTCGCCTCGGTGGAGAAGTTGGGTGTCCAGTCGTCATAGAACTGCAGTGCGGCGTTCTTGGTCAGGCTGTTCTTGGTATACCAGTAGCTGCTCAGGCCAATGGTGTTGGACGAGTTGCCCTGCACGATTGGCTGGGTTTCCTTGGTGTACTGATAGGTCAGGCTCGCACGATGGTTGTCGGTGATGTTCCAGTCGATCTTGCCGAGATAGCGCTTGTCCTCCAGCGTGGTGCCACTGGCGCCAAGGCTGCCCGGCTGCAGACCCAATGCCTTGGCCGTATCGATAACCTGCTGCAGGTCGCCCGGGGAAACCCTGTTGGACGTCGACGGGCCGTTGCCCAGCGACGAGTCCAGACCATTCGCCGAATCGGCGCCGATGCCCACGGTCTTCTCCCGCTCGGCGGAGAAGAAGAAGAACAGCTTGTCCTTGATGATCGGGCCACCGACGGTCACGCCACCGGTCCAGTCCCGCTGATAGCCAGTGTAGTTGTAGCCCCGATCGCTGCTCTCCAGCCAGCCGGCGTCACCCACCATCTTGTTGGCGTTGCGGTAGGCGTAGTAGACCGACCCGTGGAACTCGTTGGTGCCAGACTTGGTCACTGCATTGATGTCGGCGCCCACCGTGTCCGACGTGACGTCGAAATTGGCGGTGGAGATGTTGTATTCACCGATTGTGTCGACCGAGATCGGCGACCCCTGGTACGGCAGGCCGTTGGCGTTGAGGCCAAACGGGTCGCCCTGGGAGATGCCGTCGACGCTGATGTTGTTGTAACGATTCGGCAGACCGGCCGCGGAGATCGAGCCGTCACCCTGATCCGTCACGTTGATGCGCGGATCGAGTCGCGCGATGTCGTCGATCGACCGGTTGCCCTGCGGCGTGGTCTCGAGCTTGCGCCCGGAGACGTTGGTCGAAAGACCCTTGTTGTCCGCCGAGAACGTCTGCGCCAAGGTCGATGCGGATACCGTCACCTCGCCAAGGTTCTTCGCCTCGGCCGTGCTCGCCGCCATCGTCAGGTTGATGGCTGAGGTCTGGCCCAGCTGCAGGTAAACGTTGTCCCGTTCGGACTGGCTCAGACCCGCCTTGGCTGCCGTGATGTCGAACGGGCCGCCTACACGCAGACCCTGTGCGGCATAGCGACCGTCGGAATCAGTCGTCACGATCTTGGTGGTACCCGACGGCACGTGCACGATTTGCACTGTGGCCCCAGTCACCGGTTGACCGTTGGCATCCACCACTCGGCCATTCACCGCGGATGAAGTCACATTTTGTGCCATAGCCGGTGCACCCGCCAGCAACGAGGCAATGGCAAACGGCAGGAGTTTGGCGCGAATTCGATTATTCATCACTTGGGTCGTCCCTCAGGCTCACAACGAAAAAAAGACTCATGCTTGGGGTCAAGAACGCCGTCACGCCCGGCAGGTGCCAGGCGTGCACAGACGCGATGCGTAACCCCGGTTTTGGTATTGCTGCGGCCCCATGGAGCATGGACCCGCAAAAATTTCCGCTCGCTGGACCTTCCCGCCCGCGCGCTCGTTAAGCGATTTTAACGATATTGTGTGACATTTTTGTAACGGTCACACGACAACGGCGGTCATCGAATCTCCCTTGGTTGCAACGTGAATCCTTTCTGCTCAATGAGATAGAGCCAAGCTGGCGCCTTCATTGCGGCCAGGCCAGCGCCGTCGCCTATCTTGGATCATTCCCTTTTGCCGAGATAACGCGCACGTTTCGCCGGTTTCAGGTTGGCCAGGTCGAGCATCACCAGGCCGTCCACGCAGCCGGAGAAACCCGGGTCCTCGCCGAAGTCGAAGAACTGCACGCCGGCGGGTTCGACCAGATCGACATACTGGCGATACAGCACCGGCATGCTCACGCCCAGCGCGTCCAGGTGGTGTTTCAGCTTGCCCAGGCCGGCGACAGCGTCCAGCCCCTCCAGCGCCGTGCGCACCCCCTGCACCACTTCGGGCGAGACCACGAAGGGCTGGCGCGCCGCGGCCAGACCCGGTGCGCCGAAATAATGCTGATGCGCCGCGGCGATCCATTCGCGCGCCTCACGCGGCAGGCTCATCGACATGCTCACCGGGCCGAACAGATAGCGCAGCTCCGGGTGCCGCTGCAGGTACAGGCCGATGCCCTGCCACAACTGATCCAGCGCGCGCGAGCGCCAGTACGCCGGCGCAATGAAACTGCGCCCCAGTTCCAGCCCCTGCGCCAGGCGCGATTCCAGCGCTGGCGAATAGTCGAACAGACTGGAGGTGTACAGGCTGCCCATGCCGCGCTCGGCGATCAAGCGGCCGCCGTGGCCGAAGCGGTAGGCGCCGACGATGCGCAGCGCCTGCGGGTCCCACAGCACCAGGTGCTCGTAATGCGGATCGTAGGCGTCCAGGTCGCGCCGGGCGCCGGTGCCTTCGCCGACCTTGCGGAAGGTCAGTTCGCGCAGGCGGCCGATCTCGCGCATCACCGCGCTGTCGGGCGTCCCCATGAACAGCCACGCCTGCTTGCCGTCACCCAGGTCAGCCAGTTTCTCGCAGCGCGAGAGCTCCGCCGCGACCTCCGCGGCCGGCTCGGGCAAGGCCAGCGGCGCCTGGCCGCCGAACACCAGGCCGCGATGCTGGCCGACCCGGTAGACGTGCCGGCGCATCAGCTTGGCGGCCTGCTTCGGCGAGCCGCCGCTGCGCTGCGCAAGCTCCTCGGCGCTGACCAGCGCGCCGATGCTGAAACCGATCCGCCGCTTGCCGGGCGCCACCGCCTCGCGCGGCAGCATCGCTGTGCTCAGCGGCTTGGCCAGCATCGACAGGCCATAGAACATGGCCGAATTGCGCGCCGACACGTGTACCGGCAGCACCGGCGTCTTGCTGCGCAAGGACAACCGCGCGAAGCCGTCCGACCAGTGGCCGTCGCGCACGCCGCCGGGGCGCATGCGCGAGACCTCGCCGGCGGGGAACACGATCAGCGCCTCGCCATGTTCCAGCGCGCGATAGATGCCGCGCAGGCGCGAGGCGGCTCCCTTGCCGAACACGTCCACCGGCAGCAGCAACTGGCCCAGCTGCGGCACCGTCGCCAGCCAGTCGTTGCCGAGGATGCGCACGTCGCGGCGCACCGAGCCGATCAGCTGCAGCAGCGCCAGCGCGTCCTGCATGCCCAGCGGATGGTTGGCCACCGCCAGCAGCGGGCCGTCGATGGGAATGTTCTCGAGGTCGCCGGGGTTGACGTGGTGGCTGGTGCCGAGCACGTCCAGCACGCGATCGACGAAGTCGAAGCCTTCGGCACCACCGACCCGGGCCAGCACGCGGTTGAAGCCGTCTTCGTCGGCCAGCCGCCCCAGCATGCCCGCCATCGGTCGGCGCAGACGCGGGTATTGCGCCAACCAGGGCACTCGATCGACAAGGGACTGTTCGATGCTCAGCATGTCTGCCTCCTCGGGTTCCCCCCATCCTGCCGGCCTATTATGACAGCCGCACGATCATGCGAACCTTGCTCTGCGACAACAAAGCTTAAGGTCATCGTTTCAAACGCTCTCGTGCAGGAAGGCGGCCACGCCGGCCATGAACATCTGTACCGACAATGCGATCAGCAGCATGCCCATCACGCGCTCCAGCGCGGTGAGCACGCTCTCGCCGAGCCAGCGGAACAGGTAGGTGGCACTGAGCAGGATCAACGAGCTGGCCAGCCACGCCAGCAGCAGCGCGATGGTCCAGTCGGCGGTGCGGCCGGGCTGGGTGTTGGTCAGCAGCAGCAACGCGGCCATCGCCGAGGGGCCGGCCACGCCGGGAATCGCCATCGGCACGATGAACGGTTCGCCGCCGCCGGCCTTGCCGAAGATGCCGCTGCCGTCGGCCGGCGGAAACACCATGCGGATGCCGATCAGGAACAGCACGATGCCGCCGGCGATGCTGATCGACTCCTGCTTCAGCTGCAGCAGCTTGAGGATGTACTGGCCGCCGAACAGGAACACCAGCAGCACGCCCAGCGCGATCAGCAGCTCGCGCACCATCACCCGGCGCCGGCGCTTCGGCGGCACCTCCTTCAGCAGGCTCAGGAACAACGGGATGTTGCCCAGCGGGTCCATGATCAGGAACAGCAGGATGCCCGCCGACAATGTGGTCATCTGCGATTCCATCTCGACTCCCTTCTCGCTGGCAGCGCCGCAGCACCGCCGGTAAAACCATCAACCGGCCCGCAGGTCCAACACCGTGCCGCGTGCCGCGGCGCCCTGCACGCCGAGCAGGTACACCGCAGCGGCGGCGGCGGCGTCCGGCAACGGCCGCTGCAGGATGTCCTCGCCGAAATACGCCAGCTGCCGCAGCGCGGTGCGCATCGGCGCCGGCAGCATCGCATGGGTGCGCAGCGGACCGCTATCGGTCTCCTCGTGCAGGATCGCCACGAACCGTTCCAGCGCCGCCTTCGATGCGCCGTAGCCGCCCCAGTGCGCGCGCTGCAGCAGCGCGGGATCATCCAGCACGAACACCACCGCGCTGTCGGCAGCCTGGGTCAGCAGCGGCAGGCAGGCCTGGGTCAGTGCGAACGGCGCGTTCACGTTGACGTGCATTGAGCGCAACCAGGCATCGGGCTTGTGCATGCTGATCGGAGTCAGTCCGCCGAAGCTGACCGCCGCGTGCACGATGCCGTCGAGCCGGCCGAAGTCGCGTTCCAGCCCTTCGGCCAGCGTGGCGTAATCGCGCGGCGTGGCCACTTCCATGTCCAGCGGATGGATCACCGGCTCGGCCAGGCCCTCGGCCAGCATGGCGTCATACAGCTGCTCCAGCTGGCGCTTGCGCTTGCCGGTGATCACCACCGTGGCGCCGGCGCGCGACGCGGCCCGCGCCACCGCGCCGCCGAGCCCGCCGTAGGCGCCGGTGACCAGCACCACGCGATCGGCCAGGGTGTCGGCGGCCGGCTGCCAGCCCGTGGGCAGGTGCGACGTGCGCAGCGTCGTCAAGGCGCCACCCCGGCGACGTCGCAAGCCATGCGGGCCAGCTCGCCGGAGGACTTCAGGTCCTCGATGACGTCGCAGCCGCCGATCAGTTCGCCCTGGATGAACAATTGCGGAAACGTCGGCCAGTTCGAGAAGTGCGGCAGCGCCGCGCGAACCTGCGGATCGGCCAGCACGTTCACTGCATGGAACACGGCGCCGGCGTCGACCAGCGCCCTGGCCGCGCGGCTGGAGAAGCCGCACATCGGGAACTCGGGCGTGCCCTTCATGAAAAGCACGATGGGATGCTCGGCCAGCATCGACTTGATTTGCTCGTTGATGTCCATGGCTCGGTGTTTCATCTTTACAATGCAGGCAAGCCGGTATTGTACCAGTCACCCGTCGGCTGCCGTCCGCTGCGCCGACCTTTCCTCCCAGCCACCTCCAAGGAGCCCCATCATGGCGATCGAACTTCCTCCGCTGCCGTACGAAAAGAACGCACTGGAGCCGCACATCTCCGCCGAAACGCTGGAATACCACTACGGCAAGCACCACCAGGCCTACGTGACCAACCTCAACAAGCTGATCGAGGGCACCGAGTTCGCCGGTGCCCCGCTCGAGGAGATCATCCGGAAATCCTCCGGCGGTATGTTCAACAACGCCGCGCAGGTCTGGAACCACACCTTCTACTGGAATTCGATGAGCCCCCCCGCTCCTCAGGGCCGGGGCGGCGGCGCACCGAGCGGCAAGCTGGCCGACGCGATCAACAAGGCGTTCGGCTCGTTCGAGAAGTTCAAGGAGGAATTCAGCAAGTCCGCCGCCGGCAATTTCGGCTCCGGCTGGACCTGGCTGGTGCAGCGTCCGGACGGCTCGCTCGGCATCGTCAACACTTCCAATGCGGCCACCCCGATCACCGGCAGCGACAAGCCGCTGTTCACCACCGACGTGTGGGAGCATGCCTACTACATCGACTACCGCAACGCCCGCCCGAAGTACGTCGAGGCGTTCTGGAACCTGGTGAACTGGGAATTCGCGGCCGGCAACCTGGCCTGATTCTCCCCCGGTATAGACAGAAAAAACGGAGCCTGATGGCTCCGTTTTTTTGTGCCCCGCCGACCCCGCTCAACCGAGCGCGGACAACACCGGCGCCACCTGCGCCTCGCGCCCGAGCGCCGCGGCAATCGCGCCCAGCCGCGCGGCCAGTTGCCGGGCGTCCGGCGCGCACACCGTGGCATGGCCCACCTTGCGGCCAGGGCGGGCCTGCTTGCCGTAGTCGTGCCAGTGCGCGTCGACGGTGCGCAGCAGCGCGGACGCGTCGGGCAGCTCGCCGATCCAGTTGAACATGGCCGACGGGCTGCGCGCGCCGGTGTCGCCCAGCGGCAGGCCGAGCACCGCGCGCACGTGGTTCTCGAACTGGCTGGTATGCGCGCCCTCGATGGTCCAGTGGCCGGAGTTGTGCACGCGCGGCGCCATCTCGTTGCCGAGCAACTCGCCGTCCTTGACGAACAGCTCCAGCGCGAATACGCCGACGTAGCCCAGCCGCTCGGCCAACGTGCGCGCCAGCGCGGTGGCGCGCTGCTGCAACTGCCCGATGTCCGGCGCCGGTGCCAGGCTCATCGACAGCACGCCGTCGACGTGCCAGTTGCGGGTCAGCGGCCAGGTGCGGAAATCGCCGTCACGGCCGCGCACGGCAATCACCGACAACTCGCGCTCGAACGGCACCAAGGCTTCCAGGATCAGGCCATGCTTCGCCGCCTGGGCGCCCAGCGCGGCCCAGGCCGTCTCCGCATCCGTCAGCGCGTGCAGGCGGAACTGGCCCTTGCCATCGTAGCCGAGCCGGCGCGTCTTGAGGATCGCCGGCACGCCGATCACGGCCAGCGCCTGATCCAGCTGCTGGCGCGTATCCACCGTCATGAAGTCGGGCGTGTGCAGGCCGCACTCGCGGAACAGGGTCTTCTCGGCCAGCCGGTCCTGCGCCACCGCCAGCGCCTGTGGCGCCGGCGACACCGCCACCCGCTCGGCCAGCCAGCGCGCCGTCCCGGCCGGCACGTTCTCGAAATCGAAGGTGACCACGTCGACCTGCGCGGCGAAAGCCTCCAGCGCGTCGTAGTCGGCCCAGTCGGCCACCACCAGCGGCGCAACCTGCCCCGCGCAGGCGTCGGCCACGTTGTCCACCACCAGCGTTTTTACGCCCAGTGGCGCCGCCGCCAGCGCCAGCATGCGCGCCAGCTGGCCACCGCCGAGTACGCCCAGCACGGGCTGCCGCCGATCGCTCATCGGCTCGGGTCCGGCTGTTCGAGCACGGCCTCGGTCTGGCGTGCGCGCCAATGCTCCAGCGACGTAGCCAGCGCCGGATCGTGCAGCGCCAGCACCGCGGCCGCCAGCAGGCCGGCGTTCACCGCGCCGGCCCGACCGATCGCCAGGGTGCCGACCGGAACGCCGGCCGGCATCTGCACGATCGACAGCAGCGAATCCATCCCGTTCAGCGCCTTCGACTGCACCGGCACGCCGAACACCGGCAGGCGGGTCTTCGCCGCCAGCATGCCCGGCAGGTGGGCCGCGCCGCCGGCGCCGGCGATGATCACCTGCACTCCGCGTGCCGGTGCCTGTTCGGCGTAGCTGAACAGCAGGTCCGGCGTGCGGTGGGCGGAAACCACCCGCACCTCGTGCGCCACGCCCAACTCGGTCAGCACGTTCGCCGCGTGCTGCATGGTTTCCCAGTCCGAACGCGAGCCCATCACCACGCCGACACGCGGCGCCCTGCTTGTTCCTGTCATGGCCGGGCCGTCCAAAAACGGCTATTGTAAGGGCTTTCCCCACTCCGCACATGCAAGCATGGACAAGCGTCTGCTCGATATCCTGTGCTGCCCGGTCAGCAAAATGCCCCTGCGTCCGTTGGGCAAGCGCGAGCTCGACGCGCTGAACGACGCCATCGGCGCAGGCAAGGTCGACACCGTCGCCGGCGCCGCCGTGCGCGAACGGATCGGCGAAGGCCTGATCACCACCGACCACAAGGTGATCTACCGGGTCGAGGACGGCATTCCGGTGATGCTGCCCGAGGAAGGCATCGGCACCGCCCAGCTGAACGGATTCCCCGCCGGTTGAGGCCGCACAACGCTTCCCGACGGGCGCCCGAGGCATGACACGGGCCCCCGCTTTGCCTTATCGTCAACGCCTGCGCGGCGCCTTCCCAGGTCGGATCGCGTACCAACGTTGCAGGGGTTGGCGATGAACGAAGCCAGTGATCCATCCCGAGTCATCCATCTCAGCCAGCGCCTGGACCCGGCCAGCGAGCGCGTCGGCGAGTTGCTCGCCTCTGTGCGCAACATCGCCGGCAAGCGCTTGCAGCAATGGGTCGGCAACGCCTTCGAGCACGTCGACGATGCCCTGTTCGACCTGGCCGAGAAGGCCGAGAACAACGCCGCGCAGATGCATTACTTCGACGGCATGCGCGAAGTGCGCAAGCGCCGGCCCGCGGTGGAGCGCAGCTTCCTCGGCGCGATCAACCGCCAGATCGGCGAGCTGATCCACCCGCAGCCCACGGGCAATCCGGCCTCGCCGTTCGGCACGCCCGAGCTGACGCTGGTGGCCGACAACGAGCTGGAGGAATCGCTGGCCATCACCAGCATGATCAGCAAGAACGACGCGCGCCTCGCGCGCGACCTGTTCGCGGTCAACCAGCGCCTGTCGGTGATCTGCGGCGGCCGCAAGATCGAGGATTCCAGCAACCCGGTGGCGCCGTCGATCCTGGCCCAGGCGTTCCGCCAGGCGCTGCACGAGCTCAGCGCCGACATGCGCGTCAAACTGATCATCTACAAGCTGTTCGATCGCTACGTGCTGTCCTCGCTGGAGGAGCTCTACCAGGAAATCAACACCGAGCTGGTCCGCGCCGGCGTGCTGCCGCAGCTGCGCCATGAAGCGCTGCGCGGTGATGCGACGGGCGCCGCGCAGGCAGCTGCCGAGACGGCCGGCGAGGCGACCGGCGAGATTCCCGGCGACCTGCTGCAGACCCTGCACGCGCTGTTCAGCGCGCGCCGCGGCCCGGCCACCGGCGGCAACGCCATGCATGCGATGCCGAGCGGGCCGCTGCCGTCGGCGAACGAGCTGCTGGGCGCGCTCAGCGTGCTGCAGAGCCAGATCGCCAGCGCCGGCCCGCTGCCATACGCGCAACCGGGCGATGCCGCCGCATTGAGCCGCGAGGTACTCCAGCTCAAGGGCCAGCTGCTGACCCAGCTGGGTGCGCTGCGCGGCGAGAAGCCCAGCCATGTCGCCACCATCGATGAAGACACCATCGACCTGGTCGGCATGCTGTTCGAATTCATCCTGGAAGACCGCAACCTGCCGGCCACGATGCAGGTGATGCTGGCGCGCCTGCAGATCCCGTATCTCAAGGCGGCGATTCTCGACCGCAAGCTGTTCGCGCACCGCCAGCATCCGGCGCGACGACTGCTGGATTGCCTGGCCGAGCAGGCCAAGGGCTGGTCCGAAGAATCCGACCGCGACCGTCGCCTGCACGACAAGGTGAAGTCGATCGTCGACCAGTTGCTGCACGACTTCGACGACGACATGGGCATCTTCGAACGCCTGCTGCTCGACCTGCAGCAGTTCCAGGATCTCAACAAGCGCCGTTCCGAACTGGCCGAGCAACGCGTAGCCGAATCCACCCGCGGTCGCGAGAAGCTCGAGCAGGCGCGCCGCCGCGCCGCGCGCGAAATCCTCGACCGCGTCGGCGAGCACAGGCTGCCGCCGCTGGTGCACGGCGTGCTCGCCCGCGCCTGGGCCAACCATCTGGTGCTGACCCTGCTGCGCCAGGGCGAAAGCTCACCCGAGTTCAAGAGCGCGCTGCGCTTCGTCGACGACTTCATCGCCAGCACCAAGCCGGCGACCACTGCGGAAAGCCGGCAGGCATTGCGCCAGATGCTGCCCGGCATCGAGCGCGCGCTGCGCCAGGGCCTGGCGAACGTGGCGTTCCAGGAACAGGATATCGAGCGCCTGCTGGGCCAGTTGCACACCTATTACCGGCAGCGGCTCGGCGAAACCGTGGGCGCCACCGGGGCCGTGGCGGTCGAGGAGGATGCCGCGATGCTGGCGATCCCCGACAGCATCCAGCCGGTCATCGACCAGGGCACCACGCCGCCGGACAGCGTCGAGGAGGATCTCGCCGAAGCACCGCTGGACAGTCCGGAGTGGCACCAGGTGCAGGCGCTGCAACCGGGCACCTGGCTGGAGTTCTGCCTGCCCGACGAGGCGATGACCCGCGCCAAGCTGTCGTGGATCAGCCCGATGAGCGGTCGCTACCTGTTCGTCAACCGGCGCGGCCTGAAGGTGGCTGATTATTCGCCGCAGGAACTGACCGTGCTGATCACCGATGGCCGTGCCCGCCTGCTTGCCGCCAACGCGCTGTTCGATCGGGCGATGAGCGCGATCGTCAACAAGCTGAGCCAGCCGGATGCCCCCACGCCGCCGGCGGACGCCACCGCCGAATGATCGAAGCCTCGCCGTTTGCGGCTCCGAATGCCGCGCAGATCGCCGCCGACATCGACCGCGCCTTTGCCGAGGATCTCGGCCCGGGCGACGCCACCGCGGGGCTGCTGCCGGCCGCCGCCGGCGCCCATGCCGAACTGACCTGCCGCGACGCGGCGGTGATCGCCGGCACGGCATGGTTCGACGCCTGCTTCCGCCGCCTCGACCCCGCCGTGCGGATCGACTGGCAGGTGCGTGACGGCGAGCGGGCCGCCCCCGGCGCGGTGATCTGCCGCCTGTCCGGGCATGCCCGCTCGCTGGTCACCGCCGAGCGCTCGGCGCTGAATTTCCTGCAGCTGCTGTCAGCCACTGCCACGGCGACCGCCGCGTACGTCGCCGCGGTCGCCGGCACCCCGGTGCGCGTGCTGGACACGCGCAAGACCATTCCCGGCCTGCGCGTCGCGCAGAAGTACGCGGTGCGCTGTGGCGGGGGCCACAACCAGCGCATGGGCCTGTACGACGCGGTGCTGGTCAAGGAAAACCACATCATCGCCGCCGGCGGCATCGCCGCCGCGGTACGGGCGGCGCGCCGCCTGCACCCGGACCTGCTGCTCGAAGTCGAGGTGGAGAACCTCGACGAACTGGAGCAGGCGCTGCAGGCCGGTGTGGACCGGATCATGCTGGACAATTTCGAGCCGGCGCAGATGCACGAGGCGGTGCGGCGCACCGCCGGCCGCGTGCCGCTGGAAGCCTCCGGCAACGTCGACCTGGGCACGATCGGCGAATACGCCCGCACCGGCGTGGACTTCATTTCGGTCGGTGCGCTGACCAAGCACGTGCACGCCGTCGACCTGTCGCTGCGCCTGCAACTGGACTGAGAGGTTGTGTTTTTTTCGACCTCTCAGACCGGTCACGGCGAGGGCATGGCGAAGGCATGGCGAGGGCATGGATGCCCGAGTTGAGGCAACGCAGGGAGCGGTTGCCCGATGCCCGAGTTGAGGCAACGCAGGAGCGGTTGCCCGACGGCCGGGCATGAAACAGTCACGCCAGTGACTGTTTCATGTGAGCGAGTCCGGGCGTGTACCGGACTCGCGACAGAAGAAAACCACAGGAGGTGGTTTTCTTCACGAGCTCCGAGCCGAGCTTGCGCCCATCCGCCCGCGCCCACACACTGCAGGGATGAGCGATCTTTCCAATCTGTTGCTGCTGCTGGCGCTTGTCGCCGTGGTGGGGCTGTGGCTGAAACTCAGCACCGCGCGCGAACGCGCCGTGCGCGAAGCGCGCCAGCAATGCCAGCAACACGGCCTGCAACTGCTCGACGAAACGGTCGGCCTGCGCGCCGTGCGGCTGCGCCGGATCAACGGCTTGCGCAGGGTCGAGCGCTGCTACGGCTTCGAGGTGAGCATCGACGGCCACGACCGCGAGCCGGGCCGGCTGTGGATGATCGGCGACGCGCTCAGCAGCCTGAGCCTGCCCACCATCGAACTGCTGCCGCAGGAAGAAGCCGCGGCACGGAGCACTGCGGCCGTGTCCGGCAAGGTGGTGCCGCTGCGTCCGCGCAACCGGCTGAACTGAGTACGAGTGAAGCCCCGCCGCGCACGTTGAGCGCGGCAGCCCGTTGCTACTTGACCACGCGCAGGTGCGGCGTGCTGCGTTTCGGCTTGTCGCCACCGGCATCGGCAGCACCCGGCGCCGGCGTGGGATCGTCAGGTTCAGGAGCGGGTGGCGGCGTATCGCCGCCCTCTTCCTCGGCCGGAAACATCATGCCCTGGCCGTTCTCCTGCGCATACAGCGCCAGCACCGCCGGCACCGGAATCTGGATCGCCTGGCTGACCCCGGAAAAGCGCGCCTCGAAGCTGATCCACTCGTTGCCGAGGTCGAGGTTCGCCACCGCGCGCATGGCCAGGTTGAGCACCACCTGGCCGTTCTTGACCACCTGCGGCGGCACCCGCACACCGGCGACGCCGGCGTCGACCAGCACGTACGGAGTCAGGTTGTTGTCGCTGATCCAGTCGTAGATCGCCCGCAGCAGGTACGGGCGGTTGGAGCTCATCGGCGCCGCTTCATTCTTGCTCATGGATTTGCCGCATCGCCTTTTCCTGATCGGTCATGCTGCGCGCAAAACCCTGACTGTGGAACAAACGCTCGCCGTAATCGACCACCGGCTTGCCCTCACGCCCCAGTTCCACGCCCAGCCACGGCAGCCGCCAGATCACCGGAGCCACCAGGCAGTCGGCCAGGCTCATCTCCGGATTGAGGAAGAATTTCGCGGCCTTGAACAGCGGCACCGAAGCCAGCAGGTGCCCGCGCAGGCGCTTGCGCGCCGCGTCCGCGGGTCGGCCGCCGGCACGGATGATGTCCACCTCGGTCAGCCAGTCCTTTTCGATGCGCACCGCGGCCACCCGCAGGCGCGCGCGCGACTGCGGGTCGATCGGCATCAGCGGCGGGTGCGGGTAGCGCTCGTCGAGGTATTCGCAGACCACCGAGGTGTCGAACAGGGTCAGGTCGCGATCGACCAGGGTCGGCGTGCTGGCATACGGATTCAGGTCGACCAGGTCTTCCGGCGGCCGCGCCGGATCCACCAGTACCCGCTCGTAGCTGACCCCCTTGGCGGCCAGCACCAGCCGGGCGCGGTGACACTGCACGTCGTCGGCGGTGGTGTAGAGCGTCAATACGCTGCGTGAGCGGGCGCTTGGGACCATGCGCAATTCCCCATCGGTGAGACGACTGCGGCGGCTCGTGGCCGCCGCAGTCGGATAATGCCAACCAGGCTGCTCAGTGGACGTCCTTCCAGTATTCCTTCTTCAGCATGGCGGACAGGAAGGTGAAGAACGCCAGGAACAGCAGCACCCAGACGCCGTAATGATGGCGCTGCAGGGCAGCCGGTTCGGAAGCATATTCCAGGAAGGTGGTCAGGTCACGGCTGGCCTGCTGGAACTGCGCCGGGGTCAGCTTGCCTGGCTGCGACAGCACCAGTTTCTCGACCCTGGCGTCCTCGCCCGGCTTGGCCTCGGTCATCACCGCGGTCTGCAGGCCCTGCAGCTCCCACAACGGGAACGGCATCGACGCATTCGGAAACACCGTGTTGTTCCAGCCCACCGGACGGTTCGGGTCCAGGTAGAACGAGTTGAGGTAGGCGTAGACCCAGTCGGCGCCCTTGGCGCGCACTTCCAGCGAGAGATCCGGCGGAGCCTTGCCGAACCACTTGGTGGCGTCGGCCTCCGGCATGTGCGAGACCACGGTCTCACCGAACTTGGCGCCGGTGAAGTTGAGGTTCTGCATCACGTCCTGTTCGGTCAGCCCCAGGTCGCTGGCGATCCGCTCGTAACGCATGTACTTCAGCGAGTGGCAGCCAACGCAGTAATTGAAGAACAGCTTGGCGCCGCGCTGCAGCGAGGCCTGGTCCTGCACGTTGGTGCCGGCATGGGGCAGGCCGCCGCCTTCCGCCGCCTGCGCCGGCGCACCGCCGACGACCAGACCGAACGCCAACGCCACCGGGAAGATGTACCGCTTCATTAGCAGCTGCCGCTTAGTCATGCGTCGTCACCCGTTCCGGAACCGGCTTGGTCTTTTCCCAGCCGTAGTATGTGTAGACCCAAAGGAATACGAAGAACCCGAAGTAGATCAGCGTCATCACGCGGCCGAACAGGTTCTCCCAGAACGTCACGTCGACATCGCCGAACCACGCCGGGATCACTTCGGCGGTAACGCCCGCGCCGACCGCGCCCAGCATGATGTACGACACCACGAACAGCCCCAGCGCCACCTTGAAGCCGGTGCCGCGGTAGCGGACCGACTTGACCTTGCCGCGGTCGACCCAGGGCAGCAGAAACAGCACCGCGATCGCACCGAACATCGCGATCACGCCCCACACGGCCGAGCCGAGGAAGGACGGAATCATGCGCACGATCGCGTAGAACGGGGTGAAATACCACACCGGCTTGATGTGCGACGGCGTCGCCAGGTTGTTCGCCGGGATGAAGTTGTCGTGCTCGAGGAACCAGCCGCCGAAGGTCGGCGCGAAGAAGATGATGAACGCGGCGATCAGCAGGAACGCGCCCACGCCGACCAGGTCCTTCACCGTGTAGTACGGGTGGAACGGGATGCCGTCGGTCGGCTTCAACGCATCCCAGCGGTTGCCCTTGGGACCCTTCTTGATCTCCACGCCGTCGGGGTTGTTCGAACCCACCTCGTGCAGCGCGGCCAGGTGCAGCACCACCAGCAGCAGCAGCACGATCGGCAGCGCGACCACGTGCAGCGCGAAGAAGCGGTTGAGCGTGGCGTCGGCCGGCAGGAAGTCGCCCATGATCCACTCGACCAGGTCGCCGCCGATGTAGGGAATGGTGCCGAACAGCGAGATGATCACCTTGGCGCCCCAGAACGACATGTTGCCCCATGGCAGCACGTAGCCCATGAACGCCTCGGCCATCAGCACCAGGAAGATCAGCATGCCGAGCAGCCACACCAGCTCGCGCGGCTTCTTGTACGAGCCGTACATGATGCCGCGGAACATGTGCAGGAACACCACCACGAAGAACAGCGAAGCGCCGGTGGAGTGCATGTAGCGGATCAGCCAGCCCCACTCCACGTCACGCATGATGTACTCGACCGAGGCGAAGGCTCCCGCCGCGCTCGGGTTGTAGTTCATGGTGAGGAAGATGCCGGTGACGATCTGGTTGACCAGCACCAGCAGCGCCAGCGAACCGAAGTAGTACCAGAGGTTGAAGTTCTTCGGCGCGTAGTACTCGGTCATGTGCTTGCGGTACATCGGCATCATGCCGGGTGCACGCTCGGTGACCCAGTCGCCGATGCTCGTGAATACGTTGGCCATTAGCCAGCCTCCTTCGGATCCACGCCAATCTGGATGGTGCTGTCGTCGATGAAGTGGTACGGCGGCACCGGCAGGTTCTTCGGCGCCGGCACGCCGGCGTAGACGCGGCCGGCCAGGTCATAGCGCGATTTGTGGCAGGGGCAGTAGAAACCGCCCTTCCAGTCCGGGTCGAACGGCTCGGGCTTGATCTCCGGCACGAAGTCGGGCACGCAGCCCAGGTGCGTGCAGATGCCGATGACCACCAGCCATTCCGGCTTGATCGAGCGCGCTTCGTTCTGCGCGTACTTCGGCTGCTGGTCGGCGGAGCCGCCGTCGGACTTGGGGTCCACCAGGCGAGAGTCGACCATCGGCAGCGTGGCGAGCTGCGCCTTGGTGCGGTTGAGCACGAACACCGGCAGGCTGCGCCACGACACGGTGAGCATCTGCCCCGCCTCGATCTTGGCCAGCGACTGGGTGACCGGAGCACCAGCGGCCTTGGCGCGCGCGCTGGGTTCCCACGACTTGATGAAGGGCACAGCCGCCGCGACGATTCCGATGCCACCAACCACCGAGGTGGTTGCTGTCAGAAAACGACGGCGGCCATGATCGACGACTTCGTTCGCCATCAGGCTCTCCGGTACTTGCAATGCCATGCCAGGTGGGGTTTGGGACCCCGCAAAAAATCGCGTTAGTGTAGCGTCAGGCCCCGCCCCGTACAATAAACCGCATCGCGGCGAAGTCCAGCCGCCGCAACACTCGACACGATTGCCGGGACCTCTCCTTTCGACATGAAACATGCCGCCGGCACGCTCCTCTTCATCGCGCGCTTCGCCATCCTCGGACTGGCCATGGCTTTCGTGGTCGGCCTGTTCTGGCCCGGCAGCGGCGGGCGCCTGCGCGAACGTTTCGGCCTAAGGCCGGCGACACCGTCCGCCACGCCGGCCTCCCCGGGCCGCGGCCCGGTCTCCTACGCCGACGCGGTGGCGGCCGCGGCGCCCTCGGTGGTCAACATCTACGCCAACCGGATCGTCACCGAGCAGGCCGTGCGGATGTACGACAACCCGGTGCTGCAGCAACTGTTCGGGGGCCAGCCCACCACCTTCCAGCATCGCGAACAGACGCTCGGCTCCGGCGTGATCGTCAGCGCGCAGGGCCAGGGCTACGTATTGACCAACAACCATGTGATCGCACGCGCCGCCGACATCCAGGTGCTGCTGTACGACGGCCGCATCGCCAAGGCCAGCCTGGTCGGCGCCGACGAGGAATCGGACCTGGCGGTGCTGAAGATCGACGCCAGCAACCTGCCGGTGATCCACATCGCCGGACAGCCGCTGCGGCCCGGCGACGTGGTGCTGGCGATCGGCAACCCGCTCGGCCTCAACCAGACCGTCACCATGGGCATCGTCAGCGCGATCGGCCGCCAACTGAACAGTTCCAGCGCCGAGGATTTCATCCAGACCGACGCGGCCATCAACCTGGGCAACTCCGGCGGCGCGCTGGTCAACGCCGAGGGCGAACTGGTCGGCATCAACACCCTGCTGATCGGCAAGGCCGCCGGTGCCGAAGGCATCGGCTTCGCCATCCCGGTCACTACCGCCAAGAAGGTGCTGGACCAGATCATCGCCACCGGCCACGTGGTGCGCGGCTGGCTCGGCGCCGACTACGCGTTCGTGCCGGTGGCCGCCAACGGCGGCCTGCCCGGGGCGGCGCGCGGCGCCCTGGTCACCATGGCCTATCCCGGCAGCCCGGCCGCGCTGGCCGGCATCCGCCCGCGCGACATCCTGCTGCGCATCGGTAGCGACGACATCCTCGACCCGACCGACCTGCGCCGGCGCGAGGCGGCGCTCAAGCCGGGCAGCACGGTGACGATCTCCGGCCTGCGCAACGGCAGCCCGTTCCATCTCGAAGTCACGCCGGTTCAGCGCCCCGCCTTGAGCGCCGGCAGCATGCCGGA
Source organism: Rhodanobacter thiooxydans (assembly GCF_021545845.1). NCBI lineage: Bacteria > Pseudomonadati > Pseudomonadota > Gammaproteobacteria > Lysobacterales > Rhodanobacteraceae > Rhodanobacter > Rhodanobacter thiooxydans. Next base: position 3,249,075 of record NZ_CP088923.1, read on the forward strand.
CAGCTGATCTTCAGCCCGGCCCGCGCGACGCCAGCGGCGGGTGGATCGCCGTGCCATAGCGCCGGCGCAAGGTGCCTACCCGCTCCACGTAGACCTGGGTCTCGGCGTACGGCGGCACACCCTTGTAGCGCTGCACCGCACCGGGGCCGGCGTTGTAGGCGGCGGCGGCGAGCCGCTCGTTGCCGTCGAAGTCGCGCAACAGCAGGCTCAGGTAGCGCGCACCGCCGCGGATGTTCTGGTCGGAGTTGAACGCGTCCAGCACGCCCATGTCGCTGGCCGTGCCGGGCATCAGCTGCATCAGCCCCTGCGCGCCCTTGAGCGACAGCGCGCGCGGGTTGAACGCGCTCTCTGCGTGGATGACCGCGCGCAGGAACGCCTCGTCGACGCCGTACTCGATGCTGGCGGCACGGATGATGTCGGCATACGCGGTGAGGTTGAGCGACACGCTGCCCCAGCGGATGGTCGAATGCAGATTGCAGGCGGCACAGGTAGCGATGTAGGTGAACAGCATGGTCACCGCGCGCCCCTTGCCGCCGGCCGGCGCCAAGTTGGTGTACTCCACGCTGCCGTCCGCGCGCACGATGCGGTACACCGCACCGCGCAGGACCCGGTCGGCCGGGTTGTCCGCCGCCGGCGCGGCCGCCGGCGCTTCGCGATAGTCCCACCGGCCGGGTTTGCCGGCGGCGGCCGGAAGCTTCGCGCTGCTCACCGCCGAGCCTTGCACCGCGGCCAGCGACACCTGCTCCGCCGGGGCTTCGCCGATGCGGCGCGCGCTGGTCTCGACCGTGCCGCGCACGCCGGTCAGCGAGGTCGCCTCGGCACCGTCCGCCGCCAGGCGGCGCGCCGTGGGCGCGGCCGAGCCAGGTACCTTGTCCAGCGGCGCCCGACGGCGTGGCGCGGGCGCGGCGTAACTGCTGATCGCCTTGCAACCGCGGTAGCCGGCCTTGCTGCTGCTGAACACTGCTTCGCCGCTGACACCATTGCACTGGTAGAGGACACCGGCCCGCACCGCCGGCCACCACAGCAAGGCACAGCCGAACGCGATCCCGCAAAGGATCGAACGTGTTGGGAAGCCCCCGGCAGGCCGATCGGCGCTTCCCCCTTGGCTTGCGACGCCGAACATGGGCGCAGTGTGCCGCCGGCGGACGCCAGCGCCAAGTGCGAACCGGCGATTCCGTGCGCCATGCAGCGTTCCGGGCGCCTGCAGGCACCGGCCACACCGCGCGCCTGCTCCGCAAGTGATTGATCCGCCATGCCGAATTGCTGGCGGCGGCGCCACCAGGAGGGTAGACTGCGCGGTTCACCGGATGGTGCGTCCGGCCTCACGAACCACGGTACCCCACGCCCATGAGCGGCAAACTTTTCATCAAGACCCACGGCTGCCAGATGAACGAGTACGACTCGGCCAAGATGGCCGATGTGCTCAAGGCCTCGCACGGGCTGGAGCTGACCCAGGACGAGTCCGAGGCGGACGTGATCCTGATCAACACCTGCTCGATCCGCGAAAAGGCCCAGGAAAAGGTGTTCAGCCAGCTCGGCCGCTGGAAGCAGCACAAGCGGGACGGCAAGCCGGTGCTGATCGGCGTCGGCGGCTGCGTGGCCTCGCAGGAAGGCGCGGCGATCGTCAAGCGCGCGCCCTACGTGGATCTGGTGTTCGGCCCGCAGACGCTGCACCGCCTGCCCCAGCTGATCGAGGCGCAGCGCGCCAGCGGCAAGCCGCAGGTGGACATCAGCTTCCCCGAGATCGAGAAGTTCGACTGCCTGCCCGAACCGCGCGCGGAAGGCCCCACCGCGTTCGTCTCGATCATGGAAGGCTGCTCGAAATACTGCAGCTACTGCGTGGTGCCCTACACCCGCGGCGAGGAGATCAGCCGGCCATTCGACGACGTGCTGGTGGAAGTGGCCAAGCTCGCCGCGCAGGGCGTGCGCGAGGTGAACCTGCTCGGCCAGAACGTCAACGCGTACCGCGGCCCGACCTTCGACGGCGGCATCGCCGACCTCGCCGTGCTGATCCACGCGATCGCGCAGATCGACGGCATCGGCCGCATCCGCTTCACCACCTCGCATCCGCTGGAGTTCTCCGATTCGCTGATCGAGGCCTACGCCAACGTGCCGCAGCTGGCGAATTTCCTGCATCTGCCGGTGCAGGCCGGCTCCGACCGCATCCTCTCGGCGATGAAGCGCGGCTACACCACGCTGGAATTCAAGCAGAAGATCCGCAAGCTGCGCGCGGTGCGGCCGGACATCTGCGTGTCGTCCGACTTCATCGTGGGCTTCCCCGGCGAGACCGACGAGGATTTCGGCAAGACCATGAAGCTGATCGACGACGTCGGCTTCGACCAGAGCTTCTCCTTCATCTTCTCCGCCCGCCCCGGTACGCCGGCGGCCAAGCTCGCCGACGACACGCCGATGGCGGTGAAGCACCAACGCCTCGAACGCCTGCAGGCCGCGATCAACGCCAACGCGAAGAAGATCAACGAGGCGATGGTCGGCAGCGTGCAGCGCGTGCTGGTGGAAAAGCCCAGCACGCGCAACCCGCACGAACTCAGCGGCCGCACCGAGAACATGCGCTACGTGAACTTCGCCGGCCACCCGCGCCTGATCGGCCAGTTCGTCGACGTGGTGATCACCGACGCAATGAGCAATTCGCTGCGCGGGCGGGTGAAAACAGCCGACGCCGCGACCGCTTGACTCCGTCCCTCGCATGCCGACGCCGCCCCCGAAAGCGGGAGTCCGGCTTGAGCTTGATGCTTCGACGAAATGGATTCCCACTGTCGCGGGAATGACGCCCACAGGAACACGCATTCGACACGTATCCCATGACCAACGGCCTCAACCAGCGCGATTTCACCCTCGACCCCGAAGACAACGCCCGGCTCGCCAACCTGTGCGGGGCGTTCGACGAGCACCTGCGCCAGGTGGAGCTGCGCCTGGGCGTGGAGATCAACCACCGCGGCAGCATCTTCCAGGTGATCGGCGAGGAGGCGCCCGTGCGCGCCGCCGAGAAGGTGCTGCGCGCGCTGTACGCCAGCACCGGGAGCGAGATGCTGACCGGTGCGCAGATCAACCTGCAGCTGGCCGAATCCGGCATCGATGCGATCACCGAGGCGGCCGTCGAAGGCGCCCAGGAGATGGTGATCAAGGTCAAGCGCGGGGTGATCAAGGGCCGCGGTCCGAACCAGGCGCGCTACCTGCACGCGATCGCCAGCCACGACATCAACTTCGGCGTGGGCCCGGCCGGCACGGGCAAGACCTACCTGGCGGTGGCCAGCGCGGTCGAGGCGCTGGAGGCGAACCGGGTACAGCGACTGATCCTGGTGCGCCCGGCGGTCGAGGCCGGCGAGAAGCTCGGCTTCCTGCCTGGCGACCTCAGCCAGAAGGTCGACCCCTATCTGCGCCCGCTGTACGACGCGCTGTACGAGATGCTCGGCTTCGAGAAGGTGGCCAAGCTGATCGAGCGCAACGTGATCGAGATCGCCCCGCTGGCCTACATGCGCGGGCGCACCCTGAACGATTCGTACGTGATCCTCGACGAGGCACAGAACACCACCGTCGAGCAGATGAAGATGTTCCTCACCCGCATCGGCTTCGGCACGGTGGCGGTGATCACCGGCGACGTCACCCAGGTCGACCTGCCGCGCAGTACCCGTTCGGGCCTGCGCCAGGCGGTCGAGGTGCTGCGCGGGGTCACCGGCATCAGCTTCACCTTCTTCACCTCGCGCGACGTGGTGCGCCACCCGCTGGTGGCGAAGATCGTGCGCGCCTACGAGGCGTTCGAGGAAGAAGCCGGGATTCGGGATTCGGGATTGGAGATTCGGGAAAAGCCGAAACCGGCAACCTGATCTTCATCGCAGCCACGGATACCCGACATGCCGCACACCGCTCTTCCGAATCCCGAATCCCGAATCCCGAATCCCGTTCTCGTCCACCTCGGCTACGCCGTGCCGCGCGCCGGCCTGCCCGCGCCGGCCAGCTTCCGCCGCTGGGTCGAGGCGGCGCTGCGCGGGGCGAAGCGGCGCAAAGGCGCCGAGCTGGCGATCCGCATCGTCGATGCCCACGAAGGCCGCGCGCTCAACCGCGATTACCGCGGCAAGGACTACGCCACCAACGTGCTGTCGTTCCCCGCCGAGCTGCCGCCAGGCGTGGCGCTGCCGCTGATCGGCGACCTGGCGATCTGCGCCCCGGTAGTGCTGCGCGAGGCCGCCGAGCAGGGCAAATCGCCGCGCGACCATTGGGCCCACCTCACCGTCCACGGCGTGCTGCACCTGCTCGGCTACGACCACACCGAGGAGGCCGAAGCCGAAGCGATGGAAGCGCTGGAAACCCGCGTCCTGGCCGGCCTCGGCATCGCCGACCCCTACGCCTGAACGCTTTGCTCCCTCCCCTGCAACGCAGGGGAGGGTCGGGGTGGGGTGCGCTTTTGATCTTCCCCGCCACCCGCCGCCACCTCCTTCCAGCCTCCCCCTGCCCGCAGGGAAAGCAGCAACAGCGCGCTTGTGCCCTGAACCGTCACGTTTTTTCCGCTAGAATCGGCCTTCCGCCCGGTTTCGGGCAGACCCCCAACGAGTAATGAGCGACGACCCTGGCAGTACCAGCGGCCCGGCCCACCGAACCTGGTGGGATCGACTGGGCCACATGTTTTCCGGCGAACCGCGCAACCGCGACGAACTGATCGAGGAACTGCGCTCCGCCCAGACCAACGGACTGCTGTCCGTGAACACCCTCACCATGGTCGAGGGTGCGATCAAGGTCACCGAACTGAGCGTGGACGATGTGATGGTGCCGCGCATGCAGATCGTGATGCTGGCCGCCGAGTCGCCGCTGCCCGACGTCCTCGCCGCCGTGGTCGAATCCGGCCACTCGCGCTTCCCGGTGCACGGCGAGGACAAGGACGAGATCCTCGGCATCCTGCTGGCCAAGGACCTGCTGAAGTACTTCGGCGCCGCCGAGCACTTCGACATCCGCGCCATCCTGCGCCCGGCCGTGCTGATCCCCGAGTCGATGCGCCTGAACGTGCTGCTGGAGGAATTCCGGCTCAGCCGCAACCACATGGCGCTGGTGGTCAACGAATACGGCGGCGTCGCCGGCCTGGTCACCATCGAAGACGTGCTGGAGCAGATCGTCGGCGAGATCGACGACGAGCACGACGACGAGGAAGAACCCGAACTGATGCATGAACAGCCCGGCGGCGACTGGCTGGTCAGCGCGCTGACCCCGATCGAGGACTTCAACGAACAGACCGGCGCCGATTTCCCCGACGAGGAATACGACACCGTCGGCGGCATGGTCACTGCCGAGTTCGGCCACCTGCCCGAGATCGGCGAGGAAGTCGCCGTCGGCGGCTACCTGTTCCACGTCACCGAAGCCGACGACCGCCGCGTGCAGGCCTTCCGCGTGGTCAAGCAGTAGCACCGCATGAAACTGGTCGGCCGCCACCTCCTGCTGCTCGCGCTGTTGCTGCTGGCCGCGCTTTCGCCCGCCCACGCCGGCATCGCCAACGCCCCCGGCGCGAACCTCGAGGTGTCGCTGGTCACCTACGGCCCTGGCGAAACCTACTGGGAACGCTTCGGCCACGACGCGATCGAGCTGCGCGACACGGTCTCCGGCGAGGCGGTCAACTTCAACTACGGCGTGTTCGACTTCAGCGAGAAGAACTTCTTCGTGAATTTCGCCCGCGGCCGCATGCATTACCTGATGGACGCGGGGCCCAGCGCGCAGGATGAGAGCTACTACGTCGAGGCCGGCCGCTCGGTCACCCGTCAGACGCTGGCGCTCGGCCCCGCGCAGGCCGCCGCGCTGCGCGACTACCTGCTGTGGAACCTGCGCCCGGAAAATGCCGGCTACGCCTACGACTACTACGTCGACAACTGCACTACCCGCGTGCGCGACGCGCTGGACAAGGCGCTGGGCGGCGTGCTGGCAACGTCATTGAAGGCGCATGCCGGCGGCATGACCTACCGCCAGCAGACCGTGCGCCTGATGAGCGCACAGCCCTGGCTGGCGCTGCTGCTCGATCTGGGTCTGGGACCGTATGCCGACCAGCCGTTGAATGCCTGGCAGGAAAGCTTCCTGCCCGAGGTGCTGCAGGCGCAGTTGCGCGAGGTGCGCGTCGACGACGGCCATGGCGCCCTGCATCCGCTGCTGCGCGACGAGCAGCTGGTCTCGCCCAACCGCCTGCAGGCGCCGCCGGCGGCCGCGCCCGACCTGCGCCTGCCACTGGCGCTGGCCGGCCTGCTGCTGGCCGGGCTGCTCCTGCTCGCCCGCCGCGGCTGGCCCGCGGGTTACGCCCTGCTCGGCACGCTATACCTGCTCGCGGCCGGTGCGGTCGGCCTGCTGCTGCTGGTGCTGTGGACGCTGACCACCCACCACTCGGCGTGGGCCAACGCGAACCTGCTGCTGTTCAACCCGCTCGCGTTCGTGCTGCTGCCGACGCTGTGGCGCGCGCGCCGCGGCCTTGCCGCCTCGCGTTTCATCGACGGCGCGATCGCGCTGCAACTGCTCGCCTGCATGGTCGCCGTGCTGCTGCACCTGCTGCCCGGCACCGCGCAGCAGAACCAGCCGTGGCTGCTGTTCGCCCTGCCGTGCTGGCTGGCGCTGGCGTGGAGCCTGCGCCGCCGCTGATGCAATTGCCGCGCCCCACCGCGCGGGGCATCATGCAGGCATGAACCCGACCACGCCGCCCGCCGCGACCCCGAGCACCGACCTGCCGATGGTGGTCAACTGCGTCGCCTACCGCAACAACGGCACGCGGATCGGCGAGGTCACCATCGACGCCATCAGCGAGGTGCTGGCCGAGCCCGACACCTTCGTCTGGGTCGGCCTGTACGAGCCGGACGAGACCTTGCTGGGCAAGATCCAGGATGAGTTCGGCCTGCACGACCTGGCGATCGAGGACGCGCACGCCGCGCACCAGCGCACCAAGCTGGAAACCTACGGCGACTCGCTGTTCCTGGTGGTGCAGACCGCGCAGCTGGTCAACGGCGAACTGGCGTTCGGCGAAACGCACATCTTCTTCGGCCCGCGCTACCTGGTCACCGTGCGCCACGGCGCCTCGCAATCCTACGCACCGGCGCGGCGCGGCTGCGAGCAAACGCCGGAACTGCTGGCGAACGGCCCCAGCTACGGGTTGTACGCCGTGCTCGACTTCATCGTCGACAACCTGCTGCCGATCGTGCGCGACTTCCGCGAGGAGGTGCAGCAGCTCGAACACGACATCTTCGGCGAAACGTACAAGAGCAGCACGGTGCGCCGGCTGTACGACATGCAACGCGACCTGATGACGCTGCGCCTGGCGGTGGCGCCGCTGCAGGACATCGTCAACCAGCTGATCCGGCTGCACCCAAACCTGATCCCCGAAGTGCTGCAGGCGTACTTCCGCGACGTCTACGACCACGCCTTCCGCGTCAACGAGGCGATCGGCGCGATGCGCGAGATGCTCACCGCGGCGATCAACGTCAACCTCTCGCTGGTCAGCCTGCGCCAGAACGAGGTGATGAAGAAGCTCGCCGGCTGGGCCGCCATGCTCGCCGCGCCGACCCTGCTGACCAGCTGGTACGGCATGAACTTCACCCACATGCCCGAGCTCGCCCAGCCCTGGGCCTATCCCGGCATCATCGTGGTGGTGGGCGGCGTCGTCGGCGGCATCTACCTCGGGCTCAAGCGCGCGAAATGGCTGTAACGCGACCGGCGGTTGTCGCTGTCATGCGGAACGTCCAAGATGTCCGCCGGCCTTCCCCCGGACGCGATCATTGATGAACGACTCCCGCAGCCACATTCCCGCCGACGCCGCCGCGCCGGTGGAAACCCTCTACGAAGGCCGCTGGCTCAGCCTGCGCAAGCGCGGCCGCTGGGAATACGCCGAGCGCAACAACCCCGGCGGGGCGGTGATCATCCTGGCGGTGACGCCGTCGGACAAGGTGCTGTTCGTCGAGCAGTACCGCGTGTCGATCCTGCAGAACACCATCGAGATGCCGGCCGGCCTGGTCGGCGATCTGGCTGGTCAGGCCGACGAGAGCGCCCAGCTGGCCGCGCGGCGCGAGCTGGAGGAAGAAACCGGCTGGCGCTGCCAGCGGGTGGAGTTCGTCCATCGCGGCCCGTCGTCCTCGGGCATGAGCACCGAGATGATCACCTTCGTGCGTGCGTGGGAACTGGAAAAGGTCGGCCCCGGCGGCGGCGACGACACCGAGAACATCACCGTGCACGAGGTGCCGCGCCGCGAAGCGGGCGCCTGGCTGTTCGCGCGCGCCGCCGAAGGCTATTCGATCGACCCCAAGCTGTTCGCCGGGCTGTGGTTCATCGAGCACGCCAACGGCTGAGTGCACCGGCCGCGACGGGCAGGACCGCTCACCAGGTGCGCACGTCGACCACGCTGATGGTGAAACTGCTCATGCCGGACTGGTAGCGGAACAGCCGGCCCAGGTCGAAGTGCACGGTTTCGCCCGGGGCAATGTTGGAGGTGCCGGCCGGCCACGCCTGCTTGCTCTGGATGACGGAACCGGCATCGTCCTTGATGTCGATGCGGATCTGCGCGGCCGAGGCCGCGGCGCAGTTGTTGACCAGGTCGCCGCGCAGGCTCATCCGTGTCGACGTTCCGGTGTTGTTGACCCCGGGCTTGAAGTCCTTGACGGCGAAGTCCTTCGGAGTGCAGTTGGCCTGGGCGGCCAGCGGGGCGAACAGGAGTACCGCGGAGAGGAGGAGCGTCTTCATGAGTTTGGGGCCATCCCGATGTATGCCTTCGATGCGGGCATGGAAAAAGATCGGCACGCGGCGGGGATTCTTTAGCCGACGGCGCCGCCCGGCACCGCGGCGCGGCGGCGGGATCGCGGCATGGCGCTCAAGTTCTGCGTGGTGGTGTCGATAGAGGGTGGTTCTGTTTCCCGCGTTGCGGTTCCCCCACTGTCCGATGGAGTTCCCCCCATGAAGGCCCTCGTTGTTTCCGCCGTGTTGCTGTTCGCCCCGCTGGCTGCCCAGGCCGCCTGCGCACCTGGCGATTTCGCCATCAAGGATTTCAAGCCCGGCGTCGCGGCATCGCGCCTCAGCCTGCGCGGCGATCTGGTCAACAACTGTGCCGCGGCCTCGGCCGCGCAGATCCGCATCGAGGTCAAGGACGCCGGCGGCAAGGTGCTGCAGAGCAAGCAGGGCTGGCCGGCCGGCACCGCCAACATCGCCCCGGGCGAAACCGTGCACTTCGACCTGGGCCGGCTGTTCCGCTACCAGGCGGACATGGACAGCTACACCGTCAGCGTGGTCGACGTGCGCACCTGGTGATACTGCCGGCAGCGTGACGCAAAAAGGCTCCTTGCGGAGCCTTTTTGGTATCCGCCGCTGCGCAGCGCTCCGCGCCAGCGGGCCTTCAGTGCAGCACGAACAGCTTGTCGAAACCGGCCACGCGCAAGGTGCCACGCAGCTCGCCGGAGGCGTTGACGATGCGGATGTCGGCGCGGTCGGCGCCGGCGTGTTCGCGCAGCAGCAGCAGCATGCCGAGCGCCGAACTGTCCATGCCGGTGACCTCGCCCAGGTCGATCACGTAGCTGCGCGCGGGCTTGCCGCTGCCCAGGCAGGCGTCGTGGAAATCGCGGTGGATGCTGAAGTCGAAACGCTCGCCCAGCTGCAGGGTCAGGCAATCGAGTTCGCTGTCGTGGTGGACGATCATGGGGCAATCCTCAGAAGAGTTCGATTTCGCCGGCGTCCATGGTGTTCTGCAGCGCCGGGCCGCGCGAGCGCAGGCGCGCCTTCTCGCGCTGGATCGCCAGCCGGCTGCGCACGCGCTGGGCGCGTTCCTCCAGCGCGTCGGCCTCCAGCGAAGCGCAGGCCAGCTCCTCGATGTCGCGGGTGCATTCGGTGGTGACTTCCTGCAGCTCGGTCAGCCGGGTGCGGGTCTGGCTGATCAGCTGGCTCAGGATGTCCTCGAACTGCAGCGAACGGATGGTGGTGGAGACGTCGCTGCCGAGGCCGCGATTGATTTCCACCGCCTGGTCGGCCACCGCGCTGGTGCGCGCGTCGCTCTCGGTGACATGGGCGGTCATCGCGTCGATGCCGCCCTTGGCCGACAAGGCCACGTTGAGGTCCTGCGAGGCCATTGCGCCGATCAGCCCGCGCAGTTGCTCCATCGCCGAGCGCGCGCGCTCGACGTGGCCGCCGATCTGCTCGTTGAGCTGGTTGGAGTTGCTCGCCAGGTTGCGGATCTCGCCGGCCACCACCGCGAAGCCGCGACCGGATTCGCCGGCGCGCGCGGCCTCGATCGCGGCGTTCAGCGCCAGCAGGTTGGTCTCCTCGGCGATGGTATTGACGTTGCGCAGCAGGCCGAATACCGCGTCCATCTCCTTCGCCATGCCGTCGATGCGGTAGACGATGCGCAGGCTCTCGCGCGACATCTGCACGATCATGCCGACGAAGTGCTCCAGCAGGTCGCCGGTGCGCGCGGCGAAATCCTGCACCGACACGTCGCCGTCCTGCACCTCGATGATCTGCTTGAGCAGCGACTGCTGCAGCGCGGTCTTGCTGGACAGGCCGTCGAAGCCGCCGCCCAGCTCGGACACCGCGTCGCGCAGCAGGTCCAGGCCCTGATGCAGCTCGCGGGTGGCATGGCCGAGCTCGTCGACCAGCGCGCTGCGCACATCCTCCAGCGCCTCGCGTACCGGCTCGGCGCGCGCGCCGGCAACAGTCTGCGCAACCGGCGGCGCGGCGGGTCGTGTCGGCACGGCCCAAGCCAAGGTCAGCGCAACCACCAGCAGCGGCGCCAGCCAGGCGGGGTGCCAGGCCAGCGCCAGCAACAAGGCGACGGCGCTGGCGATCCAGCCCACAAGCTGGTGTCGGAACAACGAGGCAGGAGTGAATGACATGGTCCAGTATCCGCGGGTCAGGCGCCGCTGGCGCCGGTATGGGGTCGGCGGGCCAGCGCCAGCAGGCGTGCCGCCATGTGGTCGATCGGCTGCATCTCGGCGGCGGCATCCAACTTCCAGGCGGCGCCGGGCATGCCCCACACCACCGAACTTGGCTCGTCCTGCACCAGGGTGGCGGCGCCGGCCTGGCGCAACTCCAGCAAACCGCGTGCGCCGTCGTCGCCCATGCCGGTGAGCAGCGTGGCGATGGTGGCGGCGCCGGCGCTGGCCGCCAGCGAGCGGAACAGCACATCGACGCTGGGGCGGTGCCGGTTCACCGGCGGGCCGTCGTGCAGCCGGCACACGTACTTGGCGCCGTCCCACATCACCAGCAGGTGGTGGCTGCCGGGCGCGATGTAGGCATGGCCGGACTGGACCGGCTGGCCGTCCTGCGCCTCGCACACGCGCATCGCCGAGCAGCGGTCCATGCGCGCGGCGAACGGGCCGCTGAAGGCGGCGGGTATGTGCTGGGTCACCAGGATCGGCGGCGCGTCAGGCGGCATCGCCTCCAGCACCACACGCACCGCTTCGGTGCCGCCGGTGGAGGCGCCGATCGCGATGATCGGGCTGCCGCCGCGCGTGCCCGTGGTCTGCACGCGCGGCAGCACCGCATCGGCCGACAACCGCGGCGCCACATCCAGCTTGCGCACCGTGGTGCGCGCGCGCGGCCTGGCCAGCGCCGCCAGCTTGACCTTGGCGCAGATCTCCTGCGCGCCGTCGCCGAAGCTGGACGCGAGGTCACTGCTCGGCTTGGCGAAGAAGTCCACCGCGCCCAGCTCCAGCGCACGCAGCGTCACGTCGGCCCCTTCCGTGGTCAGCGACGACACCATCACCACCGGCATCGGTCGCAGCCGCATCAGGTTTTCCAGGAAAGTCAGCCCGTCCATGCGCGGCATCTCGACGTCCAGGGTCAGCACGTCGGGGTTGAGTTGCTTGATCTTCTCGCGGGCGATCAGTGGGTCCGCCGCCGTGCCGACCACCTCGATGCCCGGATCGCAGGCGAGCATGGCCGACATCAGCTTGCGCACCAATGCGGAATCGTCGACTACCAGAACACGCACTCTATCCATTGCTCACCTTGCCATGCAGCCACGGCCCCGTCGCCCGCGACGGTCGCCCGGTCGATCGCCACGCCGGAACCACGGCGCTAGAACAGCTCGACCTCACCCTTTATCGGATCGTTTGCCAAACGCTTGAGGTAGCCGCGCTCGTCGGCCACCAGCGCCACGTCGTCGCTGCGGCGCAACTGGCGCACGCGGACCCGGCCGCTGTGCGGGAAGAACTGCACCTGGCGCGGGTAGACGTCGCCCAGGTCCTCCGCCGCCAGCTGCAGCCTTTCGGCCTCGATGTAGCGGTGCACGAAGTCGATGTTGCGCTGGCCCACGTCGCTCAGCTGGGCCAGCACGCGGCCACCGCCGAACACCTTCACGCGCAGGTTCGCGCGCTGGCCGCCCGCCTTCAGGACGGCGTTGATCAGCTGCTCCATCGCGTCGCTGCCATAGCGCGCCGCGCGCCCGTTGGCCGACGACCAGCTGTCGCGCTCGCCGGTGGGCTCGGGCAGCATGAAGTGGTTCATGCCGCCGACGCCGCGTTCCGCGTCGTGGATGCAGGCCGACACGCACGAACCGAGCACGGTGCTGACCAGCTCGTCGCTGCCGCTCACGTAGAACTCGCCCGGCAGCACCCGCACCACCATGCGGCCCTGGGTCGGGTCCCAGAACCGGCGCAGGTGCTCGAAGCCGGGCATGGCCTCGGGCAGCGTGGCGCTACGGCGCTCGACCGTCACTACCGGCGTCATCCGCGCTTCCGGTAGACGGTGCGGCCGATCAGCTCGAAATCGTCGTTGATGCCGTGCAGCGACTCGGAATGGCCGAGGAACAGGTAGCCGCCCGCCGGCAGCAGCGCGGCGTAGCGGCGAAACAGCTGCTGCTTGGTTGGCTGGTCGAAGTAGATCACCACGTTGCGGCAGAAGATCGCGTCGAACGGACCGCGCATGGGCCACTCGTGCAACAGGTTCAGCGGCTGCACGCTCACCAGTTCGCGCAGGCGCGGATGCACGCAGGCGAAGCCTTCATATTCGCCGGCGCCGCGCAGCATCCAGCGGCGCCGGCGTTCGTCGCTGACGCCGGCCAGCCGTTCCAGCGGGTAGACGCCGTTGCGCGCGGTTTCCAGCACCTGCGGCGACAGGTCGGTGGCGAGGATCTTCGCATCCAGGCCCGCCCCGCCATGGCGCTCCAGCGCCTCGGCCAGCACCATCGCCAGCGCGTACGGCTCCTCGCCGGTAGAACAGCCGGCGGACCAGATCCGCAGGCGATCGCCGCTGCGGCGCTTCTGCTGCAGCCATTGCGGCAGCAATTCGTCGACCAGCAGGTCGTAATGATGCTGCTCGCGGAAGAACGAGGTCACGTTGGTGCTGATCACGCTGGCAAGGTTGTCCAGCTCGCTGTCCGGGTCGCGCCGCAACAGCTCGCAATAGGCGCCGAAGTGGTGCAGGCCCAGCGCGCGCAGCCGCCGCGCCAGGCGCCCCTGCACCAGCTGGCGCTTGTGCTCGCCCAGCGAGATGCCGCAATACTCGTGGACGAACTCGCGCAGGAAGCGGAACTCGGCATCGCCGAGCAGCACCGCGCCGCCGTCCGCCGGCCCCGGATCGCCTCCGATCATGCCGGCGACGGCGCCCATGCTCAGAATTCCTTCCAGGCGCCAGCGTCCGCCGTCTCGGCGGCGGACGCCATCCGCGGCGGCGTCTTGCGCACGGCGGCGAACACCGCCTCTGTGGCCCGGCTCACGTCCTTCGCGCGATCCTGCGGCGCGGCCTCCTTCGCTGCGCCATCGCCGGCCAGGTGGAAGAAGCCGACCTGCTCGGACAGCTCGCCGGCCTGCTCCTGCATGGCGCGGGCCGCCGCCGAGGCCTCCTCGACCAGCGCGGCGTTCTGCTGGGTCATCTCGTCCATCTGCATCACCGCGTTGTTGACCTGGTCGATGCCGGCCGACTGCTCCTGGCTGGCCGCGGCGATCTCGGCCACGATGTCGGTGACCTTCTTCACGCTCTCGACGATCTCGGCCAGCGCCTTGCCGGACTGGTTGACCAGCTCCGAGCCGCTCTTCACCTTCTCCTCGCTCTCGGCGATCAGGCCCTTGATCTCCTTCGCCGCGCCGGCGCTGCGCTGCGCCAGGCTGCGCACCTCGCTGGCCACCACCGCGAAGCCGCGGCCCTGCTCGCCGGCACGCGCCGCTTCCACCGCCGCGTTCAGCGCCAGCAGGTTGGTCTGGAACGCGATCTCCTGGATCAGCCCCACGATGTCGCCGATCTTGCGGCTGGAGGCGTCGATCTCGCCCATCGCGGCAATCGCCTTGCCGGCCACCTCGCCGCCGCGCTCGGCCTGCTCGCGCGCGCCGCGGGCGAGCTGGTTGGCGTGGCTGGCGTTCTCCGCGTTCTGCTTCACGGTGGAGGTCATCTCCTCCATCGACGAGGCGGTTTCCTCCAGGCTGGAGGCCTGCTCCTGCGTGCGCTGACTGAGGTCGTCGTTGCCGCGCGCGATCTGCTGCGCCGCGCTGCTGACCGCATCGGAGCCGTGGCGCACCTCGCCCACGATCGCGCCGAGGCGCTCGTCCATGACGCGGAAGGCCTCCAGCAGCCGGCCCAGCTCATCGTGCCGCCCGACCCTGATCGCATGGCCCAGCTGGCCTTCGGAAATGGCATGCGCCACCTTCACCACATGCGCCAGCGTGCCGCTGATCGAGCGCACCAGCAAGGTCGACACCAGCAGTGCGAGCAGCAGGCCGCCAATAAGCGCGGCGAGCACCAGCAGCCGCACCACCTTGTAGCGGCCGACCTGGGTCTGGTACGTCTGCTTCACCTCGTCGCTCTGCGCCTGCGTGAGCTTGTCGAGCGTGTCCACGCGCAGCATCAGCTGCGGGCGCACCTGCATTTCCAGCAGGTCGCTGGTGCCTTCATCGGCCTGGCGCAGGGCATCGTAGATGTCCTTCAGGCCGCTCTCGTACTCCGCGTCGGTGGCGCGGTAGGCCTTGTACTTCGCCGCGATCTGCGGGCTCATCGGCAGCGCCGACAGCTGCTTGTCGATCCCGGCGACCTCCTGCTGGAGCTTCTCGGACTCCGCAACCTTCTGCCTCACCTGGTCAGGCTTCTTGATCGCCCCCGCCGCCTCGCCGAGCACGACGAAGTTCATCAGCGACCTGGCGCGCAAGGTGGCCATCAGCTGCGCCGGCACCATACCCTCCTCGTAGCTGTGGCGCAGGCCCTCGTTCTGCCATTGCATCATGCCGAGGCCGACCGCCGCGCCCGCCGCGAGCATCAGCCCGAGCAGCGCGAACGTGCCGATCAGGCGCGCCCTGACGGACAGCGTCGGCAGCCTGGTAAAACGTGCCATGAATTTCTTGATGTTCATCGTGATTCCCGGATCGGATCAGGCGGCAACTTCGACATCCCGGACGTCCGTCAGCGCGGCGTCCAGGGTTTCAACGTCTTCCGGACGCATCAGCTTCTCCACGTCCAGCAGCATCACCATGCGTTCGGCATGGGTGGCCAGGCCCTTCAGGTAGCGGGTGTCGACGATCGCGCCCATGTCGGGCACCGGCCGGATCGCCGCCATGTCGATGTCCACCACGTCGGACACCGCATCCACCACGATGCCGAACAGGCGCTCGGCCACCGCCACGACGATCATCACCGTGCTGTCGCCGTAGCTCTCACGCTCGAGCCCGAAGCGCAGGCGCAGGTCCATCACCGGCACGATCGCGCCGCGCAGGTTCAACACGCCGAGCACATAGGCGGGCGTCTGCGGAATGCGGGTGACCCGCGTCCAGCCGCGGATCTCGCGTACCGTCAGGATGTCGACGCCGTACTCCTCGCCAGCCAGGCTGAAGGTGAGCTGCTGCACGGTGGGCGCCGTGTCCGCGTTGTTTTCATGCATGGATCGTCTACCTTGTGAGGGGTGTCTGCAGGCACCCGGCCTCGATGCCTGTATCGGCCTTGCCAGGGAGGACTTGAGTACAGCGCAGTCGCCGGGCAAAACCGCTACTGCCGGCCTCGCGGCAGCAGCGGCAGCAGCGGCAACAGCGGCAGCGGAAAACGGCTACGCTCAGAGCTTGTGAAGAAAACCACATCCTGTGGTTTTCCTCAGTCGCGAGTCCGGTACACGCCCGGACTCGCTCACATGCGTTGCCTCAACTCGGGCATCGGGCAACCGCTCCCTGCGTTGCCTCAACTCGGGCATCGGGCAACTGCTCCTGCGTTGCCTCAACTCGGGCATCCATGCCCTCGACATGCCCTCGCCGTGGCCGGCCTGAGCGGTTGAAAAAATCACAACCTCTCAGAACTCGGTCCAGCCGCCAGCCGCCGCGGTCGACCGGGTCGGTTCGGCCGTGCGAGTCGCCGGCTTGCGCGGCAACGCCACCACGCGCGCCGAGGCCGACGCCGCCTGCGCGGGCTTTGCCGGCGCGCCGTCCAGCCGGAAGAACCTCATCTGCCGCTGCAGTTGGCCGGCCTGCTCCTGCATCGCCCGCGCCGCCGCCGCGGCTTCCTCCACCAGCGCCGCGTTCTGCTGGGTCACTTCGTCCATCTGCATCACCGCGCGGTTCACCTGGTCGATGCCGGCCGACTGCTCGTGGCTGGCTGCCGCGATCTCCGCCACGATGTCGGTGACCTTCCTCACGCTGTCCACGATGTCCGCCAGCGCCGCACCGGACTGCTCCACCAGCGCGCTGCCGGCCTGCACCCGATCCACGCTTTCGCCGATCAGCACCTTGATTTCCTTCGCCGCCGCTGCGCTGCGCTGCGACAGGCTGCGCACCTCGCTGGCCACCACCGCGAAGCCGCGGCCCTGCTCGCCGGCGCGTGCCGCCTCCACCGCTGCGTTCAACGAGAGCAGGTTGGTCTGGAACGCGATCTCGTCGATCAGACCGACGATATCGGCGATCCGGCGGCTCGATGCGCTGATCTCGCCCATCGCCGCCACTGCCTGCGCCACCACCTGGCCGCCGCGCTCGGCCTGTTCGCGCGCGCCGTTCGCCAACTGATTGGCGTGGCTGGCGTTCTCCGCGTTCTGCCTCACGGTAGAGGTCATTTCCTCCATCGACGAGGCGGTTTCCTCCAGGCTGGAGGCCTGTTCCTGCGTGCGCTGGCTCAGGTCGTCATTGCCCTTGGCGATCTGCTGCGCGGCACTGCTCACTGCCTGCGAGCCATGTTGCACCTGGCCCACCACCTCGATCAGTTTCAGGTGCAGCCGTTGCATCGCGTGCATCATGCTGCCCGGCGCCAGCTTCACGCCCTCGGCGCCTTCCACCGACAGATTGCCGTCAGCCATGCGGCCCACCATCTTCACCGCGAATGTCGGCTCGCCGCCGATGCTGCGACGAATGCTTTGCATGGTCAACCACACCACCAGCACCACCAGCAGCGCCATCAACGCCACCCTGGCCATGCGCACTTTCATCATGTGCACGAATTGCGCATCGACCTCGTCGAGGTAGGCGCCGGCGCCAAAGTGCATGCCCCAAGGCTTGTACAACGCCGAGTAGGTGATCTTGCCCACGATCTTCTTGCTGGTGGGCTTCGGCCAGTCGTAATAGGTGACGCCGCTGCCGTCCCGAGCGTCCACTTCGCGCATCAGCTGGAAGATCGGCTTGCCATTCCGGTCCACCATGTCGCGTACGCTCTTGCCGAGCCTGTCCAGCATTATCGGATGCTCGGCCAGCGTGTAGTCGTCGCCGAAGGCGAACACGTAGCCTGCACCATCGCCCCACCGCATGTCGTGGATCTGCGCCAATGCGTGCTTCTGCGCCTCGGCCCGACTCAATTCGCCCCTGGCGGCACGTTCATCCCAGGCCGTGGCGATGGAGATCGCCGATTCCACGTTGTTTTGCAACGCCCCCTGCACGCCACGCACCAACAGATCGCGGCCCTGGAAGGTGTTCATCACAGTGAGCGCGACCAAGCCGACCAGCACCACGGCCACCACCAGCATCACCTTGATATTGAGACTCAAGCGATGAAAAAAGTCGTGCACATTGGAAAACATGCCTCCCTCCCGTTGGAGTATGCGGACCCCATGGCCTCGATTGATTTGATACCCTCCTTCACGTCGATGACGGCTCCCTGGCTGCTTGGGCACAGACCGGCCGACTCCTGCGCTCAGGGCTTGTGAAGAAAACCACTTCCTGTGGTTTTCTTCCGTCGCGAGTCCGGTACACGCCCGGACTCGCTCACATGCGTTGCCTCAACTCGGGCATCCATGCCCTCGACATGCCCTCGCCATGCCCTCGCCGTGGCCGGCCTGAGAGGTTGAAAAATCACGACCTCTCAGGCAGCGGCCTTGCTGCGCTGTCCCAGCCGCACCACGCCGCCCACGTCGACGATCAACGCCACCGAGCCGTCGCTGAGGATGGTTGCGCCGGAGATGCCCTGCACGCGGCGGTAATGCGCATCCAGCGACTTGATCACCGCCTGCTGCTGGCCCAGCAGGTCGTCCACCAGCAGGCCCATGCGCCGGCCGGCGTCCTCGATCACCACCACGATGCCGCGTTCGATCTCGGTGACCGCGTCGGCGCAACCGAAGGCGCGGTGCAGGCGCATGATCGGCAGGTATTCCTCGCGGAAATGAAACACCTCGCCGCCGCCGGTGATCCGGCGCACCGCCTCTGGCTTGAGCCGCAGCGACTCGACGATCGAGGTCAGCGGCACGATGTAGCGCTCATCGCCCACCGCGGTCACCAGCCCGTCGATGATCGCCAGGGTCAGCGGCAGCGCGATGGTGAACACGCTGCCCTTGCCCGCTTCGCTCTTCACGCCGACGCTGCCGCCGAGATCGCGCACGTTGCGCCGCACGACGTCCATGCCGACGCCGCGGCCGGACAGGTCGGTGGCCTGCGCGGCAGTGGAGAAGCCCGGCTGGAAGATCAGCTCGGCTACCTCGGCGTCGCTGGGTTCCTGGCCGGCGCCGAGCAGCCCGCGCTGCTGCGCCTTGGCCACGATGGCGGCGCGGTTGAGCCCGGCGCCGTCGTCGCTGATCTGCACCACGATGTTGCCGCCTTCGTGGTAGGCGTTGAGCTTGAGCGTGCCGTTCTCCGGCTTGCCGGCGGCCTTGCGCTGCGCCGGCAGCTCCAGGCCGTGGTCGATCGCGTTGCGCACCAGGTGCACCAGCGGGTCGCCGATCTTTTCCAGCACCGTCTTGTCCAGCTCGGTATGTTCGCCGTGCAACTCCAGCCTGACCTGCTTGCCGAGCTTGCGCTCCAGGTCGCGCACCAGCCGCGGGAAGCGGTTGAACACCGAGCCGATCGGCAGCATGCGGATGCGCATCACGCTCTCCTGCAGCTCGCGGGTGGTGCGTTCAAGCTGCAGCAGGCCTTCGCGCAGGCGCTCCAGCTGCGACGGCCGGAAATTCTCGCCGATGTCGCTGAGCATCGACTGGGTGATCACCAGCTCGCCCATCATGTTGATCAGCGCATCGACCTTGTCGACGCCCACGCGGATCGAACTGCCTTCGCCGGAAGCGGCGCGAACGGTGGCCGTCTCGCGCGCCGGCGGCGCAGCAGCTGCGGGCACGGGTGCCGTTGCCGGCGCGGCCATCGCCACCGGATCCGCCGCGGTCGCCGACGTCTCCCCGGGCAACGCCTCGATGGCCAGTTCGCAGTCGCCGTCGAGCCAGTCGAACACCGCGTCGACGTCGCCGCGCGCCACCGCGCCGTGCAGGCGCAGCTCCCAGCCCAGGTGGCACTGGCTGGGATCGAGCTCGGCCAGCCGCGCCGGCGCACTGTCGAGCACGAACGCGCGCCGCACCTCCAGCCGACCCAGCTGCTCCAGCTCGCGGAACAGCCGCAGCGGATCATTGCCGGTCTGCAGCAGGTGCGGCAGCGCGACGAAACGGATGTCCCAGCCGCTTGCCGATGCGACTCCGGACGCGACCGCGGCGGGCGCCGCCACCGCCTCGCCACTGGCCAGGCGCAGCAGTTCGCCGCGCAGCGTCTCGCTGTCGGCATCAGCTGCCGGCTGGCCGCCGGCGGATCGCGCCAGCATCGCGCGCAGGCAGTCGACCGAGCGCAGCAGCAGGTCGACCAGTGCCGTATCCACCGCGCGGCGCTCGCTGCGCACTTCTTCGAGCAGCGATTCGGCCACGTGGGTGAACGCGGCGACGTCGGCGAAGCCGAAGGTCGCCGCGCCGCCCTTGATCGAATGCGCCGCGCGGAAGATCGTGTGCACCAACTCGTGGTCGGTCGAACCCGAGTCCAGTGCCAGCAACGCCGCCTCCATCGCGTCGAGCCCTTCCAGGCTTTCCTCGAAGAAGGTCTTGTGGAACTGGGTCAGGTCGACCGTCGCCATCGGCGTTTCCTCAGCCCAGCACGCGCTTGACGGTGGCCAGCAGCTGTTCCGGATCGAACGGCTTGACCAGCCAGCCGGTGGCGCCGGCCGCCTTGCCTTCCATCTTCTTCTCGGTGTGCGACTCGGTGGTCAGCATCAGGATCGGCACGCCCTTGTAGGCATCCATCGCACGCAGCTCGCGCACCATCGCGATGCCGTCCATCACCGGCATGTTGACGTCGGCCAGCACCAGGTCGAACGAGCTGCCGCGCGCGACGTCCAGCGCCAGCTGCCCGTTCTCGGCCTCGGCCACCTCGTGTCCCGCGCCGCGCAGGGTGAACGCCACCATGCCGCGCATCGAAACCGAATCGTCCACCGCAAGAATCTTTGCCATGCTGCCACCTCGTTCAGGCCGGCCCCGCGGCCGGCAGTTCCAGAATCCGCGCCAGGCCGAGCAGGCCGGCCGCCTCGTTGAAAGCCGCGCTCGCGCCACGCCACGCCAGCGCGCCGTCGCGTGACGCAAGCTCACGCCGCAGCAGCACCAGCAACTGCAGCGCCGCGGTGTCGACGCGCTCCACCGCGCTGGCGTCCAGCACCACACCGGCGCCGCGTTCGAGCGCTCCGACCAGCTCCGCCTGCAGCGCGGCCTGGGCGGCGAGGCGGCAGTCCGCGGGCAGCACCACCGCGGCCGCGCCGTCCGGCGCCGCTGGCCGCTCGTCCTGTTTCTGCGTCGCCGCTCGTTTGCCGGCCATGCCGCCGCTCCACGCGCGCTCGTTGGCGCTGACGAATTGCTTATCGGCCACCGGCGCGATCGCTTTAGGGCGCCTCGGCAACCTTCGTCACCCAGGCGAAGGCCGCCTGCAGACCCTTGCAGGACAACGGCACTGAATCCCTGCTTGCGCAGCAATGGCGAGCGAAAATGCCGGTGGCGCATCCGCCGTGCGTCCGCTGCCGACCGCGGCTCAAGTTCGGCCGCGCGCGGCCGATGTCCTGCAGGACGGACCCGATCGCCCACCGCCCCGCGCGCAGGAACCGACTTGATCATCCAACCGACCAGCCTGGCCGCCCTCACCTGGGCCGGTGCCGCCTCCGGCACCACGGCGCAAAGCTGGCGCATCGGCACGGTGCTGTCGGCGCGCCCGCTGGGGGTGAATCCGCAGGGCCTGCTGGTGCTGCAGGTTGGCGCGCTCGCGGTGGAGACGGAGCTGCCCGGCGGCCAGTTGCCGGCGCAGTTCCAGGTGCGCGTGCTGAGCTTGGGCGCGCAGCCGCAACTGGAGATGCTGCCGCAGCCGGCCGACGCCACCTTCCAGCGCGTGCTGCGCGAGCGCCTGCCGCAGCAGAACGGCTACGCGCCGCTGCTCGCCACGCTGGGCACGCTGGCGCAACGACCGGTGCTGCGCCAGTTGCCGCCGGAGCTGCGCACGGCGCTGGCGCTGCTCGAGCAATCGCTGCGCACGCCGGCCGAAATCACCCGTGGCGAAGGCCTGCGCGAGGCCATCAATCGCAGCGGACTGTTTTTCGAGTCGCGCCTGGCCAGCCCGCACGGCAACCTGGCAGCGCTGGCCGAGGACGACTGGAAAGGCGCGCTGCTGCGCCTGGCCGCGCTGCTCGACCGTCGCGCGCCGGCGCCCGTGCCAGCCAACCGCAACGATGCCGCGCCGCCGATGCTGCAGCGTGGCATGCATGCGCAGCCGCGCGTGCCGCTGCCGCTGGCGCCCGCCGACGATGGCGTGGGTCCGCTGCTGGACCGCCTGCATGGCGAGGTGAAGGCGGCGCTGGCGCGGGTGGAGGTGGCCCAGCTGGACGCCAGCGCCAGCCCGCTGCCAGCCTGGATGATCGAGATTCCGCTGCAGGGCGAGGATGGCCGCGACGTGCTGCAACTGCAGCTGGAGCTCAGCATCGATCCCGCCGACGGCGGCCACGGCTGGACGCTCGGTTTCGCGCTGGACCTGCCCGCGCTGGGCCCGCTGCAGGGCGAGCTGCAACTGCGCGAACCGCGGCTGACGGTACGCCTGTGGGCCGAGCAGATGGAAACCGCGCAGCGGCTGGAACGCCAGTTCGGCCCACTGCGCCAGCGGCTGGCCGCCTGCGGCGTACTGCTCGACCAGCTGAGCTGCCAGGTCGGCCTGCCGCAACCGCCGGGCCGGCACAGCGCCGTGCTGCTGCAGGCCACCGCATGAACGCGCCGCCCTACTCGCCCCCGCGCCGAGTCAGCCTGCGGCTGGCCGGCGCCAACCAGGCCGAGACCAGGCCGATGCCGCCCGAGGCACTGGAAGCGCTGCTGGCACGCGCGCAGGTGCTGGGCCTGCCGCTGCATCACGATCCGCAGATCGCCGCATTGCTGGCTTCGCTGCGCCTGCGCGATGACGTGCCGGCGTTGCTCTACGCGGCAGCGGCCTCGGTATTGGCCGCGGTGTACGACGCGGCGGAAGAATGACCGCCCCGATCCACGTTCAGGAACCGGCCGGATGCATCTGCAGCACCAGCTTCGCCTCGTCGCGCGACAGGCCGCAGCGGCTGACCAGTTGCTCGACGTCGGCGCCTTCGCGCGCCAGCCGCTGGGCCAGTTCATAGGACTGCCGTAGCGGCGGCTGTTCGGCCCGGCCGAGCTGGCGCTCCAGCCGCCCCAGCACCGTCACCAGCATCGAGGTCGGCACGTCGGTGCAGGCGAAGCCCGCCTCGTGCGACAGCGCAGCGACGCGCCGCTGCAGCTCGCGCAACTGGCGCCCGCCATGCCACAGCAGCAACGACTGCGCCAGCGCCAACAGCAGCAGCACGGCCACGCCAAGCTCAAGCCACATGGCTGCCGCCATCGTCCGCCCGGCACAGCCGGCGCACGTCGAGCAGGGCCACGAAACCGCCCTGCCAGGCCAGCACGCCGCTGACCGGGTCGTCGTCGCGACTGGCGCGACCCGGCGGCGGCGGCGCGATGTCGATGCCGTCACTGCACAGCAGCTCGCCGACCGCATCCACGCGCAGGCCGACCCGCTGGCCCGCCTGCGACAACATCACCACGCGCACGCTTGCCGGGTTGGCCTCCGGCAGCGCCGGCAGGCCGAGCCGGCGGCGGCCGTCCATGACCGGCACGATGCGCCCGCGCAGGTGGCGTACGCCGAGCAGGTCGGCGGCGGCGCCCGGCACCGGGGTCAGGTCGCCGTCGCGGATGACTTCGCCGACCTCGTCCAGCGGCGCTGCATACAGCTGCGCGCCGATGCGGAACGACAGCCAGTGGCGGGCGGGCGACGCGGACGCGGGGGCGGTGGCGCTCATGCTTGTGCTCCTTGGCCGGGTAAGGCATTCATCGGCTTCACTTGCTCATGCCGGCCTGGTGCGCACTGCCGGCGACCGGTGACGGCGCGGGAGTTCCCGCGGCGTCCGCCGGCGCGCGCGCGGTGGCCGGCTCGCCACTGGTGACGCGCACGGTGGGCAGCACGTCGGACGTCGGCGGCGGGTCCGCCAGGCCGGCGAGCTGGCCGACGTTCTCCGGGGCGGCGTGGTCGCGCGGCGCGGTCGGGTGGTCGCTCATCACCACCACCACCACGCGCCGGTTCTGGTTGCGGCCCTCCACGGTGGCGTTGTCGGCGATCGGGCGCGTCTCGCCCCAGCCGATGATGCCCAGTCGCGCGGGGGCGATCCCGCTGGTGGAAAACAGCCGCGCCACGCTGGCCGCGCGCGCCGCCGACAGTTCCCAGTTCGACGGGTACAGCGTGTTGCTGATCGGCATGTCGTCGGTGAAGCCTTCCACCCGCAGCGGGTTGCCGAAGCTGGCCAGGATCGCCGCCAGGTCGTGCAGCACCTCGGTGGCCGGCTCCGACAGCTGCGCCACGCCGCTGGGGAACAGGATGTCGGTGCGGATCTCGATCTCCAGCCAGTCGGGCTTGTGCCGCACCACCACCAGCTTGCGGTCGATCAGCGGCTGCAGCGCCTTGCGCACCTGGTCCTCGATGCGCCCCAGGGTTTCCGGCGGCTTCGCCTTGTGGCCCGCTTCGCGCCCGCTGCCGCCGCTGGCCGGCACCGGATGCGGCGGGATGGGCACCGCGATCGGCACGATCGACGAACCGGACTGCCCGCTCGGCGCGGCGATCGCCGGGGCGATGTTGTGCGGCCGGATCTTGGTCGGCGGCAGCGGCGCGATGGCGCGGCTGGAGCCGTTGAACGCCTCGATCAGCGACTCGGACATGACCCGGAACTTGCCCTCGTTGACCACCGAGACCGCGTACATCACCACGAAGAACGCCAGCAGCAGGGTCATCAGGTCGGCGTAGGGAATCGCCCAGGCCTCGTGGTTCTGGTGCTCCTCGTGCCGTCGCCTCCTCATGGGACATAACCCTGCAGGCGCGCCTCGATCTGCCGCGGGTTGTCGCCCTGGGCGATCGACACCAGGCCCTCGATCAGGATCTCGCGCATCCGCGTCTGTTTACTGATCAGGCCCTTCAGCCGTGCCGCCATCGGCAGCATGAACAGGTTGGCCAGCGCCACGCCATAGATGGTGGCCACGAACGCGGCGGCGATGCCGTGGCCGAGCTTGCTCGGGTCGGCCAGGTTCTGCATCACCGCCATCAGCCCCATCACCGCGCCGATGATGCCCAGCGTGGGCGAGTAGATGCCGGCCATCTCGTACACCTTGGCGCCGGCCAGGTCGATCGACTCGCGGGTTTCCAGGTCCACCTCGAGCACGCTGCGGATGGCCTCCGGCTCGCCGCCGTCGACCAGCAGCTGCAGCCCCTTGCTGACGAACGGGTCGGGCTCCGCCTCGATCTGCGGTTCCAGCCCGAGCAGGCCCTGCCGGCGCGAGATCTCGCTCCAGCCGACGATGCGGCTGATCAGGTCGCCCGGCTGGTGCTGCGGCGGCCGGTAGATCATCGAAAGCATCTTGAACGCATGCCTGAGCACCTTGCCCTGGGTCTGCACCAGCAAGGCGGCGGCGGTGCCGGCAAAGACGATCACGAACGCCGCGGCGTTCCACAGCGCACCCACGGTGGAGCCCTTCAGGATGGTGCCGAGGATGATCACCACGAAGGCCAGAATGGTGCCGATGATGCTTACCAGATCCATGCCGATCAGCCGGTCGATTGCAGTGAAGTGGAAGGTTGGTCGTCGTCACCGGCCAGGCCGGCCAGACTAGCCAGGTCCATCACCAGCGCCAGCCGGCCATCGCCGGTGACGGTGGCGCCGGCGATGCCCGGCACGCCGCCGAACAGCGGCCCCAGCGGCTTGACGATGACGTCCTCGCGACCGAGCACCTCGTGCACCAGGCAACCCAGCCGCCGGTGGCCGATGTGCAGCACCACCACGTGGCGGCCCGCCGCCGCCGGCGCCCCGGCCCAGCCGGTGAGGTCGAGCAGCGGCAGCGCGCGGCCGCGATGGCGGGCGACCAGGCGGCCGTCCAGCAGGCAGTCCTGGCCCGCGTCCAGCTCGAACACCTCCGCCACGTTGCCCAGCGGCAGCGCGAACAGCCGCGTGTCCACGCGCACCATCAGCACGCGCAGCACCGCCAGGGTCAGCGGCACGGTCAGCTCCAGTTCGCTGCCGTGGCCCAGCTGCGAGCGCACCTGCAAGGTGCCGCCGAGTTCGGCCACACGGGTCTTCACCACGTCCATGCCGACGCCGCGGCCGGAGATGTCGGACACCACCGCGGCGGTGCTGAAACCCGGGCGGAAGATCAGCTCATAGCATTCGGCCTCGCTCAGCCGTGCGGCCTGCACGGCGTCGATCACGCCCTTCTCGACCGCCTTGCGGCGCAGGATCTCCGGGTCCATGCCGCGACCGTCGTCGCGCACCGCGATCACGATGCGCTCGCCGCGCTGGCTGGCCGACAGGCACACGCGGCCCTTGCGCGGCTTGCCGGCCCGCTCGCGCTCGGCCGGCAGCTCCACGCCGTGGTCGAGCGCATTGCGCAGCAGGTGGATCAGCGGGTCGGCCAGCGCCTCGACCAGGCCGCGGTCGAGGTCGGTGCCCTCGCCTTCCAGCACCAGTTCCACGTCCTTGCCGAGCTGGCGCGCCAGGTCGCGCACGATCCGCGGGAAGCGCTGGAACAACCGGCCCACCGGCTGCATGCGCATGCCCATCACCGCGCCCTGCAGCTCGTCGGTGACCCGATCCAGCTCGTTCGCCGCCGCGGCCAGGGCCTCGCTGCCGTGGCGCGCGGCCAGGCTGAGCAGGCGGTTGCGCAGCAGCACCAGTTCACCGGCATGGTTGACCAGGAGGTCCAGCCGCGCGGTGTCGACCCGCACGCTGTTCTCCACCGGCGCCGCGTGGTGTGCGGGCGCCGCGGCCGGGGTGGTGGTGGCGGCATTGGCCGGGGTGCCGGGCGCGGCCGGCGCGGGTACGGCGACCGGCGCCGGCATCGGCGCAGCCGGCTGGCCGGGCTTGCCGTGCAGCGTATCCAGCAGGGCCTCGAACTCGTCGTCGTCGATCGTCCTCGTCGCCGACGCCGGTGGCGCGGCGGGCAACGGCGCCGGCGCAACCGCGCCCGGCGCGGCGTTGCCGTACATGCTGTCCAGCAGCGCCTCGAACTCGCTGTCGTCGATGCTGCCGCCGGCGGCGGCCACCGGCGGCGCCGGCGCAGCGACCGCCACCGGTCGGGCTTCCGGCAGCAGCGCGGCCAGCAACGCCGGCGGCGGCATCTGCAGCGGCGCGGCGGCGCCCACGGCGGCCATCATGCCGTTGAGCAGGTCCAGCGCGTGCAGCAGCGCGTCCATCTGCACGGCGCCCAGCACCAGCTTGCCGTTGCGCGCCTCGTTGAGCAAGTCCTCGGCGTGGTGGCACAGCAGCACCATCGGCTCGAGGGCGAGAAAGCCGGCGCCGCCCTTGACGGTGTGAAAGGCGCGGAACACGGCATTCAGCAGCTCGCCGTCGCCCGGCGCCGCCTCCAGCCCGACCAGCTGCTCGTCCAGGCGCTGCAGCAGTTCGCCCGCCTCGACCAGGAAGTCCTGGCGCAACTCGTTGTCCAGTTCCGCATCCATGGCCGGTGCGCTCAGAAGCCGAATTCGCTCAGCAGGCGGTCGGCATCCTCCTGACTGGACACCTTGGCCGCGCTGGCCGGCGCCTCGCTGCCGGCCAGCGCGCCGGTCAGCCGCACCAGTTCCAGCAACGAGGATTCGACCGTGCCGATGAAGCTGGCGACCTTCTTGATGCGTTGCCCGGTAAGGTCCTGCCACGACTGCGCCAGCACCATGTCGGCCAGGCCTTCGCGGCAGCTGCCGGCGAAGGCCACCGCCTCGCGCGCCAGCACCGCGGCGGCGTCGTTGCCGTTGGTCCACTCGAGCACCTGGCCGGCGTTGCGCGTCAGCGATTCGGCCTGGGGCCGCATGCGATCGGTGAAATCGAGGCTGCGGTGGGCCGCCTGCGCGCTCATCTCCAGCACGTCCTGCAGATGCTGGCGCGCGTCGGCCACGATGCCGGGCACGCCCTCCTGGGCCAGTTCGCCGCCGAGCCGGCGCACCGCGTCGTGCAGGTCGCGGGCCAGCTGGCCGAGCGCGCGGAACAGGCGCTGCTCGCGCTGGCGCACCATCACGTCCAGCGCCTGCTCGAACGCCGGGCCCTCGGGACTGTTCAGCAGATCACGCAGTTCCGGCGGCAGCATCTCGTCGATGGCAAGGGGTGAAGTGACGTTCATGCGCTGACTCCGCTGGCGGCGATCCGTTCGAAGATCTTGGTGAGCTTTTCCTTGAGCGTGACCGCGGTGAACGGCTTGACGATGTAGCCGTTCACGCCGGCCTGTGCGGCGGCGATGATCTGGTCACGGTTGTTCTCCGCGGTGACCATCAGCACCGGCAGGCATTTCAGCGCGTCCTCGCCGCGGATCGCGCGCAGCAGGTCGATGCCGGTCATGTTCGGCATGTTCCAGTCGGTCACCACCAGGTCGAACGGCTGGCTGCGCAGCATCGCCAGCGCGCTCTCGCCGTCGTCGGCCTCCTGGATCAGCGGGTTGCTGAAGCCAAGCTCGACCAGCAGGTTGCGGACGATCCGACGCATGGTGGAAAAGTCGTCCACCACCAGGATTTTCATGTTCTTGTCCAAACGCTTTCTCCACGTGCGGTACAGGCCGAGGTCCGGCCGCGGGGATTCATGGGGTTCTAAGAGCCTGTTTATGACCTCCAAGTGCTCCGCGCCGGGAACTGTTTGCGCGCAGGCCAAGGAAGAACGAGGGAGTGGACGTCCGTCCACGACCGAGTGATGACGCCGGCATGCGGGCAAACAGACCCGGCCCGAAGGGTTGCCATCGAGTGGCCGCCATGCGGCAGCGCGCGGCTTGGCCTGACAGCCAGTCAGGCGCTGCGCCACGCACTACCACCTGGCGGCCACTCGATGACAACGCGGAGTACTTGGAGGTCATAAACAGGCTCTCAGCTTCGCCACCCGGTGAGCCGGGCACGCAGCCGGATCACCGCCTGGCCGTGGATCTGGCACACGCGCGACTCGCTCACACCGAGCACGGCGCCGATTTCCTTGAGGTTCAATTCCTGCTCGTAGTACAGCGACATCACCAGCTGCTCGCGCTCGGGCAGGCCACCGATCGCCCCGGCCAGCGCCTCGCGCATGCCGTCGCGCTCGACGTTCTCGGCCGGCCCGAGGCTGCCTTCGTCGACCACGTCGAGCACCGTGCTTTCCTCGCCGTCGTCCGACGCGGTGAGGCTGAGCAGGCGCACGCAGGCCGCGTCGGCCAGTACCTGGTGGTACTCCTCCGCGCTGATGCCGAGCCGGCGGATCACCTCGGCGTCGTCCGCCTCGGCGCCGGTCTCGGTTTCGATCTGGCGGATCGTCTCGGCCACCTCGCGGGTCTTGCGGTGCACCGAGCGCGGGGTCCAGTCGGTGCGGCGCAATTCGTCCAGCATGGCGCCACGGATGCGGATGCCCGCATACGTCTCGAAGCTGGCCCCCTTGTCGTGGGCAAAATGGCGCGCCGCCTCCAGCAAACCGATCATTCCCGCCTGGATCAGGTCACCCACGTCGACGCTGGCCGGCAACCGCCCCATCAGGTGATAGGCGATCCTCCGCACCAGCGGCGCGTGCCGACGCACCAGTTCGTCGGCACTCTCGCGGGAGAGTTGCAGATATTCCGAAGCCACGCTCATCTCGGCATCCCACCCACCGGTGTTGTCCGGCCAGCAAAAAAAGCAATCCGGTCGAGACCTGCGCGGTCGGGCTCCACCCACTTATCGGCCGCGGTGGCCAATCGCTTGAATGCCAGTGCGGAATGGCTGGACGGCCACAGGTCGACCACCGCGCCTTGGCGGCGGATGGCCTGGCGCAGGCGCTCGTCGTGCGGCACCCAGCCGCCGAACTCGATCACCACGTCGAGGAAGCGGTCGCTGACCCGCGCCAGCTTCTGGTGCAGCGCCCGCGCGTCGCCCTCGTTGCGCACCATGTTGGCGACCATGCGGATGCGCCGCACGCCGAAGTCGCGGCTGAGCACCTTGGTCAAGCCGTAGGCGTCGGTCAGCGACGCCGGCTCGTCGCACACCACCACGATCACCTCGGCGGCGGCCGCGGCGAACATCGTCACGTTGTCCGACAGGCCGGCGGCGGTATCCACCAGCAGGTATTCCGGCGGCTGCGCCAGTTCGTCGAAGGCGCGGATGATCGCCGCATGCTCGCCGCTGGAGAGCTGCGCCAGCCGACGCGCGCCGGAGCCGGCCGGCACCACGCGCAGGCCGCGCGGCGCGCTCAGCATCAACTCGTCCAGCGTGCACTCGCCGTCGAGCAGGTGGCCGATGTGGCGCGACGGCGTCAGGCCGAGCATCACGTCGACGTTGGCCAGGCCCATGTCGGCATCCAGCAGCACCACGTCGCGCCCGGCCACCGCCAGCGCCACGCCCAGGTTCACCGCCACCGTGCTCTTGCCCACGCCGCCCTTGCCGCCGGCCACCGCGATCGTGCGGCAGTGCCGGCGCGCGACAGGCGCCGCGGCCAGCAGGCTGCTGGCCTGGTGCGCGGACGGCGGCTCCGCGGCGGACCGGCTGGTCATCGCCGCCAACATCTGCTGCAGCCCGGAAGCCTGATCCATCGCCAATACTCCGCTCATGCGCCGGCCACCGCGAAGCCGAAGCGTTCGGCCATCAGGCCGTCGTCGGGCGCCGGCAGCCTCATCGACTGCGCGGCGCGGCACACCAGCACGCGCGCATCCGCCGCGGCGATGTCCTCGGGCACGCGCTGGCCGTCGGTGGTGTACTCCAGCGGCAGCCGGTGACGGATCAGCACCGACAGCGCGCCGCCCAGCACCGGCGCCTCGTCCAGCTTGGTCAGGATGCAGGCCTGCGGTTTCAGCGGCAGGTAGGCGCGCACCGCCTCGTCCAGCGCCTGCGACTGCGCGTTCGCCGCCAGCACCAGACAGGTGCGCAGGCCGCCGGCGTCGGCGAGGATTTCCAGTTGCTGGTTGAGCCGCGGGTCGCTGCCGGCGACGCCGGCGGTATCGATCAGCACGGTATGGCTGCCGCGCAGCATCTCCAGCACCTTGCGCAGGCTCGCCGCGTCGTAGGCCGGGTAGACCCGCGCGCCGAGCAGCCGGCCGTAGTGCTCCAGCTGCGCGGCGGCGCCGATGCGGTAGTGGTCGGTGCTGACCAGCGCCACCTGGTCGGCGCCATGACGCATCACCGCGCGGGCGGCCAGCTTGGCGATGGTGGTGGTCTTGCCCACGCCGGTCGGCCCGACCAGCGCGACGACGCCATTGTCATCGCCGGACAGGTCGCGGCCGCTCACCGCCAGGCTGCGGCTGAGCATGCCCAGCGGCAGGTAGCGCGCCTGCGCGGCGTTGATCTGCTCGGGCAGTCCGGCCACCAGCGTGCGCGCCACGTCGGGCTCGATGCCCAGCCGGGTCATCTCGCGCAGGATCCGCGCGCGCAGCGGCTGGCGCCGCTCCATGTCGTTCCAGGCCAGGCTGGACAGCTGCATCTCCAGCATCTCGCGCAGGCTGCCGAGTTCGCTGCGCAGCTGCGCGGTGTCCTGTGCCGCCTGTTCCATCAGCGGTCGCATCGCCGGCATCTCGTTGGCCGGCGCCGCCGGCAGCGGCACGGCGGCCTTGCGCTGACGCGGCGCGACCACCTCGACGGCGGCGGCACGCGGATCGGCTGTCGCCGCCTCCGTCTCGGCTGGTGCCGCGGCGAGCGGCGCGCCATGCCGTACGGCCTCGCGCACCAGCGATTCGTCGTAGTCGATCGCGGCGACCAGCTCGATGCCTTCGTCCAGTCGGCGGGTGGACAGGATCACCGCCTCCGGTCCCTGCTCCTCGCGCACTTCGCGCATCGCCTGGCGCATGTCCGGCGCCACGAAACGTTTGATTTTCATTGCTCGCTCCGCGAGCGGGATTCGGGATTCGGGATTCGGGATTCGCAAAAGCCGTTCGCGCCAGTTCGTAGCGCACCCGCTCTTTCCGAATCCCGAATCCCAAATCCCAAATCCCGGCTCCTAGTCATCGCCCCAAGGCCTGTACCAGTCGCACCCGGCGGTTGTCGGGCACTTCGTTGTAGGCGAGTACGTGCAGGTTTTGTGCCACGTGGCGGGTGAAGCGTGCGAGCCATGGCCGCAGCAGCGGTGCGACCAGCAGCACCGCCGGTTCGCCGCTCAACTCCTGGCGCCGCGCGGCATCGGCCACGCTCTGCTGCAGGCGGTCGGCCAGGCCCGGTTCCACCGCGGCGCCGGCCACGCCGCCGCCGGACAGCGAGCCCAGCAGGATCTGTTCGAGCTCGGGCGCCAGCGTGATCACCGGCACTTCGGTGCCCAGCCCGGTGATCTCCTGCACGATCTGCCGGCCCAGCGCCACGCGTACGGCGGCGGTCAGAACGCCGGGATCCTGACTCTGCCCGGCGTGCTCCGCCAAGGATTCGACGATGCTGCGCATGTTGCGGATCGGCACCCGCTCGGCCAGCAGGTTCTGCAGCACCTTGACCACCACGCCCAGCGTCAGCCGCTTCGGCACCAGGTCCTCGACCAGCTTCGGCGCGGTGGCGGCGAGCCGGTCCAGCAACTGCTGCACGTCCTGGTGGCTGAGCAGTTCGTGCGCGTGGCCCTGCAGGATGTGCGACAGGTGAGTGGCGATCACCGTGGCCGGGTCGACCACGGTGTAGCCGTAGCTCTGCGCCAGCTCGCGCTGGCCGCTCTCGATCCACACCGCTTCCAGGCCGAACGCCGGATCCTGCGTGGCGATGCCCTGCAGCGTGCCGTGCACCTGGCCGGGGTTGATCGCCATCAGCCGCTCGTTGTGCACCTCGGCCTCGCCCATCGGCACGCCCATCAGGGTGATGCGATACGTGTTCGGGCCCAGGTCGAGGTTGTCGCGGATATGCACCGCCGGCACCAGGAAGCCCAGCTCCTGCGACAGCTTGCGGCGCACCGACTTGATCCGCCCCATCAGCTCGCCGCCCTGGTGCACGTCGACCAGGGGGATCAGCCGGTAGCCCACCTCCAGCCCCAGCGGATCGACGCTGGCCACGTCTTCCCAGCCCAGCTCGACGCGCTCGGGCGCCACCGTGGGGGCCGGCTTCTCGGCGGTCGACTCGGCCAGCCTGGCGCGCGTTTCGCGCTCGCGCTTCAGCAGCAGCCACGCCACGCCGCCGCAGCTGGCGCCGAGCAGCAGGAACGCCACGTTCGGCATGCCGGGGATCAGCCCCATCACGGTCAGCACCGCCGCCGCCACGCCGAGCGCGCGCGGCTGGCCGAACACCTGGCCGATCACCTGCTTGCCCATGTCCTGCGACTTGGACACGCGGGTGACGATGATCGCCGTCGCCACCGACAGCATCAGCGCCGGCACCTGCGCGACCAGGCCGTCGCCGATGGTCAGCAAGGTATAGGTCTTGGCCGCCTCGCCAGCCGACAGGCCGTGCTGCATCACGCCGACGAAGAAGCCGCCGACGATGTTGATGATGAGGATCAGGATGCCGGCGGTGGCGTCGCCGCGCACGAACTTCGAGGCGCCGTCCATCGAGCCGTAGAAGTCCGCCTCCTCGCGCACTTCCTGGCGACGCTCGCGCGCCTGATCCTGGGTCAGCAGGCCGGCGTTCAAGTCGGCGTCGATCGCCATCTGCTTGCCGGGCATCGCGTCCAGGGTGAACCGCGCGGTCACTTCCGACACGCGGGTGGCGCCCTTGGTGACCACCACGAAGTTGATGATGGTGATGATCGCGAACACCACCAGGCCCACCGCGAAGTTGCCGCCGATGACGAACTCGCCGAACGCCTCGATCACCTTGCCGGCCGCGCCGGGGCCGTCGTGGCCGTGCAGCAGCACCACGCGGGTGGAGGCGATGTTCAGCGCCAGGCGCAGCAAGGTCGCCATCAGCACCACGGTGGGAAACGCGGCGAACTCCAGCGGGCGCATCACGTAGACCACCGCCAGCAGGATCACCAGCGACAGCGCGATGTTGAAGCTGAACAGCATGTCGAGCAGGAACGGCGGCAGCGGCAACATCAGCATCGCCAGCATCACCAGCATCATCACTGGCGCGCCAAGACCCCGTCGCGCAAGTTGTTTGAAGTTGCCTAGTACGTCTGCACCCGTCATGGATTTGACTCGTCGTTATTCGCGGTAAGGCCCCATCAGGTCGGGGTCGACCTCGGGGGTTGGCGCTGCCGGTGGTGCCTCGCCCTGCGCCGTGGCCTGCTTCAACTGGTAGACGTAGGCCAGCACCTGGGCCACCGCCACATACAGCGCGGCGGGGATTTCCCGGCCCAGTTCAGTCGTGGCATACAAGGCGCGTGCCAACGGCGGCGCTTCGACCAGCGGGATGCGGTGGCTGCCCGCCACCAGGCGGATCTGCTGGGCCAGCACGTCGACGCCCTTGGCGATCACCCGCGGCGCGCCGGTGCGGCCTTCGTCGTAGCGCAAGGCCACCGCGAAGTGGGTGGGGTTGACCACCACCACATCAGCCTTGGGCAGTTCCTCCATCATGCGGCGGCGCGCCTGCGCCTGCTGCACCTGGCGGATGCGTCCCTTTATTTCGGGGTTGCCCTCGCTTTCCTTCATCTCATCCTTGATCTCCTGCCGGGTCATGCGCAGGTTCTTCGTGTGGTCGAACTTCTGGTACAGCGCGTCGATGCCACCGATCAGCGCCAGCATGGAGCCGAACCACAGCGCGGCGCGGCCTAGCAGGCTGATCGACTGCGCGATGCCGGCCAGCACCGGGCCGCGGCCGGTGGCTTGCAGCTCGCTCTGCCAGTGCCGCAGCAGCAGCACCAGCACCGCACCGATGAACAGCAGCTTCAGCAGCGCCTTGCCCAGCTCGACCAGACCGCGCATGGCGAAAATCTTGCCCAGTCCCTTGATCGGGTCGAGCCGCTCGAATTTCGGCTGCAGCGCCTGCGCGCTGAAGTTCAGCCCGCCCAGCAGCAGCGGCGCGGCCAGCGTGGCCAGCATCGTGGCCAGCGCCACCGGCCAGAACAGTCCCAGCGCCTCGTATACCACCGCATGCAGCGTGCGGCCCGGCAGGTCATCGCTGAACAAGGCGTCGCGCGAGTAGTGCATGCCCAGCGAGAAAATTCGCCTGGCATGCGCGAACGCCTGCTCGCCACCGCTCATCAGTGCCGCCACGCCGGCCAGCACCACCATGGCGCCGGACAGGTCGCGCGAGCGCGGGACCTCGCCTTTCTCGCGCGATTCGCGAAGTTTCTTCTCGGTTGGCTGTTCGGTTTTTTCCTGGTCGCTGTCGTCGCTCACGGATCAACCTCCCAGCAGGTTGCGCATCAGCGACCAGGCGTCGTCCTGCAACGCCGCGAATGCGCCCGGCAAGCTGCGCAGCGCCAGCCACAAGGCGATGAAACCCAGCGACACGGTGATCGGAAAACCCACCGCGAACAGGTTCATCGACGGCGCCGCGCGGCTGATCGCGGCAAAGCCGACGTTCACCACCAGCAGCGAGGTCATTGCCGGCAGGGCGACGCGCACGGCACCGGAAAACAGCTCTGCTGCGAAACTGGCCACCGCGTGCAGGCCGCTGGCGTCGATCGCTGGCATGCCCGGCGGCAGGCTGTGGAAGCTGTCGGCAAGCAGCGCGATCAGGCGCAGATGGCCGTCCATCGCGAGGAACAGCAGGGTCACCAGCAGCAGGTAGAACTCGCTCAGCACGTTCGCGCTGCCGCCGGCCTGCGGGTTGACCACCTCGGCGAAACCCAGGCTCATGCTCTGTCCCACCAGCTCGCCGCCGAACGACACCGCCTCGAACACCAGCTTCAGCACGAAGCCCACCGCCGCGCCGACCAGCACCTGCCCCGCCATCGTCGCCACGCCGTCGCCGCTGAGCGGATCGATCGTCGCCGGCGCCAACGGCGCCAGCACCAGCGACAGCACCACCACCACGCCGATACGGATCCGCGCCGACACCACCGTCGCACTGAACACCGGCGCCACCAGGCACAGCCCGCTCACCCGGCCGACCGCCCAGAACAGGCTGCCCAGCCACGTCGGCAACTGCGCCAGGTCCAGCGCCGTCATCTGACTGCGCCCGGCAGGCTCTCGATCAGCTGCGTGGTGTACTGCACCAGCAGGCGCAACATCCACGGCCCGGCGATCAGCGCCACCAGCGCCATCGCGATCAGCTTGGGGATGAAGCTGAGCGTCATCTCGTTGATCTGCGTGGCCGCCTGGATCACGCCCACCAGCAGACCCACCACCAGTGCGGCGAGCAGCAGCGGCGCGGCCACCAGCATCGCCACGTACAGCGCATGCTGACCGATTTCCATGATGGATTCGGGGGTCATGCGCGGGTTCCAATGGCGTGCTTCGCCGCAGCGGCGGTGGAGAGCTGTCGTGCCTGCGCCTGTAGGAGCGCACTCGTGCGCGATGCTCTTGCTTCGTTCGAGGTGAGAGTTTTTAGAGCCAAGAGCTTTCGTGCGCCTGCGGCGCCCGAGTTACTTCTCTTTTGCTTGTCCAAAAGAGAAGTAACCAAGAGAAAACGACACCCCGCTTGGCGCTTGCCGGGCTCGGGCAACTGCTCCTGCGTTGCCTCCACTCGGGCATCCATGCCCTCGCCATGCCCGGCAAGTCCGTGAGCCGGGGCCGGGCTTTTCGAGCGGGCATCCTGCCCGCGCGAAAAGGCGTTGCCATCCCTGGCAACGCCCGCTGCGCGGCCTGTCGACCCCGCCTCACCGCCGCGCAAGGGACCCCGGGTAGAGCAGCGGGCCATCCTGGCCCGCACTCGGTGATGAAGCGAAAAGCAACAGCCACAGCAAAACGCCGCTCCGCTGTTGCCTTGCTCTTGATCTGGCTCCTCTGAAGAGTGCGCGCAGGATGCGCGCCGCTCTACCCGGGGTCCCCTCTGCAGCGGCGGGCGGGCGAAGGAGAAGCCCGCAGGGTGGCCGGCAGGGATGCCGGCCAGTTTGTCGTCAGGGCAGGATGCCCTGTCGACAAACCCCGTAGCCCGCACGCGAACCTTGCGGGCAGGATGCCCGCAAGGCGCGGAAGCGGGGTGGCCTTTCTCTTGGGTTACTTTCTCTTTGGCCACGCAAAGAGAAAGTAACTCGGCTGCCAAAGGCAGACGAAAGCTCTTGCTCTGAAAGCTCTTGCTCTGAAAGCTCTTGCTCTGAAAGCTCTTGCTCTGAAAGCTCTTGCTCTGAAAGCTCTTGCTCTGAAAGCTCTTCGCTCCGAACGCGGAGACAAGCGAG
Organism: Rhodanobacter thiooxydans; assembly: GCF_021545845.1. Classification (NCBI taxonomy): domain Bacteria; kingdom Pseudomonadati; phylum Pseudomonadota; class Gammaproteobacteria; order Lysobacterales; family Rhodanobacteraceae; genus Rhodanobacter; species Rhodanobacter thiooxydans. The sequence goes on from NZ_CP088923.1 coordinate 3,285,864, forward strand.
AGCATCGCCCGCGAGCGGGCTCCTACGAGGGCTCCGGGCCGCCGATGCGCGGTCACGTGTAGAAGCTCCCGGCCAGGGTCCCGAGCAGCAGCGTCCACCCATCCACCAGCACGAACAGCATGATCTTGAACGGCAGCGAGATGATCACCGGCGAGACCATCAGCATGCCCATCGACATCAGCACGCTGGCCACCACCAGGTCGATGATCAGGAACGGAATGAACAGCAGAAAGCCCATCTGGAACGCGGTCTTAAGTTCCGAGGTGAGGAACGCCGGCATCGCCACCTTGAACGGCACCTCGGCCTTGCTGGCATAGGGCTTCTCGCCGGCCAGCCGGGTGAACAGCGCCAGATCCGCCTCGCGGGTCTGATCCAGCATGAATTGCTTGAACGGCGCGGAGGCCACCGGCAGCGCCTGCTCGGCGGTGAGCTGGCCGTCCATGTACGGTTTCACGCCGTCGGCGTAAGACTTGTTCAGCACCGGCGACATCACGAACAGGGTGAGGAACAGCGCCAGCCCCAGCAGCACCTGGTTCGGCGGGGTCGATTGCGTGCCCAGCGCCTGGCGCAGGAAACCGAGCACGATGATGATGCGGGTGAACGAGGTCATCATCAGCGCGATCGCCGGCAGCAGGGTCAGCGCGGTCATCAGCGCCAGCACCTGCAGCGACAGCGTCCAGTTCTGCCCGCCGCCGGGCACGTTCTGCACGTTGACCAGCGGAATGCCAGGCGGCGCCGCCAGCGCCGCCAGCGGCAACAGCAGCAGCGACACGGCAACGATCCAGCGCCAGATCCTCATGCGCCGCGCTTCCAGCGCGCCAGCAGTTCGCCGAACGCAGGCAGCGGCGCCGCGGCGGGTTCGGCTGCCGCGGGTTCGGTCGGTACGCCCTCGTAGACGTGCAGCGTGCGCATGCCGCCCGGACCCACGCCGACCAGCAGGCGCTTGCCGTCGGCGTCGAGCAGCAGCACGCGGTCGCGCGCGCCCACCGCCATCGCCTCCACGCAGCGAATGCGCCGCCCGCCCGGCCGGCTGCGCGCCTGCAGCCGACGGCTCAGCCAGCCCGCCACGAAGATCATCGCCACCACCGCCGCCAGGCTGAGCAACACACGGAACAGCTCGCCGCCCACATTGACGTCGGCGGCGGGCAGCGCCGCCGGCGCCAGCGCCGCGACGACCCCATTCCCTATTCCCCATTCCCTATTCACGGCTCTGTCACCGCAACTTGCGCACGCGCTCGGCCGGGCTGATCACGTCGGTCAGGCGGATGCCGAACTTCTCGTTGATCACCACCACCTCGCCGTGCGCGACCAGGGTGCCGTTGACGAACACGTCCAGCGGCTCGCCGGCGGCGCGGTCCAGTTCCACCACCGAGCCCTGGTTCAACTGCAGCAGGTTGCGGATACTGATGCGGGTGCGCCCGACTTCCATCGCCAGGGTCACCGGCACGTCGAGGATCATGTCGAGGTTGACGTCGCCGCTGCCGGCGGCGAGGCCGTGCAGCGAATCGAACTCGACGCGCTCGCCGGCGGGGGCCGACGCAACTTCTGTGGGCTGGCTCATGCTGGATTCTTCTCTTTGAATTGATCGCCGGCCGCGCGCTTCTCGCGCCGACCGGCCTGGGCATGGAAACGCACGGCGTTGCGGCCGCCTGACTGGCCGTAGTGACCGCGGAACACCGGCACGTCCTCGGCGTAGACGGTGGCCAGCTCCGGCAGTTGCACCGGGATCACGTCGCCCGGGCGCAGGTGCAGGAACTCGCCGAGACTGAGGCGCACGTCGAGCAGCAGCGAACTCAGGTCTACCTCCGCGTCGAACACTTCCTCCTGCAGCATCTCCGCCCAGCGGTCGTCGCGGTCGGCGCGGTCGCTCTGCACGCCGGCGTCGAGCAGGGTTCGGATCGGCTCGACCATCGCGTACGGCAGGGTCAGGTGGATCTCGCCGCCACCGCCGTCGAGCTCGACGTGGAAGCGCGACACCACCACCGTCTCGGTCGGGCTGACGATGTTGGCGAACTGCGGGTTGATCTCGGAGTTTTGGTATTCGAACTGCAGTTCCAGCACCGGCGCCCATGCTTCGACCATCGCACCGAACAGCTCCTCCAGCATGATCTGGATCACCCGGTTCTCGGTGGCGGTGAAGTCGCGGCCCTCGATGCGGGCATGGAAGCGCCCGTCGCCGCCGAAAAAGTTGTCGATCACGGTGAACACCAGGCGCGGCTCGAACACTACCAGCGCGGTGCCGCGCAACGGCTTGATGCGCACCAGGTTCAGGTTGCTCGGCACCGCCAGGCTGTGCACGTACTCGGCGAACTTGACCATCTTCACGCCCAGCACCGAGACCTCGCAGGTCTTGCGCAGCACGTTGAACACGCCCAGCCGGAAGAACCGCGCGAAGCGCTCGTTGACCATCTCCAGCGTGGGCAACCGCCCGCGCACGATGCGGTCCTGCTGGGTGAAGTCGTACGTGACCACCGCGTCGCTGGGCGGCGGCTCGTCGCCGCCGGTGGCCACCGCGCCGCCGCTGACGCCGTCCAGCAGCGCGTCGATCTCGTCCTGGGAAAGCAGATCGCTCATGCCTGCGGCCCTTCCGTCACTGCATCACGAAACTGGTGAAGTACAGCGCGTCGATGCCGGGACGGCCGAGCCGCGCCCTGACGATCTTGCGCACGGCGACCAGCGCATCGGCCTGCACCTTCTGGCGCCCGGCGGTATCGCTGATGATGGCGAAGTCCTGGTTGCTGAACAGCGCCACCAGCGCATCGCGGATCACCGGGTCGGCGCCCTTGGCCACCTCGATCGCGGCAGGGTCGTGCGACATCAGGGTGACGCCGACCTGCAGGTAGCGCAGCGATTCGGCGTCACGGAAATTCACCACGAAGGCCGGGTCCAGCGGCAGGTAGAGTTCGGCCTGGGCAACCTTCGGTGTCGACTTGCCGGCCTTGCCCGGCACGGACTGGCGCGACCGCCACACATAGCCGCCGATGCCCAACGCCAGCAGCAGCACCACCGACACTGCGATCACCAGCGGCTTGCGGCTCTTGCGCTCCGGCGGGGTATCCACCACCTCGCCAGCTTGTTCCTCGTCGACCATGAAAACCTCGATCCACAGATGATTGAAAGACACGCGCAACGCGCGTGCCCAGCATCAAAAGCAAGCCGCGTGCCATCGGCGGAAAACCTTGTACCAGCTCGCTTCATGACGAACGAAGCGGCGTGCGCGGCGCTTTCTTGACGGGCGCCGGCGGGTCGTCGCGACGCGATCTCGGCGCGGTGTTTCCCGCAAAAGTTCCGCCCGCGCGCGACAGTCGAGGCCGCCGGCCAAGAGGCAGCGGCAGGACGAGGTGCGGGCGAACTCAGGCGAACGCGTCGAGCAGGCCGATCCTGGCCACGGTCATCGGCGCGGCGCCATGGATGTCGGCGATCTCCTCCAGCGCGCCGCCGCCGCCTGCGTGCCCGCGGCGGTCGCCGCGATCGTGCTGACCGACTTCGGCGTGGCCGAGCGACAGGCCATGCCGCGCCAGCATCTGGTCCAGCAGCGGCAGACTCTGCTGCACCGCCGGCACTGCTGCCGCGTGCTGCGCGCTGAACACCACGTCGACGCGACCGTGGCTCACGCTGACGCTGACATCGAGCGAACCGAGTTCCTCCGGATGCAGGCGAATCCGCGCCTGCTTGACGTTCTGTCCGCTCAGCCAGACCAACTGCTGGCCCAGATCCTGGGCGAACGACGGACTGGTCGGCGACGTGGGCAGTTGCAGCTGATGCACCGCAGGCGGCGCGGCGGCCGCGGGCGGCGCCGGCAGTACGGCGGCGGCGGCGTGCGCCTGCGCTGCCTGCTTGTTGAGCGCGTCCGCGGCCGATGGTACAGCCTGCGCCGGCGCCAGCATGCTGGCCGCCAGCGGCACGATGTTGACGGGCGCAGCGGCCGGGCTGGCCGCCACCGCGAGCTGCAGCATGGCGGCAGCCTGCGCGTCGCCGGTCGCCCCCTTGCCGCCCGACGGCGGCGCGCCGGCGACCGCTCTGGCGCCACCGGCGACGGGCGGCCACACGCCGGCCAGCGACGAGCCGAGCAAGGCGAGCATGGCATCCGCCACGGCGGGTGCCGGCTCGTCGCCCGGCTCGCGCCGTGGCGCCGATCCGTCCGCTGCGGTCACGTCCGCCAGTTCCGCCTGCACGGGTACGGGTACCGGTACTGCCGCCGCGACGTCCGGTTTCGCCGCGGGCACGGCAGCGGCCGAGGGGTCGCGCGGCGAGCGCGCTGCCGACGTCGGCTGGCGCTCGTCCTGCTGCCCACCCGATGCCTCGTTCGCGCTGTCGGGTTCTTGCCGCTGTCGCGCGGCGTGCAGCTGGCTGTCGAAACCGGTCGGTGTCGCGTTGCCGTCGCGCGGCTCGACGGCGGCTCGCGAGGCGGCCGCGCTGGCGGCGCTGGGTGCAGCGGGGGCGGAAACAGTCATGGCGTGGACCATCCTTCAGCAAGGGATGCGCACGACGGGCGGCGGCGCGGCCAACCAACCCGCACGAGCGACGGCAGGGCGGGCTCGATGTTCATCGCAGCCTCCGGTATTGCATGCGTTCGTCGAGCTCGGCCTGCTCGTGGCGGTCGGCGGCACGGCGCTCTTCCTCGCGGTGCTGCGAGACCACGCTGTCCAGCGCGCTCTCGCGCGCATGCGCATGGCGCCATTGCTCGCGCAGCCGGCTCAACTGGCGGTGCTGGCGGTCCAGCTCGGCCTGCTGCTGCACGATCGCGCGGTCGATGCGCTCCACGAATTGCTGCCGGTTGAGCAGCGCCGTCACGCTCTGCGCCGCGTCGCCGGCCGCCGCGTACTCCAGCCGGTAGCGTTGCAGCTCGGCGAGCTGATGCTCGGCCCGGGCCAGCAACTGCTGCTGCGTCGCCAGCTGCGCCAGCGCAGCCTCGCTGCGCTGGCGGGCCTGTTCCACCGCAGGCTCCAGCTGTTTCGCGCGCGAGTTCATGCAGCCACCTGCGCGGCAAGGGCGTCAAGGTTTTCCACCGCCGCTTCGAGCGTCATCGGTTCGTCGACTTCCTGCTGCAGGAACGCGCGCAGCTGCGGCCACATCTCGATCGCCTGGTCGACCTGCGGGTCGGAGCCTTTCTGGTACGCGCCCACCGCGATCAGGTCGCGCTGCTGGCGATAGGCGGAATAGACCTGGCGGAAGCGTTGCGCCGCGCGCAGGTGCTCGCGGCTCACCACCGCCGGCATCACGCGGCTGATCGAGGCCTCGATGTCGATCGCCGGGTAGTGGCCGGCTTCGGCGAGGTCGCGCGACAGCACGACATGGCCGTCCAGGATCGCGCGCGCGGCGTCGGCGATCGGGTCGTGGCGGTAGTCGTCGCCCTCGGTGAGCACGGTGTAGAACGCGGTGATCGAGCCGCGCCCCTCAGCGTCGTTGCCGGCGCGCTCGACCAGCGCCGGCATCATCGCGAACACCGACGGCGGGTAGCCCTTGGTCGCCGGCGGCTCGCCGATCGCCAGCGCGATCTCGCGCTGCGCCTGGGCGTAGCGGGTCAGCGAATCCATCAGCAGCAGCACGCGCTGGCCGCGGTCGCGGAACCATTCGGCGATCGCAGTGGCGTACTGCGCGCCGCGCAGGCGCTTCAGCGGCGGCGCGTCGGCCGGCGCGGCGACGATCACCGCGCGCGCCCTGCCCTCCGGCCCCAGCGTGTGCTCGACGAATTCCTTCACCTCGCGACCGCGCTCGCCGATCAGGCCGACCACCACCACGTCGGCGTTGGTGTAACGGGTCATCATGCCGAGCAGGGTCGACTTGCCCACGCCGGAACCGGCGAACAGGCCCAGCCGCTGGCCGCGGCCGACGGTGAGCAGCGCGTTGATCGCGCGCACGCCGACGTCCAGCGGCGCGTCGATCGGCTTGCGCGCCATCGGGTTGATCGGTTCGCGCTTGAGCGCGGCGTGCTCGTCCGACGCCAGCGCGCCCAGCCCGTCCAGCGGCACGCCGTCGGCGCCGACCACGCGGCCGAGCAGGCCCATGCCGACCGGCAGGCCGCCGCTGCGCGCGTACGGGCGCACACGCGCGTTCGGCAGCACGCCGTGCATGTCGCCCACCGGCATCAGCAGCAGGCGTTCGTCGGCAAAGCCGACCACTTCGGTCTCCAGCGTGGCGCCGTCGGCGGTGTCGACCAGGCAACGCGCGCCGAGCGCGGCCTCGCAGCCTTCCGCCTCCAGGGTCAGCCCGACCACGCGACGCAGGCTGCCCTCCACCACCAGCGTGCGCTCCGCCTGGGCGCGCGCGCCCAACCGCGCGAACTGGCGTTGCCAGTTCGCCCGCCGCGCGGCGATGAACGCCTCCGTATTCACTCAGCGCCCCACCGCTTTTGTAGGAGCCCGCTGGCGGGCGACGCTCTTGCTTCCGCTCTTGCGAATCCCGAATCCCGAATCCCGAATCCCGGCCAGAAAAGCATCGCCCGCCAGCGGGCTCCTACAAGGGCGGTCGCGGCGATCATTCGGCGGATCCTGTGCTGTCGCCGAGGACGGCGTCGATCAATGCCGCCAGGCGGGTTTCCACCCGTGCATCCAGCCGCGAACGCTCGCTTTCCAGACGGCAGTCGCCGCGCGCGAGTGTTGCGTCGGCCAGCAGCTGCCAGTGCGTTTCGGCGGCGCCCGATTCGCGCAGCAGGGCCAAGTCGTCAGGATGCAGGTGCACGCGCAACTCGCGCGTGGCCGCCGGCAGGGCGGTGGCCGCCTGGCGCACCGCCTGGATGACCAGCGCGGGCGACAGCTGCAGTTCGTGCGCGATCACCCGCTGCGCCACGATCATGGCCAGCCGCGCCAGCTCCTGCCCAGTCTGCTCGTCGAGCTGCTGCAGCGGGCGCGCGGCCGCGTCGTACAGCGCGTCGAGTTCGGCCAGGCGCTGGCGCAGCTGCTGCTGCGCCGCGGCGGCGCCTTCGGCGTGGCCTGCCACATAGCCTTCCTCGCGCGCCTGCTGCTCGAGCGCCGCCAGCTCGCGTACGGTCGGCGGTGGCGGCGCGTTGGCCGCTGCCGACGCAGTCGGCCCGGTGCCCACGTTCGGCAGCTCCCAGCGCTGGAAATCCGCCGCCACATTGTGGATGGTGGCGGTCATCAGACGAATTCATCCCCGCCCGAGGTGAGGCTGAGCTGGCCGGCGTCGGAAAGCTTGCGGGCGATACCCAGCACCTCCTTCTGCGCCGCGTCGACTTCGCTCAGGCGCACCGGCCCCTTCACCTCGAGGTCGTCGCGCATCATGTCGGCGGCGCGCTTGGACATGTTGGCGAAGATCTTCTCGCGCACCGCCGGTTCGGCGCCCTTGAGCGCGGTGATCAGGGTGCCCGATGGCACCTCGCGCAGCAGCAGCTGCATGCCGCGGTCGTCCAGTTCGGCGAGGTCCTCGAACACGAACATCAAGTCCTCGATGCGCCCGCCTAGCGCGTCGTCCTGGCTGCGGATGGCCGCCATCAGTTCGGTTTCGCGGCTGGTTTCCATCGCGTTGAGGATGTCGGCGGCGGCTTTCAGCCCGCCGACGCTGGCGGACTTGAGCTTCTTGTTGTTGCCGGAGAACTGGCGCTCCATGATCTCGTCCAGCTCGTTCAGCGCATGCGGCTGCACGCCATCGAGCGTGGCGATGCGCATCACCGCGTCCGAACGCACGCGCGGCGGCAGGTAGCCGATCACCTCGGCGGCCTGGTCGGGCTCCAGGTGTGCCAGCACCAGCGCGATGATCTGCGGGTGTTCCTGGCTGATCATCTCGGCGATGGCGCGGCTTTCCATCCACTTGAGCGATTCCAGCCCCTTGCTGCTGCGCCCGAGCAGGATGCGGTCGATCAGCCCGCCGGCCTTGGTCTCGCCCAGCGCATTGGTGAGGATCTTGCGGATGTATTCCTCGGTGCCGACACCCAGTGAAGTCTGCTGGCCCATGTCCTGGTTGAGCCGGGTCAGTGCGTGCTCGACGTGTTCGCGCGAGACGCTGGTGAGCCCCGCCATCGCGGTACCCACCGCCTGCACGTCGCGCGCGCTGAGGTGCTTGAGCACCTCGGCGGCATCCTGCTCACCCAGCGTCAGCAGCAGAATTGCCGCGCGCTGCGCACCGGTGACGGATGCGTCGGAACGATTAGTTGCCATCTTCGCTCACCCAGTTCCTCACCACTTGCGCCACCTGCTTGGAGTTTTCGCCAACCATCCGCCTGGCCTGGCCGACACGCTGCTCGTACGAAAGCGTCGGCATGGCGCCGCCGAGCCGGGCCGGTTCGTTGGCCGCCAGCTCGTCGTCGACGCGCACCGAGATCTGCGGCATCGGCGAGGGCATCGCGCGGGTCGCCGTCTCGCCGCGCAGCAAGCCCTTCAGCAGCGGACGCAGCAGGCCGAACGCCACCAGCAGCGCGATCAGCACGCCGGCGCCCTGCTTGAGCAGGTCCAGCACCCCGGGCCGGCCCCACAGCGGGGTCTCGGGCAAGGCATCGACCGCCGGGCCGCGCTGGAATGCCTGGTTGACCACGCTGACGCTGTCGCCGCGGGCGGCGTCGAAGCCCACCGCGTTCTTGGTCAGCTCGGTCAGGTGCTGCAGTTCCTGCGCGCTGAACGGCACGCTCTTGGGCGCTGCCGCCGCATCGCCAGCGGGATCATCCGGATTGTCCGCTTTGCCGGCAGCGGCCAGCTTGTCGTCCAGCGCTACCGCTACGGTCAGCCGGGCCAGCCGTCCCGCCGGGTCGCTGACATGGCTGATGGTGCGATCCAGCTCGTAGTTGCGGGTGGCGCTGCCGGAGCTCTCGCCCGGGCTGGCGGTCGCGGCCGTGGCGGTGGCGGCAGCGGAGGCCTTGCCGGCGTCGGGCTTCGCCGCGGTGGGTTGCGCAACCATCACCGGCGGCTGGTTGCTGAGCGCGCCGGGCACGCCGCCCGCGGCGGCAGCGCCTGCCCCGCGCTGCTCGCTGCTGGTCTGCTCGCTGCGCAGCGCCGGGTGGTCGTGGCCGAAGGTCTCGGTGGCTTTCTCGGTGCGGCTGAAGTCCAGGTCCGCATGCACCTGCGCATGCACCCGGCCGGGACCGACCAGCGGCGTCAACAGTTCCTCGATGCGCTGGGCGTAGGTGTTCTCGATCCGCGTAGCGATGCGCAGGCGGTTGTCGCCCACCGCGCCCGGGCTTTCCGGGTCGGCGGTGAGCAGCTGGCCCTGCTGGTCGATCACGGAAACCTGGCGCGCTTCCAGGTTCGGCACGCTGGCCGCCACCAGGTGCACGATCGCCGCCACCTGGCCGGCATCGAGCTGGCGGCCGGGGTACAACGTGACCAGCACCGAGGCGCTGGCTTCGCGGCTGTCGCGGATGAACGCGGAAGGCTTCGGCAAGGCCAGATGCACGCGTGCGGCGCGCACCGATTGCAGCCCGCCGATGGTGGTGCCCAGATCCGCCTCCAGCAGTTGCTGGTAGCGGGTGCGCTCGGCCAGATCGCTCATGCCGAACGGCGAATCGGCGGCCGGCAGCGTGCTGCTGCTGGCGCTGCCCTGCGGCAAGCCCTTCGCCGCCAGCTTCAGCCGCAGTGCCGCCAGGTCGGCCGCCGGCGCCATGATCGACGAGCCGTCGCTGCTCAACCGGTAGGGCGTGTTGTTCGCCTGCAACTCCTGGGTGATCGCCGAAGCGTCCTTCTGCTCCAGGCCGGCGTACAGCAAACCGTAGTTCGGGCCGCGCGACCACAGCACCACCGCCACGCCCAGCGCCACCGCCGCGGCCACCGCCACCAGCAGCACCAGCTGCCGCGTCGCCGGGTTGCGGGCGATCTGCTTGAAGGGGTCCAGGCGCGTACCGTTGTTGGCGGTGGTCGCGACGGCGTTGTCGGCCATGCTGCTGCTCTTCGGCTAGGGGATGGAAGCGGATCGACGCGAACGCGTCAGACCGGCATGTTCATGATTTCCTTGTAGGCATCGACCAGCTTGTTGCGCACCTCGACCACGGTGCGCAGCGAGAGGTCGGCCTTCTGCATCGCGATCATGGTGCGGCCAAGGTCCGCGCCCGGGTCGCCACGCTCGAAACTCGCCGCCATGCGATCGGCTTCCATCTGGTTGCGGCCCACGGCGGACAGCGACTGCCTGAACACGTCGGAGAAATCTGCCTGCCCGGCGACAGCCGCCGGCTTGAACGCCGTTTCCGGCGCACGTACCTGCGCGCTCATCTGGCGCATCTGGGACAGCAGGTTGTTGACGTCGATGGTGCTCATCGCGATGCGTCCTCATGACGGATTCCCGACGCGTGACGGGATTTCGAGTGAGTGATTGCACGAGGCGTGCCAGCTGTTGCCGGGATTCGGGATTCGGGATTGGGGATTCGCAAAAGCTAACGGCATCGCCCGCGAGCGGGCTCCTACGAATCCCGAATTTCGAATCCCGAATCCCGGCTTCTCAAGCCGCCAGGCTGTTCTGCAAGCCGTACTTGCGCAGCTTTTCCACCAGGGTGGTGCGCTGCATGTGCAGCAGGCGCGCGGCATGCGCCACCACGCCGCCAGTGGCATCGAGCGCCTGGCGGATCAGTCCCACCTCGATGTCGGCCAGATGGTCCTTCAGGTCCAGGCCCTGCTCCGGCAGCGTGCGCAGCGTCTCGGCCACCGGCTGCACGGCGGCTTCGCTCGGCGGCAGCTCGTCTTCCATCAGCGCCAGCAACGCCGCGCCGTGCACCTCGTCGACGGCCTGCTGACCGCGGTACTTCGTCGGCAGGTCGCTGCTGCGCACCTCGCCGTGCGGGAACAGGATGGCCATGCGCTCGACCAGGTTGGAAAGCTCGCGCACGTTACCCGGCCAGGCATGCGCGCACAACGACTGCATCGCGCTGGCGCTGAAGCGCACCACGCCCAGCCCGCGGCGGGCGAGGCGCTGGTTGAACTCGGCGATCAGCACCGGCAGGTCGTCCAGCCGTTCACGCAGCGACGGCAGTTCGAGCGGGAACACGCTGAGCCGGTAGAACAGGTCCTCGCGGAAGCGGTCGCTGGCGATCGACTCCTCCAGGTTGCGGTGGGTGGCGGCGACGATGCGCACGTCGCAACGCAGGGTCTTGCTGCCGCCCACCCGCTCATAGGCGCGCTCCTGCAGCACGCGCAGCAGCTTCACCTGCATCGGCAGGCTCATGTCGCCGACCTCGTCGAGGAACAGCGTGCCGCCTTCGGCCATCTCGAAGCGGCCCTTGCGCGCGCTGATCGCGCCGGTGAAGGAGCCCTTTTCGTGGCCGAACAGCTCGCTCTCCAGCAGCTCCGCCGGGATCGCCCCGCAGTTGATCGCCACGAACGGCTTGTCGCGGCGCGGCGAATGCGCGTGGATCGCCCGCGCCACCATCTCCTTGCCGGTGCCCGACTCGCCCAGCACCAGCACGGTGGAATCGAACGGTGCAACCTGGCGGATCAACGCATTGACGCGCAGCATCGGCGCCGCGTTGCCGACGAAGCGCAGCGCGCCGGACTGGCCGCCGAGCAGGCGCGCATAGATGTTGCGCATGGCTTCGGCCATCTTCTCGTAACGCAGGGGAAACTCCAGCGTGGCCATGCGCGTGGCAAACGTCGACGACGCCGCGCCGAAGCGATCGAGCCAGGGCGAATCGGCCGCCAGCAGCACCGGCACGTGCGACGCGGCGGCGCCCAGCAGGGCGAACTGGCGCTCGGCCTCGGCGGCGTCGGCGACGCTGCCGACGTAAACCGCGCGCCAGGCATGGGTGGCTTCGTCCACCGCGGCACAGGCGGCGCCGTGCTGCGGCCGGTAGCCCAGGAAGTGAAGGGCCGAGAGTACGGAGTCCACACGCGTCTCGTCGGATTCGATGACCAGGAAGTCGAATTTCTGCACCGCTTTCTCTCCTTACCACACTGCTCGTTTTGGCGGCCCCATGCTTCCGTCGGGAACGCCTTCTCATCGCTGCCGGGTTTCCATTGCCGGCGTGATGAACCAAGAGCAATTAGGAGGCCAACTTTCCGACCATTGCGTCGGTAAAACGTCGCGCGTCGGAAAAACCGACACCGACGCATCGGCAAACACGTCCGGTCGTGTTTCCTAACTGCATGAAACATGAACGATTTGCGCGACATCCCGGGCATGGCCTGGCGCACATGCCAAGTGTGAGCGGCGTCATGGGAAGCGCCGGCGGAATTCCACAATTGCGAACTGCATCACATACTGTGCGTCGGCCGGATCACTGCTTACGCAACCGGCTGGCGCGCCCCTGCCACTTTGCGTCGGTGATGGCGGAAAACCAGACGCTCAATTGCGTCACCCAGTGCGTCGCCCAGCGGCGCAAAAGCCACGAACGTCCGGCCATCGTCGAATTGCCGCTGCACCTGCGCGGCGAGTTCCAGCGGCAGGCTGCGGCACAGGTCGAAACGGATGCGCAGCAGCAGCCCGCCGGCGGTCGGCGCCAGGCCCGCGGGCAGCAGTGCGCCGATCGCGTTGAAGCGCAGCGGCTGCCGCGGCGGCAGCACGCTGGCGGGCACCAGCAAGTTGTTGACGATCTCCATCAGCACGCTGAGCTTGGCGTCCATGCGCAGCATTTCCTGCATCAGCGGGCTGTCGTCCTCGCCGCCGTCGGCGCGGCGCTCCTCCAGCGCGGCGATCGCCGCCAGCACGTTCGCGTTGCGCTCGGCCAACTGCTGCAGCAACGCCGGCGAGGGCGGCCAGGCCAGCGGCTCGCAATCGGCATGCAGGCTCTCCTCGCAGCTGACCCGCTGCTCGAAGTCGTCCCAGGCCGCCACTGCAGCGCTGGCCGACGAGGTATCGCCCGGGGGCGTGCTGTCTGAGGTCATGGCGTGGCTCCGCGACGCGTTGAGGCCGAAACCGCCACGTCGGCGGCGCCATTGGTCAGGGCCGGGCCGGTGGTCAGGGCCGGGTATAGGCCGCGATCGCACGGGCGCGATCGGTTTCCTGCTGCCACTGCACGGCCGCCGAATCCCGCGCGCAGCCGACGATGGCCTGCAGCTGGCGATCGTACGCCAGAATTTCGTCCAGCCGGGCCAGGCTGTCCGGGTCGGACGCATGCTGGCGCAGCAGCAACGGCTCGCGCTCGGCCTCCAGCTCGACCAGCCGCGACCATTCCTGCGTCTGCGCGGCGGCCAGCATCGCGCGGGTCAGCCCGAGCGCGAGTTCGAGCACGCCCATGCTCACGCGCCGGCCGCCCGCTGGCTGGCCGCGGGAGCAATCTTCACCCAGCTGTCGCGGATCGGCTGCAGCAGGCTGCTGACCTCGTCGATCAGGCTGGCGTCGTCGCGCAGGTTCGCCTGCAGCAGGCGGCGGCTCATGTAGTCGTAGAGCGAATCCAGCCGGCCGACCAGCACCGGGTCCGCCTTGGGATCGAGGCTGCCGCGCAGCCCGCCGATGATCTCGATGCAACGTGAGATCGCCTCGCCCTTCGCCGCGACCTCGCCGCGCAGCATGTGCGCGCGGGCCTTCACCAGACGCTCCAGTGCGCCATCCATCAGCAGTGTGATCAGCCCGTGCGGATCGGCCGATTCCACTCCGCCGTGCGAGCGGACTTGCTGATAGGCGCCAGCACCGTAGCCGAATCCCATGACCGTGTCCTCTTACTTCTTGCTGCTGTTGGTAAGCGCATCGAACTGCTGCTGCAGATAGGTGCTGGTGCTGTTGAGCTTGGACATCAGCGTGTCGAGCGCGCTGAACTGCGCCTGGTACATCGCGGTGAGGCTGGCCATGCGGCTGTTCAGCGTGGTCTGCTGATTGGCCAGGTCGCTCAGCTGCCGGTTGATGCTGCTGGTGCGGCTGGCCAGCACGCCCTGGGTGCCGACCCAGCTGGTCAGCGGAGTATTCAGCTTCGCGGCGAAGCCGTTGGTGCCGCCGAACAGGCTGCCGACCTGCTTGCCGCCGTCGGATAGCGCGGTCGCCAGCTTGGCGCTGTCCAGGCGCAGGGTGCCGTCCACCTGCAGCGAGATGCCGATCGAGGACAGCGCGGCGCCGTTGGCGGTGCCGCCGATGACGCTCGACAGGGTGTTGTTGATGCGGTTGAGCGTGGCGTCGCCGAGCAATGCGCCGGCAGTACCGCTGGTGGCGTCGTACTTGGTCAGGTTCTGGTAGATCCCGACGAAGCTGTTGTAGGTGTTGACCAGGTTGGTCAGCGCGCTGGTGGCCTTGCTGGTGTCGCTGGATACGCTCAGCGTGCTGCTGCCGGCCTTGACCAGGTTCAGGGTGAGGCCGTCGATGGCGGTGCTGACGGTGTTGCCGGCGCTGCTGGCGGCCAGCCCGTCGATGCTGTATTTGGCATCGGCGGCGGCGGTGACCACGGTCAGTCCGTTGCCGCTGGTGGCCGCCGGGTTGTAGTTCAGTGCCGCCAGCTTGCCGTCGCCACCGCTGCTGCTGACCGAGAAGCCGTTGGCAGCGCCGGTGCGGGTACCGCTCAGCACCAGGTGCGCGCCGTCGGTGCCGGTGACGATGGTGGCGCTCACGCCGGGGTTGCTGCTGGCACCGTTGATCGCGTCGCGGATCGCCGCCAGCGAATTGTTGGTGCTGTCCAGGGTGAGGCTCATCGACTGGCTGCCCACCGCGATGGTCAGCGTGCCGGTACCGACCGCGGTGCTGCTGTTGGCGAATGCGCCGGACGAGGCCTTCAGCGCGGTGGCCAGCTGCGTCACGACGATGTTGTAGCTGCCGTTGACCGGAGTGCCGGTGGCACTGGCGCCGAGTACGGTGGTGTCGCTGCTGGCCACCGTGCGGGCGGTGAAGGCGCTGCCGTCGGTCAGTGTGGCCATCGCCGACTGCAGCGCGGAAAGTGCGGCGCTGACCTGGCCCAGCGCCGAAAGCTGGGTGTTCGCCGTGTTGGTCTGGCTGGTGATCTGGTTCTGCTGCGGCGCCTTCTTGGCGGCGACCAGCTGGCTGACCAGGGTGGCTACGTCGAGCCCGGAACCCACGCCCAGCGAAGTCAGCAGACCGGTGGTTGGCGTACTGGTGGAGCCGACGGTGATCGCCATGTGCGGGGTTCCTCAAAAATGGATGGAGCGGCCGCGATGCATCGCGGCCGCTCCGGTGGCAACTTACTGCAGCAGCTTGAGTACGCTCTGGGTGGAAGCGTTGGCTTGCGCCAGCACCGAGACACCCGCCTGCTGCAAGATGTTCGCGCTGGACATGTTCGCGGTCTCCGCGGCGAAGTCGGCATCCTGGATCTGGCTGCGCGACGCGCTCAGGTTCTGCGAGATGGTCTGCAGGTTGGCGATGGTGGACTGGAAGCGGTTCTGCACCGCGCCCAGGTCGCTGCGCATCGAGCTGACCGTGCTCAACGCGGCGTCGATGCGGCTGATGGTGTCGTTGGCGGTGGTCACCGTCTTCACGTCGCTGCTGGCCAGATTGCCGCCGACGGCGATCGCGGTGGCACCCGCGCCGGCGAAGCCCAGGTTGCCCGCACCCGTGCCGGACTTGGCGCCGTTCACGGTCAGCGCCGCCTGCGAGTTCAGGTGCACCGCGTGGTTGGTGCTGTCGTAGTAGGCAGAGACGCCGGCGACGCCTTTGGCATTGATCGCATCGACCAGGCTCTGCGCACTGCTGTACGTGCCGGCCATGTCGGCCGCGGCACCGCCGCCCGCCGCCTGGATCGTCAGGTCGCCGGTAGCCAGGGTCAGGATGCCGCTGTTGGCCGGCGTCTGCGCCGCCACGCTGGTGGTGCTGAAATAGGTCGCCTGCTTGGTGCCGGCGATCGCCACTGCCGTCGCATTGGTATTGCTGATGGTGATCTGGTTGGTGGTGGAGTTGAAGGTCGCGGTGACGCCGGCACCGCCCGCGGTCTGGATCGCGGCGGCGAACTGGGCACCGGTGTAGGTGCCGGCGGCCACGCCGGTGCCGCCGATGGTCAGGTCGCCCGCGGCGACGACGGTCGAGGCGCCCACGGCCAGGCTGGTCGCGGTGCCCGGCGTCGCCGCGCTGGCGGTGAACATCGCAGTCAGGTCGCCGGTCGCCGAGCTGGCCATCTGGCCGACCTGCTTGGCGCCCGCACCCTGGCTGAGGTTGACCGAGATCGTCTCGCCCACGTTGGCGCCGATCTGGAACGCGGCGCTGCCGAAGGTGCCGTCGAGCACGTGGCGGCCATTGAAAGTGGTCTGCTGCGAGATGCGGGTGATTTCCGACAGGCGCTGCTGCACTTCGGCGTCGAGCGCGGCGCGGTCGCTGTCGGAGTTGGTGGCGTTGGCCGACTGCACCGCCAGGGTGCGGATGCGCTGCATGTTGTTGGTCACCTCGTTCAGCGCCGACTCGGTGGTCTGCGCCAGCGAGATGCCGTCGTTGGCGTTGCTGACCGCCTGGTTGAGGCCGTTGATCTGGGTGGTGAAGCGGGTCGAGATGGCGAGGCCCGCGGCATCGTCCTTCGCGCTGTTGATGCGCATGCCCGAGGACAGACGCATGATCGCGGTGGCGAGTTTGCTCTGCGACTTGGCCAGGTTGTTCTGGGCATTCAGCGAGCTGATGTTGGTGTTGACGCTCATGACCATGGGAGTATCTCCAGAAAGGGTCGTAGGTGCCGGTGGCCGGCGGTGGCAGCCAGCGGGGATTCCGATGGGAACACCGCCGCCTCAGTGACTGTTTCGACCCCCACCATGGAAACTTGAGCCTTGTCAACGCAGATAGTCGAACAACTTTGAACCCTGGATTTTCGTGAACGTCTGTTGCGCGGCCTGCAGCGCCGTGGTCTGCGCGCCGAGCTGGCTGATCGTGTCGTAGTAGTTCAGGTCCTGCACGCCGGACAGCGCGCTCTTGTACTGCAGCGTGAGGTCGTCGTTGAGTCCGCTCTGCTGGTCCAGCGCATTCATGCGCGCACCGACCATGCCGCGCGTGCGGCTGATGTTGTCGATCGCCTGGTCGAGGCTGGCGAACTGCGTGTTGATGTCGTTCTGCATCGGCGCACCGCCGCCGTTGGGCGTGCGCAGCGTCTTGATGATGTTGTCCAGCGTGGTGAACACGTCCTGCTTCGCGGAGGCGCCCAGCGAGAACTGGTCGCCCGCGGCGGGCGTGCCGCTGAAGGCCACCTGCGCACCGCGGAAGCTGACGCTGCCGCCGCGGCTGGCGTCGTAGCTGCCGCTGTCCAGTACGGTGCCGGCGCCGTCGCGCACTTCGTACGCGTCGGCGGCGGTGAACACGATGCGGTAGCTGCCGCCGTCCCACGCCGAGGGAATCGCGTTGGGATTGCTGACGCTGCTGGCGCCGGCCACCGCGCTGCCGGTGTTGGCCGCGCCGGCGCTGACCGCGAAGCTGCCGTTGCCGGTGGGAATCCCGGCGAACACCGCGCTGCCGGGGTCGCCGGTGGCCACCTGCAGGCCGGGGCCGGCGGCGACCATGCGCTGGCCGTCGTCGCCGACATAGCTCACGCCGTTCTGCGAGACGAACGGCATCGTGCCGGTGCGGTTGCCGGCGAACAGGTAATCACCCTGGCCATCCTTGCTGTTGGCCTGGCCGAGCAGTTGCTGCCGCAGCTGCACCATCTCGGCGGCGATGTCGCCCCGGGTGGCGTCGGTCTGCGAACCGTTGGCGGCCTGCAGCAGCAGCGTGCGCACGCGGCCCAGCACGTTGGTGACGTTGGACAGGGTCTGGTCTTCCAGCCCCAGCCGCGCGTTGGCGCTGGTGATGTTGCGCTGGTACTGCGCGGCGTCGGCGGTGAGATGGGTGAGGTCGAGCGCGCGCGCCGCGCCCACCGGATCGTCGGACGGCTGGTTGATGCGCTTGCCGGTGCTCAACTGGATGTTGAGGTCGGACAGCTCGCTCTGCCGGTCCATCATGCTGCCGACGGACTGCTGCTGCATCCAGCTGGTGGAGACTCGCATGGCTTACCCCTTCACGGCGCTGAGCAGTGCGCCGAAGATGCTGTTGGCGGTGCTGATGACCTGCGCGGAAGCCTGGTAGGCCTGCTGGTAGCGCAACAGGTTGGCGGCCTCTTCGTCCAGGTTCACGCCGGACACGCTCTGCTGCGAGCTCATCGCCTGGCTGTACACCGCGGTCTGCGTGCTCAGGTCGTCCTTGGCCAGCGCACCGGCGCTGCCGACCTGGCCGACCAGCTGGCTGTAGGCGCGGCCGGCGCTGGTGACGCCGCCGTCGAGCACGCCGAGGTTGGCCACCTTGCCCAGCATCAGCGCATTGCTGTTGTCGCCCTGCGCGTTGCTGTTGGCCTGCACGCTGAAACGGTTGCCGGCCTGCGGCGCGCCACCGAGCTGCATGCTCCAGCCGTTGTGGACGATAGTCTGGCCGGGAGCAAACACCTGCGCCGGGCCACCGTCGATGCTGTAGCTGGTGGCCGAGGCGAACACGACGGAGCTGCTGCTGAACAGGTTGGGATCGCTGCCGTTGCTGACACTGACGGTGGGCGATGCTGTGCCGGTATTGCCGGCCGCCGCCGCGACCTTGAGCGGCGCCGCGGCCGCAACCTTGTCGGGGTCGTCGATCGCCACCGAAAAACTCGCAGCGGCGTTGCGGCTGGGCTGCACGCGGAAACTGTCGCCGGCGCTGGCGCTGCCGCCCACCACCAGGCTCAGCCCGGCGGCGGTGAACGGGGCGGCGTTGGTGCCACTGCCGGCCAGCGCGACACTATTGCCGCTGGTGTCGCGCATGCTCCAGCTGCTGCCGTTGTAGCTCAGCACGTAATCCTTGCCGGTCAGCGCGCCGATGTCGCCAATGCCGGCACTCAGCGTGCCGCTGCCGCTGTTGGTGGCGGCTGCCTGCACAGCCGGGCCGGCCACGTCGAAAAAGCTGCCGCCGAGCTTGCCGCGCAGGTCCATGCCCTGCGCGTGCTGCGCGTTGAACGCGCTGGCCAGCGCCTGCGCGCTGCGACCCAGCTGGTTCTGCGCGGGATCGAGCACGTTGCCGCGGAAATCCAGCAGCGCGCCCAGCGTGCCACCGCCGATGCGCCCGCTCAGCACCGCACCGGACGCCGCGCCCACCACTTCCAGCCGGGTGGCGTCGTACGCGTTGGGCGCGGTGCCCAATGCATGCGCCTCGGTGCCGGTGACCAACGCCTGGCCATTGCCCACGAACACGCTGATGGTGTTGTCGTTCTGCGGCACCACGCTGATGCCGACCTGGCCAGCCAGCTTCTTCACCAGTGCATCGCGCTGGTCGAGCAGGTCGGCCGGCGGCGTACCGTCGGTAGCCTGCGAGGAGCGGATCAGCCCATTCAACTTGGCGATCGACCGGCTGTCGCTGTTGATCGCATCGACGGCTTCGCCGATCTGCTGCTGCACCTGGCCGGAGAGCTGGTTGAACTGGCCGGACAGCGCGCGGAACGTGCTGGCCAGCCCGCCCGCGCGGGCCAGCAGCACCTGCCGCGAGGCGGCGTCCGACGGCGCGTTGGCCATGTCCTGCACGGCGCCGAAGAAGCTGTCCAGCGAGGTCTGCAGGTTGCTGCTGCCGGAAAGCTGGTCGTTGAGCTGACCAGTGAGGCTGGCCATGCTGCCGGCGCGGCCCTGCGCCGAGGTGGCCGACCACAGCGAGCTGTTGAGGAACTGGCTGTAGGCGCGCTGCACCGCCACGGTATTGACGCCGGTGCCGACGTAGTAATTGGCCTGCCCCTCGGGCAGCCTGGCACTGAACGACACCTGCTGGCGGCTGTAGCCGTCGGTGTTCGCGTTGGCCACGTTGTGGCTCACCGTACCGAGCCCGATCTGCGCGGCGAGCAGCCCGGACACGCCGGTCGAAAGCATGTCAACCATGGTGGTCCATCCTCGACAACTGGGGCGCCGCCGGAAGGACGCGGCATGTGGTCACGGTAACGGCCGGGCGCGTGTTCACTTGAATTCGCCCGGCCGCCGCAGCGCCGCCAGCGCCTCGCGCATCTGCGGGCTGTTGGCGATCGCGGTGATCTTGGCCGCGTACGACGGATCGGTCGCGTAGCCGCCGCGCACCAGCGCCCGCGCAAAGCCGGCCACGTTCTCGCCCTGGCCCAACGCCTGCGCATAGCGCGGGCTGTCGACCAGCAAGCGCGCGTAGTCGGCGAACGCATCCGCCGGCGAGTCGTAGGCGCGGAACGCATCGTGCCGGCGCACCGCCACGCCGTTCTCGTACTCCAGCGTGGGTACGCTGACCTTGTCGCCGCTCCAGTTGCCGCCGGCCTTGATGCCGAACAGGTTGAAACTGCTGCTGCCGTCGCGGTGGCTGGGCAGGTGCTTGCCCCAGCCGGTTTCCAGCGCCGCCTGCGCCAGCAGCGCGCGCACCGACACGCCCAGCTGCTTCGCCGCCACTTCGGCGTGCGGTGCCAGCGTGCGGACGAAGCCCACCGGGTCGCCGCCCGGCAGCAGTTCCGCCGCGGCGCCCGCCGCATCGAGCGCACCCTGCGCCATGCGGTCGAGCGTCTGGCTCCACGCCGAACCGGCGTCGGCCGTCGACGGCATGGCCATGATGCCGGCCGTTGCGTCGCTCGCATCGTCGCCGGCGCCCAGTTGCAGCAGCGCGCGCACGTCGGCATTGGGCACACCGGCGACGGGCGTCGGCAGCGTGCCGTGGGCGTCGGCGGCGGCAGCCGGCTTGCCGCCAAGCTGGCGCACCAGCATCTTCGCGATGCCCAGACCGTTGTTGCCGTTGGCCAGGCTCAACGCGAGCTGGTGGTCGAACATCTCGCGGTACGAGTCGACCTGTTCGCTGCCGGCCAAGTCGCTGCCCATGCTGGCGTTCGCGTCGCGCATCGACTTCAGCATCATCTGGGTGAAGATCGCCTCGAACTGCCTGGCCACCGCCGGCAGCGCACTCTTGCCCTCGTCGCTGCGCGCCTGCGCGCGCAGCTGCTGGAAGCCGGACAGTTCGGTCCAGGTGTCGAGTGCGGGCGCGTTGCTGGTGATGGGCGTCATGATTGCGGGCCGGCTCAGATCACCACCAGGTCGGCATGCAGCGCGCCGGCCTGCTTCAATGCCTGCAGGATCGAGATCAGGTCGCTCGGCGTGGCGCCGACCTGGTTCACCGCGCGCACGATGGTGTCCAGGCTCACGCCGGGGCCGAACTTGAACATGTGCGCGCCCTCCTCGCTGACCTGCACGCTGCTGCTGGGCACGATCGCGGTTTGTCCGCCACGGCTGAACGGCGCCGGCTGGCTGACCTGCGCCTGCTCGCTGATGGTGACCTGGATCGCGCCGTGCGCCACCGCGGCGGCGCTGACCCGCACGTCCGAACCGATCACCACGGTGCCGGTACGCGAGTTCACTACGATCCGCGCCGGCGCGTCGCCCGGCTGCACGTCGAGGTTCTGGATCACGCCCAGCCACGCCACTTTCTGCGCCGGGTCCTGCGGCCCGCGCACGCTGACCGAGCCGCCGTCGAGCGGCTGCGCGGTGCCGGCACCGTAGGCCCGGTTGATCGCCGTGGCGATGCGCGTGGCGGTGGTGAAGTCGGCGGTGTTGAGGTTCAGCATCAGGTCGCCGCCACCGCTGAACGACGAGGGCACCGTGCGTTCCACCGAGGCGCCGTTGGGGATGCGCCCGCTGGCGGAGATATTCACCTGCACGCTGGAGCCGCTCTTGCCCTGCGCGCTGATGCCGCCAACCACCACGCTGCCCTGCGCCACCGCGTAGACGTTGCCGTCCGCGCCGCGCAGCGGCGCCATCAGCAGTTGGCCGCCGCGGATGCTCTTGGCGTTGCCGATCGAGGCGACGGTGACGTCGATGGTCTGGCCGGGCTTGGCGAACGGCGGCAGATCCGCCGTCACCATCACCGCGGCCGCGTTCTTCAGCTGCGGCCGCGCGCTGGCCGGCACGGTGATGCCGAACTGCTGCAGCATGTTCTCCAGGCTCTGGGTGGTGAACGGCGCCTGCGTGGTCTGGTCACCCGAGCCGTCCAGGCCCACCACCAGCCCGTAGCCGATCAGCTGGTTGCTGCGCACGCCGGCGACCTGCACCAGGTCGCGGACCTTGTCGGCGCGGGCGGGGCCAACAAACCCCAGCAGGAACACCAGAGCGGCCATGATCAGGCCCCTCCCCCTGCATGCAGGGGGAGGTTGGGAGGGGGTAAAGCTTTTGACGTCAAGATCAAAAGCACCCCACCCCAACCCTCCCCTGCGAGCAGGGGAGGGAGCGGAGGCGGGCGGCGCGAGGACCATGCCCCTTCCTTCGCAAGCAGGGGAGGGAGCAGAAGCGTGTGATGTGGTGTTCATAGCACTCATCAGAACGGCATCCACTTCGAATTGAAGAAGCGCGACAGCCAGCCGCGCGTATTCGCGTCGGCCAGCGTGCCGCGGCCGGTGTAGCTGATCCGCGCGTCGGCGACGCGGGTGGACGGCACCACGTTGTCCTGGCCGATGTCCTGCGGGCGCACGATGCCGGAGATGCGCACCAGCTCCTGGCCCTGGTTGATGGTCAACCACTTCTCGCCGCGCACCAGCAGGTTGCCGTTGGTCAGGCGCTGCGCCACGGTGACCGTGATCTGCCCGACCAGCTGGTTGCTCTGCGTGCTGGAGCCGGCGCCGTCGAAGCTGCGCTCGCCGTCCAGCCCGATGTTCGCCGCGTTGCCGCCGATCGACAGGTTCTGGCCAAGCACGGTAGGCGAGGCGATCTTGGCCTTGTCGGTCTTGCTGGTGCTGGTGCTGGCCTTCTTGCTGGCCTGGGTGCTTTCCACCAGCGCCACGGTGAGGATGTCGCCCACGCGGTGCGCGCGCGGGTCGGCGAACAGCTCCATGTTCTGCTGGTCGTGATAGATCGAGCCGTTGGCCTGCTCCGCCGCGATCTGCGGCGCGGGCGGCGGCGTCGGCGCCCACTCGGTATCGTCGCGCGCGTACGGGCCGCTGGCGCAGCCGGCCAGCAGGGCCAGCGCGCAGAGCACGAGGGAGCCGCGGAGCACACCCGACACCGTCATTCCCGCGAAAGCGGGATTCCATCGCGGCTTTGCGGAACAGCAACATGGATTCCCGCTTTCGCGGGAATGACGAGGGGAAAAGAGGTTGTTCGGGACTCCCGAGAGGGAGGAAGGACGGGCAGGCATCACGGCGCGCCTCAGGTCTTGTTGGTGAGGAACTGCAGCATCGAGTCGGCCGCCGATACCGCCTTGGAGTTCATCTCGTAGGTGCGCTGGGTCTCGATCATGTCGACCATCTGCTCCACCACGTTGACGTTGGAGGACTCCAGCGCGCCCTGCGCCAGCGTGCCCAGACCGTTCAGGCCCGGCTGGCCGATCTGCGGCGAGCCGCTGGAGGCGGTTTCCAGGTAGAGGTTGTCGCCGTTCGGCTGCAGGCCGGCCGAGTTGATGAAGTCGGCCAGCTGCACCGTGCCGATCTGCTGCGTCGCGGCCTGGCCCGGCACGCTCACGCTGATGGTGCCGTCGCTGCCGATGGTGATGCTCTGCGCGTTGGCCGGCACGCTGATGGCCGGGTCGAGCGCGTAGCCGTTGGCGGTGACGATCTGGCCGTTCTGATCCATGTGCAGCGAGCCGTCGCGGGTGTAGGCGATGCTGCCGTCGGGCATGGTCACCTGCAGGAAGCCGCGCCCCTGCACGGCCAGGTCCAGCGAGTTGCCGGTCTGCTCGATGTTGCCCTGGGTGAACAGCTTCTCGCTGCCGGCCACGCGCACGCCGGTGCCCAGCATCAGGCCGGACGGCGCCTGGGTCTGCTCGGTGGTCTGGCCACCGGGCTGGCGCAGGTTCTGGTAGACCAGATCCTGGAACGAGGCGCGCGCGCTCTTGTAGCCGGTGGTGTTGGCGTTGGCGAGGTTGTTCGAGATCACGTCCATGCGCGTCTGCTGCGCGTCGAGGCCGGTCTTGGCTACCCACAGGGATGAGAACATGTCGATGGACTCCGAATGGATGTCTGGATGTCTGTTTGAACGATGGGGATCAGGTCATCTGCAGCAGGCGCGAGGCCGACTGCGCGTTTTCGTCGGCGCTGCGGACGGCGCGGATCTGCAACTCGTACTGGCGCGACAGCTGAATCATCTGCACCAGCGTCTGCGCCGGGTTGACGTTGCTGGACTCGAGCACGCCGGACTTCAGGGTGACCGCGGGATCGGTGTCCGCCGTGGCGCCGCCGGCCAGGTGCATCAGCCCGTCGCTGCCTAGCGCGAGCTGGTCGGCGGCTGGGTTGACCAGCTTGATGCGGCCGACCGCGGCGATCGTTTCCGGCCCCTGTCCCATCGGCACCACCGACACGGTGCCGTCGGCGCCGATGTTCACCTGCGCGCTCTGCGGCACGCTGATCGGACCGCCGTCGCCCAGCACCAGGTTGCCGCGGGCATCGGTGAGCAGGCCATCGGGAGTCAGCCGCAACTCGCCGGCACGGGTATAGCCTTCGCTGCCGTCGACACCCTGCACCGCGATCCAGCCCGCGCCCTGCACGGCCACGTCCAGCTCGCGGCCGGTCTCGATCTGGCCGCCCTCGCGCAGGTCCACGCCCAGTCCCTGCGCCACGCCGTTGATCCGCGTGGGCATGCCGGGGCCCTGCACCGCCAGCGGCTGGAACGCCGACAGTTGCGCCTTGAAGCCGACCGTGTCGGCGTTGGCCAGGTTGTGCGCCACCTCCGACTGCCCGCGCATCATCTGCGTGGCGCCAGTCATGGCTACATAAAGCGAACGATCCATGGATTGCCTCGGTTCTTCGCGAGTTGCGACCCCTTCCGGACGTCATTCCCGCGAAAGCGGGAATCCATCCTGACCTTGGCTTCCCCGGCCGAATTGGATTCCCGCTTTCGCGGGAATGACGCCGAGGAAACGCGGGTGCGGCGGGTGGCAGCGAGCCTTTAGTTACGAATATTGATGATGGTCTGCGTGAGCTGGTTGTCGGTGGAGATCACCTGCGCATTGGCCTGGTAGTTGCGCTGCGCCTTGATCATGTTGACCAGCTGCGCGGTGAGGTCGGCGGTGTTGGAGGCCTCCAGCGCGCCGGCCTGCACGCTGCCGAAGGTGCCGCCGCCGGCAGCGCCCATCACCGGCGTGCCGGAGTCGTAGGAGGCGGCCCAATTGGTGTTGTCCAGCTGGCGCAGGCCCTGCTCGTTGGAGAACTGCGCCAGTGCCAGCTGGCCCAGCGCGGAGGTCTGGCCGTTGGAATATTTGGCCTGCACCACGCCCTCGCGCGACACGTCGATGCTGGAAAGGATGCCGGTGGGGTAGCCGTTCTGGTTGATCGCGCTGGCCGCGTAGGCGTTGCCGAACTGGGTGGCCTTGCTCATGTCCAGGGTGAGCTGCATCGGGTTGGCGCCGGGGCTGACCGACACCGCCGGGAAATTCAGCATGCCGTTCGCCGGCTTCACCAGCGCGCCGCTGCTGTTGAAGGTGAGCTGCTGCGAGGCGCCGGTGGAGCCGCCATCGATGTACAGGCTGGCGTTCCACACGTTGGCCGCCGGGTCCTTGACGAAGTACACCACGCCGCTGTGGGTGGCGCCGAGCGAGTCATAGGCGGTGAACGGCGTGGCCTGGTTGTAGCTCGACGGATCGGTGAGCGGTTTGAACGGGGTCGCCGGCGGTGTGGCGTCCGACGGCAGGTTCAGCGACATCTGCACGGTGCCGGTGGCCTTGGCCGCGTTCTGCGCGGTGAACAGCTGCAGGTCGGTCAGCGTGCTGGTATCGAACGTGCCGCCGGCCACCGGCGGGAACACCTGCAGGCGCTGGCCGCTGGCGTTCATCACGTAGCCGTTCTGGTCCTTCTGGAACGCGCCGGCACGGGTATAGGAATAGCCCTTGCCGTCGTGCACGGTGAAGAAGCCGTTGCCGCTGATGGCGAAGTCCAGGCTGTTGTTGGTGGTCTCGACACTGCCTGCGGTGAACTGCTGCGCCACGTTGGTCAGCCGCACACCGCTGCCGGTCTGGCTGGAGCTGAGGTTGGGGCCGGCGGCGTTGAACAGCTCGGCGAACTGCGTGCGCGAGCCCTTGAAGCCGGTGGTGGCAGTGTTGGCGATGTTGTTGGCGGTAACCTCCAGATCCTTTGAGGCCGCGTTGAGACCGCTCAAGGCAATGTTGAAAGGCATCGGATAATTCCTCTGTATTGAAGCCCCGCGGGGCCGTCAGTTGATCTGCGCAACCTGGCTCAGCAGGGCACCGCCAAAACCGTCCACATCCAGATAGACACCGTCGCTGCCGGTCATGCCCACGCCGGTGACCTTGCCGCTGGCGTAGGTGGCCACGGCGGTGTTGCCGGCCTGCGCCGCGAGGCCGTAGGTTCCCGCCGGCAACGCCCGGCCATCGTCGCCCATGCCGTCCCAGTGGAAACGCGCCAGCCCCGCCGGCGGCGTGCCCAGGCTGATCGTGCGCAGCACGTTGCCCTGCGTGTCGTTGATCTTCACCAGTACCTGACCGCGACCGTCGGGCACGTTCACCGCGCCGTCTATACCGCCGTCGCGCAGCGTGCCGGCCGCGGACGGCACCACCACATTGCGCCCCACCATGCCGCTGGCCTGCAGGATCTGGTTGCCCTGCATCGATTTGCTCAGGTCGTCGAACGATGTCTGCAGCGCCTGCGTCGCCGAGACCTGGCTGATCTGCGCCAGCTGGCTGACCATCTGCGACGAATCCGTCGGCTTGGTCGGATCCTGGTTGCGCATCTGCTGCGTCAGCAGGCTCAGGAAGTCAGCCTGGCTGAGGGTCTTGTCCTTGCCCGCGCGGACCGCCTGGCCGGCGCTGGCGCCCACGTTCGAAACATTCATGCCGCTCATGCCGTGTGCCTCATCGGTAGCTGCCTCACTTGCCAAGATCCAGCGTCTTCTGCATCAGCTGGCGCGTGGAATTCATCACCTCGACGTTGTTCTGGTACGAGCGCGAGGCAGAGATCATGTTGACCAGCTCGTCCACCGGGTTGACGTTGCTGCTGTAGACGTAGCCGTCGGCGTCGGCCAGCGGGTTGCCGGGTTCGTAGCGGCTGGGGATCGCCGCCGGGCTCTCGGTGACGCCGAGCACCTGCACGCCCTCGCCTGGCGCATCGCCGCCGCCGTCCTGCCGGTTCTTCACGGCGGCAAACAGCGGTTCGCGCGCGCGGTAGGCCGCGTCCGGCGTGGTCGCCACGCTGTCGGCATTGGCGAGGTTGCTGGCCACCGTGTTCAGGCGCAGCGACTGCGCCGCCATGCCGGAACCGGCTACGTTGAAGATCGAGAACAGTGACATCAGCCCTGACCTCCGTTGATGGCCATGCGCAACATGCGGATCCGCGCGGTGATAAAGGAAAGGCTGGCCTGGTAGTGCACGCCGTTGGCGGCGAACGCAGCCTGCTCGGCCTGGGCGTCGACGGTGTTGCCGTCCATGCTCGGCTGGGTCGGCACGCGGTATGCCAGCACGCCGTCGGCCACCGGCCCGGCCGTACCGATCTGGCCGGCGGCGGTGG
Organism: Rhodanobacter thiooxydans; assembly: GCF_021545845.1. Classification (NCBI taxonomy): domain Bacteria; kingdom Pseudomonadati; phylum Pseudomonadota; class Gammaproteobacteria; order Lysobacterales; family Rhodanobacteraceae; genus Rhodanobacter; species Rhodanobacter thiooxydans. Next base: position 3,313,063 of record NZ_CP088923.1, read on the forward strand.
TCTGCAGCGGCAGTTCGCCCTGGCTGCCGCCGACGTCCGCCAGCACCTTGCGGAAGTCGATGTCGCGGGCCAGGTAGCCGGGCGTGTCGGCGTTGGCCAGGTTGTTGGCGAGCACCTCGGTGCGGCGCTGCCACAGGTCCAGAGCCCGGGTGTGGATACCGAACAGGTTGTCAGGGGTCAGGGACATCGCTTTGCTCCGCGTGCAGTTGCCGCACGGAGCTGGAGGCAAATTGCATGCCACCACGGGGAAAGCGTTGCTGCAACTGGGCTGGCGAAGCCGTGCCCGCGACACCGCGAGGGCGCCGCCGGCGAAAAGACGGATTGTTGACGCACTGCTGGCGCCAGCCGCGCCGGAGTCAGCGCGCCGACACTTCTGCCGGCTCGGGCAACAGCTCCAGCACCGCCTGCGCCAGCAGGTCCGGCTGGTACTTGGCGACGAAGCGGTCGGCCTTGACCTCCTTCACCATCGCCTCGTTGAAGATGCCGCTGAGCGAGCTGTGCAGCACCACCTTGAGCTGGCGCAGGCCCGGCGTCTCGCGGATCGCGCGGGTCAGCGCGTAGCCGTCCAGGCGCGGCATCTCGATGTCCGACACCACCAGCCTGACGCCATCGGCGGGGTCGCCCGCCGCGAGTTCCTGCAGGCGCTCGAGCGCTTCGCGGCCATCCGTCGCCACCACGCATTCAATGTTCATCTGCTTGAACAAGCCGACCAGCCGGCGGCGCGCGATCAGCGAATCGTCCACCACCATCACCCGTCGCGGCGACAGCGCACGGGTGTCGGCGGCGCGCTGCATCTGCATGGACAGCTCGGCCGGCGGGGCGTCGATGCTGGCCAGCACGTGCTCCACGTCGACCACCGCCATCAGCGCGCCGTCGATGCGGGTTACCGCATTGACCCGCGCACCGAAGCCCAGGTTGCTCGGCGGCGCTACCAGGGTTTCGCCCGCGCACTGCACCATGCGCTGCAGGTCCGCCACCAGGAAGCCCTGCACCGAGCGGTTGAATTCGGTCACCATCAGATGCGCCGAAGCCACCTCGCGCAGCGGCGCGTAGCCAAGTGCGGCGGCCAGATCGATCACCGGAATGGTCTGCCCGCGGTAGTCGCAGCTACCGGCCAGCAAGGCGTGCACGCCCGGCATGCGCTCCAGCGGTGGACGGCGCAGCACCTCGCGCACCTTGAACACGTTGATGCCGAACAGCTGCTCGTCGCCCAGCCGGAACAGCAGCATGGCCACCCGGTTGTGCCCGGCCAGCCGGGTGTGCTGCTCCACCTTTTCCAGCAACGTGCCGCCCATGCGCTCTCCTCGGGTGCGCTGCCGCCGCCGCGGCCGTACGCGGTGGCTATCGGCCGCAACACGGCGCACTTGAGCGCTGCCGTGCTTCGCTCCCTCCCTGCGCAGCAGGGTGTACCGACCGGGAGGGGTGCGCTCTTCGCCGCACTGGCATGCGACTTGCTTCCTCAAGTTTCGCAGCTTGCTGTCGATGCAGCGGTTGCACTTCCGCGCCACATACCCAAGGTGACCTCCGCCCCATGAGCCTGACCTGGACCACGCACCTCACTGCCCTGGTGGAGGCCGCCGTCGCGGGCGACGACGCGAAAGTCGCCGCGCTGCGACGGCGGTATCCGCGCGCGGCGCACGTGCTGGCTCCATTGCTGGCCCGCGTCGCCGCCCGGCCGCCTGCCTCGGTGGCGCTGCAGACCGTGGAGCAGCAGAGTCTGGTGCTTGGCGCAGTGCAGCAGCTGTCGCGCGAACAGGCGGCGCTGGCCAAGGCCGCCGGCGAGGGCTGCGGCAGCGTCGATCGTTTGACGGATGGCAGCGCCGGTATCTCGACGGCGCTGCAGCAGATCGGCACCGAACTCGACCAGGCCAGGCAGGCCGGGCAGGCCGGCGAACGCAGCGTCAGCGAGCTCGATGGCCAGCTGCGCCTGCTGCGCAGCGCGCTGTCGGCGATGAACCGCAACCAGAGCAAGCTGGCCGAGCAGGTAGCGCAGATCCGCCAGCTGATCGGCGTGGTGCAGGAGATCGCGCACCAGACCAACCTGGTGGCGCTGAACGCGGCGATCGAGGCGGCGCGTGCCGGCGAGGCGGGCCGCGGCTTCGCCGTGGTCGCCGACGAGGTCAAGCAGCTGGCGGAAAAAACCACGCTCACCACCACCGAAATCGAGGCCGTCACCGGCTCGATCGGCGATTTTTCGTTGCAGCTGGACGGTGACGTGCAGCACAGCCTGCAGCAACTGGAGCGCGCGCAGGCCGGCGTCGGCCAGTCCGGCGCCACCCTGCGCGAAGGCGGCGAAGCCGTGCAGGCCGCCGGCGCGCGCATCCACAAGCTGCAGCAGAACCACGATGTGCAGCACGCGCGCGCCACCGCGGCGCAGGCTGCGCTCGGCGCGCTGCAGCGCCGCGGCAACGAGGCGCGGCGCCAGTCCGACGCGCTGCATCGCGCCGCCCTGCTGGCGCACCGGCTGGGGCTGGACTGGCTGGAAGGCGAAAGCGGCCGCGACCCGGCCAGCCTCAGCCTGACCCTGCGCGAGGCGTCGCTGAACCTGCGCCAGGCAGCGGAGCTGGCCTTGCTGGAACCGGGCGCGCTGGATCGGCGCTGGTTCGATACCCACGCGATCAACCGCAGCGCCGACCGACTGGGCGCGCTGTACCAGGGCCACCCCGCCAGCGCCGGCCTGAGCGGCAGCGGCAGCCGCCTGTGCGAACAGGGCAACCGCTTCGTCACCCTGCTTTGCGACGGCCAGCTCGAACAGGCCGCCACGCTGTCGCAGCAGATGGAATCCGATCGCGAAGCGCTGCTCGGACAACTCGGCGCCTTGCTGGCGGACGCATGAGCAAAACCGGGCTCCTCGTCACCGGCTTGCTGCTCGCCGCGCTGGGCTTCGGCGCGTGGCCGCAGAGTGCCCGTGCCGACGGCACCACCGCCACCACGCAATCGCCCGACAGCGTACGCGCCGCGGCCGAACAGGCGGTGCGCGAGCACTACGCGCTGCCGGGCAGCCGGGTGGTGGTCAGCGCCGCGCCGCTCGACCTGCGCCTGCGCCTGGACGCCTGCCGCGAACCGCTGCGCGCCGTGGTGCCTGTCTATGCGGCGACCTCGTCGCGCCTGACCGTGCCGGTGCGCTGCCCGCAACCCGGCGGCTGGACCGTGCGCGTGCCGCTGCAGCTGCAACTGTTCCGCCACGTGCTGGTGACCAGCCGGCCGCTGCTGCGCGGCGACGGCCTGGGCGCCGCAGACGTGCACGCGGAGGAGCGCGACGTTGCCCGGCTCGGCTACGGCTACATCGACAACCTCGCCCAGGTGGCCGGCCGCACGCTGGCCCGCTCGCTGGCGCAGGGCAGCGTGCTTTCGCCCGGCGCACTGGGCGGCCGCCGCATGGTGCGTGCCGGCGACCGCGTGGAGATGGTGGCCAGGCTCGACGGCATCGAGGTACGCGCGACCGGCGTGGCGATGGGCAGCGGCGACAACGGCGCCCGCCTACGGGTGCGCAACGAAAGCTCGGGCAAGGTGGTCGACGCGATGGTCAGCGCCCCGGGCACGGTGGTCGCGCTGCCATGAGCGCCGCCAGCCGGCGCCGCCACGCCCGCCATTCACCGCTAAAGTTTCCGCGACTGCAGCCGATCTGTCGGTTACAGGGCCACACCCCAGCGAGCACGGACCCATGAATACGACCATTTCCAACAACGGCTTGCCGAAGTTCACGCAGACCACCGGCAGCGCGGGCAACGGCCCGGCCACCACGGCCAGCGGTTCGGCGGATGCCGCTAGCGCCGTGCCCAAGGCCGGCGACCAGCTCAAGCTGACCGACTCGGCCCTCGCGCTGCAGGAAGCCGCCCGGACCGACGACAGCACCGTGATCGACGCGGCGCGGGTGGAACGCCTGCGCCAGGCGCTGGCCGACGGCAGCTACAAGGTCGATGCCGGGCGCATCGCCGACCGCATGCTCGCGCTGGAACAGCAGCTCGGCGGCACGGGCAAGGCATGAACCGTCCGCTGCAGCACGAGCTGGACGACGCGCTGGCCGCGGTGCTGGGCGACATGCAGCAGGCGGTCGACCGGCTCGCGCAGGTGCTCGAAGCCGAGCGCACGGCGCTGGACGCCCGCGACAGCGACGCGCTGGACCAGGCCGGCACGCGCAAGCAGGCGCTGATGCTGCAACTGGAGCAGCTCGACGCCGAGCGTCGGCAGCTGGCGGCCGAGCAGCCGGCGGTGGCGGCCGCCTCGGCGGCTGGCTGGAGCCGCATCGTGCAGCGGCTGCAGTACTGCCACCTGCTCAACCAGCGCAACGGCAGCGTGGTCAGCCAGCGGCTGAGCCAGACGCGCCGCGCGCTGGCCGTGCTGACCGGCCACGCCGGCGAGAACGAACTCTACGGCCGCTCCGGCGAACTGCATGCCAGCCTGCGCTCGCAGGTGCTGGCGGCGGTATGACCTCGCGATGAGAGACCACGCCACCGGCTGCCCACGCAAACGATCCCCCCACTGACTGCGAAGCAGCCCTCCCCCGGCGCGCCCACCGTCAACCACGACGACCGATCATGAGCCAACCGAACGCTTCCTCCGCTGCCTCCCCCTCCATCGGCACGCCGGGTCGCGAGGGCTTGCCGACCTCGGTGCCGCTGCCAGTGTTGCGCGTGCCCATGCTCGACCGCGAGCGCCAGCTGTTCGCCTACGAGATCGTGTTCCACCGCGAGCCGGGCGACGAGCAGACCCTGCTGCAATGCGTGCTGTCGACCATCACCGACGGCGCGCTGACCCGGCTGGTGCGCGGCAACCGCGCATTCCTCAACATGCCGGCCGAGCTGTTGCCGGAAGACTCCGACGTGCTGCTGCACCAGCCGCGCCTCGGCGTGGTGCTGCTGCCGCACGTGGCTACCGACGCGCCGCTGATGAAGCACCTGCAGCAGATGGCGCAGCGCGGCTGCCAGTTCATGCTCGACGTGCCCGGCGCCGACCTGGAAAGCAGCCTGGCGCTGGAAACCCTGCTGCAGATGGTGCAGCTGGTGCGGCTGGACGCCAGCCACCTGAGCCCCGAACGGCTGAAGGAACGCGCCGGGGAGCTGCACCAGCGCGGCATCCAGGTGGTGGCCGGCCACGTCAACGACCATCTCTCCTACGAACGCTGCCTGGAGCTGCCGCTGAAGGCGATCCAGGGCCGCTACCTGCTGATCCCGCAACCGGTGGCGGTACCCGTGCTCACCGCCAATCGCCTGAGCATGCTGCGCCTGATGCGCGTGTTGCAGGAAAGCAACCCCGGCCCGGTGGAGCTGGGCAACATTGTGCGCGACGACGCGGTACTCAGCTACAAGCTGCTCAGCTGCGTCAACTCGGCCTATTTCGCGCTGCCGCGGCAATTGAAGTCGGTGCAGCAGGCGGCGATCTTCTTCGGTGTCATGCGCATGCGCAACTGGATCGACACCATGTCCATGTGCAGCATGGACGACCGTCCGCCGGAACTGCTGCGCGCCGCGCTGATCCGCGCGCACATGTGCGAGGAGCTGGCCACCGGCATGCCCAACGGCTATCCGGAGATGGCCTTCACCGTGGGCCTGTTCTCGCTGCTCGATACCCTGATGTGCGCGCCGATGGAGTTCCTGCTGACCCACCTGCGCCTGGTGCCGGAGATCAGCGATGCGCTGACCGGCCGCGGCGGGCCGTTCGCGCCACTGTTGAAACAGATCCTCGCCTGGGAAGCCGGCGAGCTGACCAGCGAGCACGCCGTGCCGCAGCGCATCCAGCGCATGGCCACGATCTACCTGGGTGCCACGCAGTGGGCCGATCAGGTGTTCGCCTCGGCCGACGGCAAGTCGGCGACGGCCTGAGGGAAGACGCGAAGCCCCCGCGCGTTCAACGCACGCGGCGCAGTCGCCAGCCGGTGAGCAGCAGGCCGCACAGCGCCAGCGCCAGCCAGCCAAGCATGTTGCGCGTGTCGTTGCCGAGCCAGAGCACGCCGGCTACGATGCCCACGGCCAGCGCCGCCAGGCCCAGCGCCAGCAGCGGCTCGCACCGGTTACGCTGGACCGCGAGCAGCACGAACGCCCCCAGCGACGCCAGCAGCACCGCCAGGATCCGCCAGCCGGTCACGAACTCCGGTGGAACCGGCAGATCCGGAAAGATGTCCAGCACCGGCACGTCGCCGACCTGCACGACGTAACCCTTGCCGTCGGCAGCTTCGGTGGCCGCCACCAGCCGGTCGCCATCCACGCGCGCGACCACGGTCAGCTCCTGCAGCGGCACCTCGCTCCAGCTCACCCGCACATCGCCCAGCCGCGGGTCGCCCGGCCGCGCGCTGGTCACCAGGTAGTCCTGGTAGCGACTGAAGCTGACCGCCAGGTTCGCCGGCAGTGCACCAGGGTCCGGCGTGACCTGCTGCGTGCCCGGTATCGCATGCAGTAGCACGGGCCCCAACCCGAACCCGCCGAGTCGCACCAGGCCGGCGTCGAACTGCTTACCGCTGAGCGGGAAGCCAACCGGATTCGCGTGGCCCTGCGGTTCCTCGAAACGGTCGGCGTCGAGCAGGTGGTCGACCCAGTCCAGTTCGTAGTGCACGCCGCTGCCGACGCGCACCTCGCGCCACTGGAACATCTCCACATGGCGCACCAGCACCGGGGTATTCGCCCGCAGGTTGAAATCCGGATCGCGCGGCGCCTCCACCACCGTCGGCGTACCGGTCACGCGCGCCATCGCACCGTGCTCGCCGCCGGCTGGCGGCGAGTTGGTGCCGAGGTCGATCACCGCGCCACCATGCAGGCCGGCTACCACGCGGTAGTTCAGCAGGCTGCGTTCGGTGGTTGCCGCCAGGCCGATGCCGGCCAGCAGCAGCAGCGCACCGATGACGTTCCATGCCAGCCCTTGCAGGGAGCCCGTCCTGCGCCCTTTCATCAGCCCGCTTCCGCCTGGCGGGGCGGCGGCATGCCGCGCAGGATGCGCTGCTCGTCGGCGGTGCCGAAGCGGCCGCGCCCATCGCGGGTCACCCGCGCCAGCGCGCAATCGTGGTCATGGGTGAAGAACAGCTGCACGCCGCGCGCCAGCTTGTCCTCCAGGAACACGCGCTTCTCGTCGATCAGCTTCTCCGGGTAGCGGTCGTAGCCCATGGTGATCGGCAGATGCACCCAGAAGCGGCCGGGGATCAGGTCGGCGCAGAACACCACGCCGCCGACCTCGGCCAGCATCAGGCCGGGCGTATGGCCATCCGAAAAGAACAGGCGCACCGACTCGCCCAGCGTCCGCGAATGTTCGCCATCGACCAGCTCCAGCCGGCCGCTGGCTTCCAGCAGTGGCTGCAGCTCCGGCACGAACGAGGCGCGGTCGCGCGGATGCGGCTGCAGCGCGCGGCGCCAGTGCTCCGCGCCCACCACGAACTGTGCGTTCGGGAACAGCAGCCGCGGCGGTTGGCCCTCTTCCCACGCCGCCAGCAAGCCGCCGGCATGGTCGAAGTGCAGGTGCGACAGCACCACCACATCGATGTTCTCGTGGCCGAGCCCGGCCTCGGCCAGCGAATCCAGCAGCACATGCCGCGACTCGACCACGCCGTAACGCTCGCGCAGCGCCGGCTCGAAGAACGCGCCGATGCCGGTCTCGAACAGCACGTTGCGCCCGCCCAGATCCTTCACCAGCAAACAGCGGCAGGCCAGCGGAATCCGGTTCTCCGCATCCGGCGCAATCCAGCGCGACCACAGCACCCGAGGAGCGTTGCCAAACATGGCGCCGCCGTCCAATTGCTGTGAGTTGCCCAGCAGAGACCAGAGTTCCATTTTCAGATACCTCGCGTTGCCACGGATTCGTCAGGAACGAATCCGGACGCCGCAGGCGGCCCTGCGCGCAGCGCAGGGTGAGGCCTATGGATGGGCCGAACACAAATCCGCAAGGAGCGGATTTGGACAGCCGAAGGCTGGCCCGAAGGGTGAGGCCCATGGATGGGCCGAACAAACATGGCGCCGCCGTCCAATTGCTGCGAATTGCCGGTGAGCAAGAACAATTCCATGGTCTGACCTTGCTGGGAACTTCGAAAAAACCTCGATTTGGACCGTCGTCCCAGCGAAAGCTGGGACCCAGTGACTCTGGCTCACCGAAACCCTGGGCGCTGGATCCCGGCTTTCGCCGGAATGACGAGCAATGGCCAGTTTTCGAAGGGCCTACTGCACCTTGCCCAGCCCCGAGGGCCGGCGCGGGTCGCTGGCGGCGTCGAGCCGGTTGGCCTTGCGGTCCCAGGTGACCACGTTCATGAAGCCCCACGATTCGCGCGGCTTCAACGTATAGCCCATCTTCGTCAGCGCCTCGCTGGCGGCGGCGTCGAACGTGCTGTCCTCCACCATCACCACGTCCGGCAGGTACTGGTGGTGGAAGCGCTTGTGCGCGGCGATCTGCTGCGCGCTCTCGCCGTCGATGAAATGCAGGATGCCTTCCAGCACCTGGGTGATGATGGTCGAGCCGCCAGGCGAGCCGATCACCGCGGTGCGGTCGGCGCCAATCACGATGCTCGGCGACATCGACGACAGCATGCGCTTGCCGCCCTTCGGCGCGTTCGCCGTGCTGCCTAGCAGGCCGTACACATTCGGCTTGTCCGGCACCAGCGCGAAGTCGTCCATCTCGTCGTTGAGCAGCACGCCGGTGCCGGCGGCGACGAAGCCCGAACCCATCGTGTAGTTCACCGTGGAAGTCACCGCGGCCATGTTGCCGTCGGCGTCGATGATCGAGAAGTGGGTGGTGTGCATGCCCGGCTCCGGCGCCTCGGCGCGCGGCAGCATCGACGACGGCGTGGCCTTGTCGGGCAGGATGCCCTGGCGCAGGCCGGCGGCGTAGTACGGCGACAGCAGCATGTCCAGCGGCATCTGCACGAAGTCCGGGTCGCCCAGGTAGTCGTTGTGGTCGCGGAACGCGCGGCGCATCGCCTCGATGATGTAGTGCGCGCGCGTGGCGGCATCCATCTTGGTCAGGTCGTAGCCGGACAGGATGTTGAGGATCTCGGCGATCGCCACGCCGCCGGAGGACGGCGGCGGTGCGGTGACGATCCTGTAGCCGCGGTAGTCGACGCTGATCGGCGTGCGCTCCTTGGCCTGGTAACTGGCCAGGTCGGCCGGCGTCCAGTTGCCGCCGGCGGCGCGTACCGCCTCGACCAGCTTCTGCGCGACCTCGCCCCGATAGAAACCGTCGTGACCGTGCGCAGCGAGCAGTTCCAGCGTGCGCGCCTGGTCCGGGTCGCGCCAGACCGCGCCTTCCGCCGGCGGCTTGCCGCCCGGCAGGTACTTGGCGGCCGACGCGGGCCAGCGCTCGAGATCCTTCTGCGTGCCGGCGATCGCGCCGCGCAGGCGCTCGTCCGGCTGAAAGCCGTCACGCGCGATGCGGATCGCCGGCGCCAGCGACTGCGCCAGCGGCAGCCGTCCATAGCGGCTGGACAGCAGCGCCAGCCCGGCCGGCTGGCCCGGAATGCCGGCCGACAGCGGTCCGCGCAGCGCGGCGTCGCGGTTCGGGCTGCCGTCCGGGTTGAGGTAATCCTTCGGGTTCACTGCCGCCGGTGCAGTCTCGCGCGCGTCGATGAAGACGTCGCGGCCGTCCTTCGCCAGGTGCAGCACGGCCATGAAGCCGCCGCCGGTGCCGGAGCTTTCCGGCTCCACGATCGACAACGTGGCCGCCACCGCCACCGCCGCGTCGAACGCATTGCCGCCCCTGGCCAGCACTTCGAGGCCGGCTTCGGTGGCGTGGAAGTTCGCGCTGGCGACGGCCGCGTGACCGGGACGCAGCGACGCGGCGTGGGCCGGTGCGGGCGGCGCCGCCTTCGGCGTGACATCGGCGGCGAACGCGCTGCCGCCAGCCAGCAGCAGGCTCAGGGCGAGCACGCGCCAGTTCATGGAAAACCTCATGCCGCGGACTCCTTGGCCATCAGCTGACGGTACTTGAGTTCAAGCTGCTCGCGCGATTCGGCATGCTCGGAATCGCTGACGATGCATTCGACCGGGCATACCGCCACGCATTGCGGTTCGTCATGATGACCGACGCATTCGGTGCACAACGAGGGGTCGATCACGTAAAACTCCTCGCCCAGCGAGATCGCCTGGTTCGGGCAGGCCGGTTCGCAGACGTCGCAATTGACGCAGGTGTCGAGGATCTTCAGGGACATGGGGTCGGAGCCGCGGCGGACGAGGGAAACGGGAAGGAGAAACGGCCACCGCGCAGCCTCCCCTTCCCCCACCTGCACCCGCGGCGGCGTGCTTACATCGCGACGAAGCGCACCGTGGCGCCGGTCGGCTTCAGCACGTCATCGACGCGCTGCTGGTCGGCCTGGTCGCCGATGAACAGGACGATCACGTCCTTGAACGAACCGGGCTTGGCATCCTTGAACGCCGCAGCCACCAGGTCCGCGGTCTTGGCCGAATCCGGGCCGGCGAACACCAGCATGTTGCCCGGCAGCACGCCGCGAGCCACGGTGTCCTCCACGTTCGACAGCTGACGGCCACGACCCGCCACCGCCTCCTCCGAATCGCCGCCCGGCACCAGGTACGGGTACGGGCGGTCGGCCTTCATGCCCTGCATGTTGTTCTGCACGATCTGGCCGAGGTAGGCGTTCCACGCCTTGGTGTCGTTCGGGTCGGTCGGCTTGGTCGCCTGCTGGCTGGTCTGCCGGCCGGCCTGCTCGGCGGATTCTTGCTTGCCGCAGGCGCTCAGGATCAGGCTGGCGGTCAGCGCGAGGGCAGCGATGAGAGCGAACTTACGCATGGTGGTCACCTTTTGTTTCGGGTTGCTTGTTGAAGTCGGAACGGCTCTGTTGCCAGCGCTGCCGCATGGCCTGTTGTACCGCCGGATGCACGAAACTGGAGATGTCGCCGCCGAGGCGACCGATCTCGCGCACCAGCGAGGACGAGATGAAACTGTATTGTTCGGCCGGCGTCAGGAACAGCGTTTCCGCCTGCGGAATCAGATGCCGGTTCATGCTGGCCAGCTGGAATTCGTATTCGAAATCCGACACTGCGCGCAGCCCGCGGATGATCACGCCGGCACCGACCTCCTGCACGAAGGTGGCCAGCAGGCAATCGAAGCCGCGCACCTCCACGTTCGGCAGGTCGGCCAGCGCCAGCCGCGCCAGGGTGATCCGCTCGCCGATGCTGAAACCCGGACCCTTGTTGGAACTGTCGGCCACCGCCACCACCACGTGATCGAACAGGTGCGCGGCGCGCGTCACCAGGTCGGTGTGCCCGTTGGTGATCGGATCGAAGGTGCCTGGATAGACGGCCAGGCGCGAGTTGCCCAAAGTTTTGCTCACGAGTAGGGAAGCGGCAGTGGTTGTGGCCCTAGCTTAACGGAAGCGCGCGCCGATAGAGCGCAAAGCGCACCTCGCCGGCGTGACCCTCGCGATGCAGCTGCCAGGTCGGCGGCAGGGTCGGGGCCTGGCCGCGCGGCGACTCCACGTAGATCCAGCTCCGTTCGGCCAGCCAGCCGCCCTGTTCCAACTGGCGCGCCAGCGTCGGCCACAACTGCAGCGCAAACGGCGGGTCGAGGAAGACCAGGTCGTACACCTGCGCCGCGCCGTGCAGGAACGCCTCCGCCTCCAGCGCCGCCACCTGGCCGCCGTCGGCCTTGAGCCGCGCGAGGTTTGCGCGCAGCGCCTGCGCCGCCTGCCTGTCACGCTCGACGAACTGCACGCTGGCCGCGCCGCGCGACAGCGCCTCGATGCCGAGCGCACCGGTGCCGGCGCACAGGTCCAGGCAACGCGCGCCGCCGAGCACCGGCGCCAGCCAGTTGAACAGGGTTTCGCGTACCCGCTCGGGGGTGGGCCGCAGGCCGGGCAGCTCCGGCACTTCCAGCCGCGAATTGCGCAGGCTGCCGCCGATGATGCGGATGCGCCCCGACGCGCTGCGGCGCGCACCGTTCATGCCGTCGCGCCCTCAGCGGCCAGTACAGGTTGGAGTGTTAGCATGCCGCCCATTGTCTTTGAATCACCGCCGCGATGCTCAAGTTCTGGAAGAAAAAGCCCACCGAAGCGGGGCCCGCCGACAAGCAGGCAGAGCACGCCGCCGCCGTTGCGCCGGAAAGCGGCGACGGCGTGCTGCACGAGGCGCTGGCCGAAATCGCCGCGCCGGCGGAAACCCGGCCTGAAACCGAGCGTTTCGTGGCGCCGGCCGCCGTGGCTGCCGAAGCGGCGGCGCCGACCAGGCGCAGCTGGCGCGAACGGTTGGCCGACAGCGGCTTCGCACGCAGCCTCGGCTCGCTGTTCGTGCGCCATCCGAAGCTCGACGACGACCTGCTCGACGAGCTGGAAACCGCTCTGATCACCGCCGACGTCGGCATCGAGGCCAGCACCGAGCTGGTCGAGAGCCTGCGCAAGCGCATGCACAAGCGCGAATTCGCCGACGCGCCGGCGCTGCTGGCCGCGCTGCGCCAGGCGCTGCTGGCCCTGCTCAAGCCGGTCGAGCAGCCGCTGCAGGTAGACGGCAGGAAGCCGTTCGTGGTGCTGGTGGTCGGCATCAACGGTGCCGGCAAGACCACCACCATCGGCAAACTGGCGCGCCGCTGGCGCGACGAGCAGCGCGCGGTGATGCTGGCCGCCGGCGACACCTTCCGCGCCGCCGCGGTCGAGCAACTGAAGACCTGGGGCAAGCGCAACGCGGTGCCGGTGATCTCGCAGGGCCAGGACGCCGACGCCGCCAGCGTGATCTTCGACGCGCTGCAGGCCGCGCGCTCGCGCGGCGCCGACCTGCTGATCGCCGACACCGCCGGCCGGCTGCACACCCAGGGCGGGCTGATGGACGAGCTGGGCAAGATCGCCCGCGTGCTGAAGAAGCTCGACGCCGACGCGCCGCACGAGGTGCTGATGGTGATCGACGGCACCACCGGCCAGAACGCGGTCAGCCAGGTGCGCCAGTTCCGCCAGATCGTCGGCGTCACCGGGCTGGCGGTGACCAAGCTCGACGGCACCGCCAAGGGCGGCGTGGTGTTCGCGCTGGCACGCGAGTTCGGCCTGCCGATCCGCTTCGTGGGCCTGGGCGAAAGCGCCACCGACCTGCGTCCGTTCGAAGCCGCGGCGTTCGTCGACGGTCTGCTGCCGGCCAGCCTCGGCGGCGGGGCGCAGGGCCATGACTGAATCATGCCGGCGAGGCTGAGCGCATGCCGCGCCGACTGCGTCTGACCCTGCTGGTCCTCGGCGGCTTCGCGCTGGCGTTGCTGCTGGCCGCGGTGATCGCGGTCTATATCCTGCTGCAGCCGGAACGCTTCACCCACATGCTGCAGTCCCAGGCGCGCAGCGCCGGACTCGAACTGAACCTGGCCAGCCCGGCCAGCCCGACCCTGTTCCCGCGGCCGGCGCTGGACCTGGACGGCATCACGCTCAATGCCGCAGGCGCCGGCGCACCGATCCTGCTGGCCGCACACGGCCAGCTGGTGCTGCCGTGGCATACCGTGCTGGGCGGCCCCACGGTCATCTCACAACTGCACATCGAGTCGCCGCGGGTCGACCTCGACGCGCTGCAGGAATGGCTCGCCGCGCTGCCCGCGCAGCCCGACGGCGTGCCGCCGAACATCCCGCGCATCGACACCGGTGTCAGCGTCAGCCGCGGCAGCGTGGTGCGCGGCAACCAGGTGCTGCTCGGCAATGTCTCGCTCGAAGCCGGCAGCCTGGTTTCCGGCCAACCGTTCCCGCTCAGCCTGTCCGCCACCACCGCCGCGGGCACGCCACTGCGGCTGCGGCTGTCCGCCACGCCACGCATCGAGGGCAACGCGCTGCAGCTCGACAACATCACCTTGCACCTGTCGCAGGGCAGCGCGACCACGCTAGCGCTCACCGGCAACGCGCACTGGCATGGCGCCGCCGACGCCGCCGCCAACCTCGCCGGCAAACTCGACCAGGCCAATGCCGGCCAGTACGACGTCTCGCTGCTGCTGACTCCTGCCGACCAGAGCAATCCACTGCTGCTTGCGCTGAAGCTCGACGGCCCCGCCAATCACGCCGACCTGCGCCTGCCGCCGCTGGCGCTGGCGCATTGGTGGAGCCAGCTGGACAACCCGCAGGGGCCGCAGCTGAGCGTGCCGCCGGGCAGCGGCCACGCCGAGATCGCGCAGTTGCAGGCCGGCAGCATCAGCATCGAAGGCCTGACCATCCGTGCCGGCACGGACGTGCCCGCGGCTGCCGCCACGGTCGCCGCGCCGGCGAGCAAGCCTGTCGCCGGCAAACCATCGCCATGAGTGCATCGCTGGCTGCCCGCCTGCTGCGCTGGTTCGACCGGCACGGCCGCAAGGACCTGCCCTGGCAGCACGCGCTCGACGACGGTCGGCGCGACGCCTATCGCGTATGGCTGTCCGAGGTGATGCTGCAGCAGACCCAGGTGGCCACCGTGATCGGCTACTTCGAACGCTTCGTCCGCACGCTGCCCACCCTGCGTGATCTTGCCGCCGCCGATGAGGACACCGTGCTGGCGCTGTGGTCGGGCCTCGGCTACTACCGTCGCGCGCGCTTCCTGCATCGCGCCGCACTGATCTGCGCGGAACGGCACGACGGTGAACTGCCGCGCGACTTCGCCGCACTCGCCGCCCTGCCCGGCATCGGCCGCTCCACCGCTGGCGCGATCCTCGCCCAGGCGCACGGGCTGCGCTTCCCCATCCTCGACGGCAACGTCAAGCGCGTGCTGGCGCGCTGGCACGGCATCCACGGCTATCCCGGCGACAGCGCGGTGGAAAAACAGCTGTGGCAACACGCCGAGGCGCACACGCCGAAGGCCCGCGTGGCCGACTACACCCAGGCGATCATGGATCTGGGCGCCACCGTCTGCATGCGCGCGCGCGCGCACTGCGAAGCCTGCCCGCTGGCCGCCGACTGCGTCGCCCGCCGCGACGGCCTCACCGCGCTATTGCCCAGCCGCAAACCGGCGAAATCCATTCCCACCCGCGCCACCGTGATGCTGGTCCTGCGCGACCGCCATGGCCGCGTGCTGCTGGAACGGCGCGGTCCGCATGGCGTGTGGTCCGGCCTGTGGAGCCTGCCCGAGGCCAGCGACCCGGATGGCGCCTGGCGCATCGCGCAGCAGCACGCACGGGTCGACGACGCGCAGGCGCTAGCCCCGTTCACCCACGTCTTCAGCCACTACCGGCTCGCCATCGAGCCGCTGCTGTTCGACCACGCGACAGCGCAGCGCGGCATCGCCGATAATCCGCAGCTGCGCTGGTGCGATGCCGACGAACTGGGCGCACTGGGACTACCCGCCCCAGTCCGCACCCTGCTCCAGAACATCCAGCTCCAAAACATCGTGTAGGAGCGCACCCTGTGCGCGATGCTCTCCACTTCGATCGACATAAGAGCATCGCGTACAGGGTGCGCTCCTACCGATACCCGCAAAGCCCCGAGGAAACCCCATGAGCCGTACCATTCACTGCGCCAAGCTCGGCATCGACGCCGAAGGCCTGGACTTCGCCCCTTGGCCCGGCCCGCTCGGCCAGCGCATCTACGCCGAGATTTCCAAGCGTGCCTGGCAGCAATGGCTGGCCCATCAGACCACCCTGATCAACGAATACCGGCTCAACCCGCTCGACCCGAAGGCGCGCAAATACCTCGGCGAGCAGATGGAGAAATTCCTGTTTGGCGGCGACTTCGACCATGCCGCCGGCTTCACTCCACCCAACCTGGAGTCTTGACGAAAAGCCGCGCATTCGGTCTAATGCGCGGCTCCACGCATCATCGGCAAGCCATCGCAGCTGCCCTGATCGCCAGCTTCCCGGCCGGGTAGCTCAGTTGGTAGAGCAGGGGATTGAAAATCCCCGTGTCGGCGGTTCGATTCCGTCCCCGGCCACCATTTACGACAGCGTTCAAGCCCACTTTCTCAGCGGGTTTTTCGAAGCTGCACGTATTTCATCCGCAGGAACAGCCCGGCAAGCAGCAGACCGAGGCTGAACATGCCCAGTTCACCCGGCTCCGGTACCGACACGGGCGGAGGGTCGACGCACGGCCCGCTGCCGCTGGCGCCGACTCCGTCCCCCGACACGATCCAGCCGCTGCAGCCGCCGACGACGCCCTGCACGTGTGCCACCGATGACCAGCGGTTACCGTTCTCCACAAACGGATTCCCGGTCAGCAGGTGCGAGAACGTCAGATCATAGGTCGCTGAATTGCCGGCCATGAACTGGCTGCCGGACGACCAGCCGAACGCAAGGTTGAACATGCCCGGCACTGAGCCGGTATTGAAACCGCTCGCGTTGTATAGCGTGCCGTTGCTCGCGCAAGCACCTGCGGTGCATGTGATCCCGGAGGAAGAGAGCACCTGATCGAGATAGAAGGCCCAGCCGACCGTGGATTTCTTGCTGCTCAACCCCTGTACAAAATCCGGCCCGGTCAAGTGGGAGGTCAGCACCAGCGTTCCGGTGCCCGAACCCACGGAAGATGTGAACTCGGCAGTGAGCCAGGGCGCACTGCTGCCATCCGGCGTGTTGCCGGCAAAAACGGTATTCAGATTGATACTGGCTGAGATCGGGGTCGCGGCGACCTGCAAGGGCAGCACGGTCAGTGCGGCCAGAGCAATGCCAGTCAGAACCAGGATCCTTTTCATGGTGTTTGACCTCCGTCGAGACTTGTCGCCGTCCGTCGCCAGGCAGCCCGGGACCTTTGAACCCCGGGTATCCATCGTTACCGGCAAGCACACTCCCGCAGACAGTTTTAGAAGCACATTCCAGGCCAAGCCCACAAGCCGCTGGTTTGATTGAATTCGTGCTTGTTTCCAGCCAACAAACGCTGCAATTTTGTAAATTCTTCCGACAGTTTCGCCACCGGCGACGCAGCCCCGGGGCGAACAGGGATTACAGGACGGACCACCGAGGCTCGAGCGCCGACCAAGGCGCGGGACGTTTTTTCGCGTTGCCGCAGGACTGCGGACGAACCGTTTCAAAGATTGATCCGCGCCGTCGCCAGAGATTGCGTACGCTGGCAGACCAAGAGGGACGCAGGTTCAGGACGCCCGCGATCACCGCAGCCCGGCGTAGTCCTGCATGGAGGGTGGCGCCAGGCCGGTGCTGCAGCGGCGACCAACGATTCGCTGCGCCTGCTCAGCGAGCTTGCGCCCTATTGGAAGGATGTGACGGGTTGATGGCCCATAGCCATGCCATGCATCTGCTGAGTGCCCTGGCGATGCCGACGTTCGAGCTGCTCGACGCCTTGCACGTTCGACCCGGCAGAGACTGTCACCAAGCCTAGGCTGACCAGGCAAGCTCCGAACCGGCCATCCGGCACGGATCAACGCCATAGCTGGCTTTCAAAAAGCCCGCGATCAGGGAGCCTCGCAGTTGCTCGGGCTCGAACCCGAAGCGATGCGAGAATTTGCTGGCGGGGAGCGGGTTGTCACGCGCATCAGCGAGCCCTCGTGGCAACTCGTCTTTCGCCAGCCCCTCAAGCAGACGAAGGCGCAAGGGCACCACCGGATTGTTTCGCACCATGGGGTAACTTGTCGGCGTCGCGAATTGCTCGAAGCCGTAACAACGTACATAGAACTGAACATGCCGCGGATGCACCCCGATGACGATATCGGTCAAGCCGGCATGCAATGCATGGTGGACAGCCCAGCGCATCATACCGAACAGAACCCCGACGCCACGCGACGCGCCCCGGCGGCGATCCGCCAGCATCCCCACCTCAAGCAGGCGACGGCCCTTTCGCCGCAGTTCGTCCAGAGGTCCCGCGTATACGCTGTCCAGCGCGAGTCCCATGGGGTTGTCGCGGAACAGTGACATCGTGTAGCCGACTTCCTGTCCCTCTGCTCCCCATATCACACACGTATGCTTTCCCACGGCAGAGGGGACGGCATGCATGCCAAACGGGTTTTCGTCAATCAGCCCCATTTGCGAATAGCGCTCGTACACCAGCCGCCAGGCCGATTCCACCTGCTCAAGGCTGGTCGCGCAGAAACAGGGCTGCTCACCGGCGCGCAGCGCCGAACGATTGAGGCGCGCCGTAATGTCGACGACTGTCTCGGGTATTTCTACCGATTTGATTAAATTCATGCTTCAGTCGCCGGTCAGGGACGCGTTATTTCAAGGCATACTGCCCCCTTGACAACGCGGAGTCGCCCCCGTGTCTGTCGACGTCATCCAAGACGGGTATCGGTGCTGCAATGAATGTGTCTTCGCCACGCGACCAATGCAACGTGGTTTGACAAGGCGTGGCCATTCAAGTGCAAAAGGCCTCGCGTCGTGCTCGATTGTACGACCCCGTATACGATGATAGTGTGAACAGCGTCGCCATACGCGAAGACCCTCAGGAACCCGATCGTGTCCCGCTTCGCGCTGCACGTCGGCAGCCGAACATCGGCATGCGGCACGCGAGCGTTGCCACGATGGTGTTGGTCCGACAGGTGGCCACGCATGCGCCGACGTCGATCACGGCGGTCTCGCCTGGAAGACGCATCTTGGTGCACGCCGCTACCCCTGCGTATAGTGCTCATGTGGGCGAGCTGATTGCCGGGTACGCAAGGTAACCGTGATCGGCCGGAAGCAGTTGTCATATCGGACGGATGCGGACCGTGGATCGGCATACGAAAGAAGGCATTCTGTGCGCAGGCATTGCCGCACCCTCGGCGGACAACTCGCAGCCGTGGCGTTTCGCGTGGCGCGGCGACGACCTGGACCTTCGGATCGACGCCAGCCGCAGCGGCCACGGATCCGATACCCGATATGTCCTTAGCGACCTGGCCGCCGGCGCGTGCCTGGAAAACATGATCGTCCACGCGCGGTCGCTCGGTTATGCGGCGGACCTGCAGCCCTTCCCGCAGCCCGACGACGAGCTGTGGGTCGCCCGCATCCGTTGGCGCCACGATCCCGAGCAGCCTCCCCACGAGCCGCTGGCTGGTGCCATCGCGCAGCGTCACACCGACCGCCGTTTTCCCTGGAGCGGCCCGATCACCGCCGATGCGCAAGCGCACCTGAATGCGCAGGCCCAGCTGATTCCTGGGCAGCGGCTTTGGTGGCCACAGACACCGCGTGAGAGAAATGCGGCACTGGATGTCATCAGGCAGGCCGAAACGCTGCGTTTCAGCAGCCCGACGCTGCACGCAGAACTGTTTTCGAGTATCCGCTTCGCCGTCGGCTGGCACTCCGCCTGCGAGGAAGGCCTGGCCCCGGCGACGCTGGCCGTGGAGCCGCCGCTGCGCCCGGTCTTCCAGATGCTGCGCCGTCCCGCGATGATGAGCATGTTCAACCGGCTGGGCGCGGCATCGGTTCTGGGGTGGCGCTCGGCCTGGCTGCCGATCCGGTTGTCGCCCGGTCTCTGCCTGCTCGTCATTCCGTCCACGACCCGATCCGACGTACTCGCTGGTGGCCGCGCCCTGC
Organism: Rhodanobacter thiooxydans; assembly: GCF_021545845.1. NCBI lineage: Bacteria > Pseudomonadati > Pseudomonadota > Gammaproteobacteria > Lysobacterales > Rhodanobacteraceae > Rhodanobacter > Rhodanobacter thiooxydans. The sequence goes on from NZ_CP088923.1 coordinate 3,332,353, forward strand.
AGCGCGCGTGGCTTCAGGCCACCCTCGACGGGTTGTCGGTCCAGCCGTATGCGGCGGCAGGGGTTCTCGGCCTGGGGTTCGTAGCCGTCGAACCGGCCTTTCAGCGACCGCTCTCGCGTCTGGGCGCGGCCCTGCACGACCTGTGCGCGCCGGGGTACGGGCTCGTGTTCTTGCGGCTTGGCCACGTACGGTCCGCACCGCGCGGTCGCAGCGGGCGACGAGCGCTCGAAAGTTTTGGTGCCTTCCACCAATAGCCTGGTCAGGCGCGACCTCCGCCTGTATGCGACGGCCCTCAGGCATTGCGCGCCCCTGGTTTTTCGCCCCTCCCACGCAGGGCGCTGGCGATGGAACGTCGAAACAGCAGCATGTCAGCTGCGCCTTCCGTTGCCCTTGCGGTTGCACGCGGCGAGGCGATGCGATTTCCACCGCGTGTCGAAATCCTTTACAAACGCGGATTGCTGCCAGCGTCGCCAGACAAACTGCAGCTAAAACAACTCATTACATCCATATCGGGTCGCGCAACCCACTCGGCGGGATAGGCGGAAAGCTGCTTCGGCTGCCGGCGGCTCAGACGCGGCTTGCCGTAGAAACATGTTTCCATTCAACAGGTTGGATCCATGCCCGTGAGGCAGCCAGCGGCGACACTACGGCGGGGCATCTGGTGAAGCAGCAGCTCCCCCGCATGGCCGGTGCGACATGGTGCCGGAATGTCTTACAAATATCGAGCAAACTTGCCAGCTCTGCATAAAAAATACCATATAAACCATTATGTTGTATTCATGGCATGCCCGTTGCTTTCAGGAGTTCGCAGGGCAACGTCAATCGGGCACCACGGCCACTGCGATTACCCGGACTGGTTCTCAGTGGAGGAAAAATCATGATGAAAAAGAAAAGCATCGGAATCGCACTCGCATGCGCGCTGGCGCTGGGTGCATGGAGTGGATCGACGTTTGCAACTCCCACCAACGTGGGCGGTGTCGTGTGGGATCCCAGCAATCCGCTGGACCTGACCATCCAGGCAGTCAACTTCCGCGAATCGAGCATTTCGGGCGTCGGCAACGTACTGACCGGCTACGGGTTGATTTCCTCGTTCAACGGGATTACCGACTTTGGGTCGAGTATTGCGGCGGACAGCTTTTGTCCGGGTTGCGACCTCAACTTCACCTTCCAGTACACGGTGTCGAAGATTACCGGCAACCAGGTTGAGTTCAGTCCTGGGTCGATCAGCTTTTTCGTCGACAACACCAGCAGCTTCAATGTGCTGAATCCGACGACAGCCGGGGTCGGTACGCCGTGGCTCACCTTGTCCGGCCATACGGGCTCGGTGCTTGGGTTTGCGGGCACCGCGCAGCTTTTCTCCACGGTCGTTGGCACGGTTACCCATCCCTTGACTGGATCCAACGGACTTGGTTTCCTGGACGCGACCGGAGGTCCCGCGGCGTCCTTCTTCCAGACCCACACGCAAGCCGACGGGTTGGGTGGATTCGCGGACTTCACGCTCAATTCGGAGTTCCTGTTCAGCGCAGTCAGGACGTGCACGGGTATCTCACCGAATCCGGCCAACATCTGCCACTACCCGATTACGGGAACGGCCACATTGATCGGCAGAACGGTGCCCGAGCCGGGCGAAATGGGTCTGCTGGGCCTTGGCTTGGCCTTTCTGGGCTTGCTAGTACGGCGGCGCGGCAAAGGAAGCTGACGGGCACGCATAGAGCAGGAACCTCGTGATGCGTGCGGTTTGACGGTTGATGGCGCTGCTTCCCGAAGCGGCGCCATCAACTGTATGTCTGCGTTGAATGTTGGCGGGCTCGCCGTACCGGCCGGGCAACGGCTTTGCGCAGTAATGCCGAGGGTAGATGTCCCATGATGTCTGATGCATCGGACACGACTGAGCCGTTCGACTACGCCACGGCATTCAGCCGGACGATCGGCTGGATAACCACGACCGAGCAGGCGAGGCTTCGCTCCATGCGCGTGGCGATCGCCGGACTTGGCGGTGTTGGTGGCAGCCATCTGTTGACTCTGACCCGACTCGGCATCCAGTCGTTCAACCTGGCGGATCTCGACCGCTTCGGCACGGAAAATCTCAACCGGCAGGCCGGGGCATTCCAGTCGACCATTGGCCAGCCCAAGGTCGACGTGGTGTCCCGGATGGCGCGGGATATCAATCCGGAGCTGGACATCAACAAGTTCCCCATCGGGGTCACCATCGACAACATGGAGCAGTTCCTCTCGGGAGTGGATCTGTACGTCGACGGGCTGGACTTTTTCGTACTCGATATCCGCGCCCGGCTGTTTGCCCTGTGCGCCAAGCACGGTATTCCGGCGGTTACCGCGGCACCGCTGGGCATGGGTGCGGCGGTACTGGCGTTCCTGCCGGGTCACATGACCTTTGAGGAGTACTTCCGGCTGGAAGGTAGAACGACCGACGAACAGTTGCTGCGCTTCATGGTGGGTCTGGCGCCCGCCGTGCTGCATCAAGGCTATCTGGTCGACCCCTCGGCGGTGGACCTGGTCAACCACCGGGGACCATCGACGCCCATGGCATGTGAAATCTGCGCCGGGATCGCCGGTACCCAGGCGTTGAAGATCCTGCTTGGCAGGGGCAAGGTGCTCGCGGCGCCTCACGGCCTGCACTTCGATGCCTACCGCAACAAGCTCGCACGCACGTGGCGGCCCGGGGGCAACAACAACCCGCTGCAACGACTCATCCTGTCCATGGCGCGTCGCCGTTTCATGCGCCACTGAGCGGCACGCATGGACACCTGGGCTGCGTCTACCTGTCGCCGGATCCGGAGTTGCAGCGGCAGCTCCTCTCGCCCGGCTTGCGTGCTTCGCCGCACTCGTGACGCTTGCCCGCCTCAAACCATTGCCGGTCTGCAAACCGGCAAGATCCTGCAATGACAGCGCGAGACTTCCGCCGGACCACGCCGGAATGCCGGCAACGTCCTACACTCAACCCGCCATGGAACCGAGGGGTGCCCGTCATGCAGCGGATCAGGATCGACTTGATCGCGGCCGCGCGACCCAACTTCATGAAGGTCGCGCCGCTGTTTCACGTGCTGCATGGACAGCCGTGGTGTCGCCTGCGGCTGGTGCACACCGGCCAGCATTACGACCAGAACATGTCGGATGCTTTCTTCCGTGACCTGAAGTTGCCGCCGCCGGATCTGCACCTGGGCGTAGGCAGCGGCAGCCACGCGAAACAAACCGCCGACGTGATGCTTGCCTACGAAGCGGCCTGCGCCGCGGATCGACCGGACCTGGTCGTGGTGGTCGGGGATGTCAATTCAACCATGGCCTGCGCGCTGGTCGGCGCGAAGCTGCACATCACGGTCGCGCATCTGGAAGCCGGCTTGCGCAGCGGCGACCGCCGGATGCCCGAGGAGATCAACCGGCTGGTGACCGACACGCTGGCGGACATCCTGTGGACGCCATCGCCGGACGCGGACGAGCATCTCGCCGCCGAAGGCGTGCCGCCGGAAAAGATCACCCGCGTGGGCAACATCATGATCGATTCCTACGAACTCATGCGCGAACGCATCGATGCCGGCGGCGAGCGTCGCCGGCTCGGGCTGGAGAATCGCGCCTACGCGGTGGTAACCCTGCACCGGCCCTCCAACGTGGACGCAGCCGGGCCGCTCACGGCGCTGGTCGATCAGCTGACCCGCATAGCGGTCAGACTGCCGCTGGTGTTTCCGGTGCACCCGCGCACCCGCAAGAATCTGCAAGCCTTCGGCCTGTGGCCAAAACTGGCCGAGGCGCCCAACCTGCAAGTCATCGAGCCGCTTGGTTACGTCGACTTCATGAGCCTGGTGTGCGGTGCGCGCCTGACCATCACGGATTCGGGTGGCATCCAGGAGGAAACCACCTATCTCGGCATCCCCTGCCTCACCTTGCGCACCACGACCGAGCGGCCGATCACGATCACGGAGGGCACCAACCGGTTGGTGACTGCCGCCGAGCTGGTGCCGGCAGTGGACGAGATTCTCGCCGGCTGCTGGCCGCATGGACGCAGGCCCCAACTCTGGGACGGACATACCGCGGCACGCGTGGCGGCCGACATCCGCCAGCGTCTGCTGAGCGTGCCGCCTCGCGTTGCCGAAGCAACGACGGTTCCCGCAGCCGCCAATCAGCGTACGCTGGGCAGTGCCTGAACCCGGCCGCAGGCACATGCCAGGTTGAGCGCAGACAACTGCGTGGCGCACCGGGGATCGTCCAGGTATGCACGTCATCATCATCACCAGTTACCTGACCGCCGCCGCCGCGTTCCTCGCCGGTGCGGCGTTGCTGGGCATCGGTTGGCGCGGTCAGCGCACCGGTGCCTTGCTGATCCTGGCCGCGATGGCCTCGGCCCTGTGGGGCGCGTTTCTGGCTTACGCCGAGTGGCAGCGGACGGTGGCGGCCAACTGGATGCTGCTGGCCGAGGTTCTGCGTTACGGCGCCTGGATCGTTTTCGTGAGTGCCCTGTTCAGCGCGTGGCCGATATCCGGCCTGCTGCGCGATCTGCGCGTTGTTGCGCACGCACTCTGGATCGTGCTCGCGCTCTACTGCCTGTGGCCGGTGACGGGTCTGCCGCAGGCGACCGGCCTGCCGTTCAGCGCCAACGTGCCGCTGGTCGGTGTGCTGGTGCTCGCCCTCAGTGGCGTGATGCTGCTCGAACAGATCTACCGCAACGTGCAACCGCAACAACGCTGGGCGCTCAAGTTTCTGGTGATCGCGCTCGGCCTGCTGTTCGCCTACGACATCTTCCTGTACTCCTACGCGGTGCTCTACCGGCAGTTCAACGTCAGCGCATGGGCGGCACGCGGCTTCATCGACGCCCTGCTGGTGCCGCTGCTGCTGGTGGCGGCGGCGCGCAACCCGCAGTGGTCGCTGGATGTGGGCGTGTCGCGGCGCGCGGTGTTCTATTCCACCAGCCTGCTGGTGGTCGCGATTTACATCATCGGCACGGCGATCGGCGGTTACTACGTGCGCCTGTACGGCGGCGACTGGGGCCGGGTGGCGGAAATCACGCTGGTCTGCTTCGCGTTGCTGCTGGTGCTGCTGATCGCATTTTCCGGTCAGGCGCGCTCGCGCCTGCGGGTGTTCCTGCACAAGAACTTCTTCAGTTTCCGCCACGACTATCGCGAGGAATGGCTGCGTCTGACCGCGACGCTGTCCGCTGGCGACACGGAATTGCCGCAGCGCGCGGTCCACGCCATCGCGCAGATCATGGACAGCCCGGCCGGCACGCTGTTCATGCGCGACGATGCCGATGACTTCGTGCCGGAAGCGCGCTGGAACATGCCGACGCCAGCCGGCCTGAAGCTTCCGGCCAGCCTGCCGGCGTTCGGACTCATGCGAACGCGCCGGTGGATCTATGACCTGGACGAACCGCCGCCGCTGGGCGACGAACAACTGCGGGCGCCGGCCGAACTGACCGGCTTGCCGCGCGCCTGGCTGCTGGTGCCGCTGGTACTGGAAGACCGGCTGGTCGGTTTCGTGGTGCTGGCGCGCGCGCGCGCGCGTCGCGCGTTCGATTGGGAAGACATCGATCTGCTCCGCGCCGCCGGCAGTCAGGTGGCCGGCATCCTGGCGCAGGCAGCCGATGCCCGGCGCCTCGCCGAGGCGCGCCAGTTCGAAGGCTTCAACCGGCTCACCGCGTTCCTGATGCACGACCTCAAGAACCTCGCGGCCCAGCAATCGCTGCTGCTGCAGAACGCCGAGCGCCACAAGCACAACCCGGCGTTCGTGGGCGACATGCTCGCGACGGTGGCCAATTCAGTGCAGCGCATCTCGCGCCTGCTCGAGCAGTTGCGCGGCGACGTGGCGCCAGCCAGACACGGTCGCGTGGCACTGGCGACGGTGCTCGACAAGGCGCTCGACGAGTGCCGCGCGCAGTCGCCACGGCCGGAATACCGGCCGGTGACGGACGACCTGTGGGTGCAGACCGATACCGAACAGCTGGCCACCGTGCTCGGGCACGTGATCCGCAACGCCCAGGATGCAGCGCAGTCCCACGGTCACGTCCTGCTGAGAGTCAGGCACGAGCCCGGCCTTGCCACCATCGAAATCGAGGATGACGGAGCAGGCATGGACGAGGATTTCATCCGCAACCGGTTATTCAAGCCATTCTTCACCACCAAGGCCAGCAAGGGCATGGGCATCGGCGCCTATCAGGCTCGCGCATACGTGCATTCGCTGGGCGGGACGATGCGCGTGAACAGCACCCCGGGCCAGGGCAGCGTATTCACCATCCAGTTGCCGCTGGCCGAGCCCGCCGGGGCCGCCATGGCGGCTGGGCAAGCGCAGACCGCGCCATGAACCAGAAGCAGCGCTGCCTGTTGATCGTCGAGGACGATGCCGGCCTGCAGCGTCAGCTGCGCTGGAGCTTCGAGGATTACGACGTGGTCATGGCCGGTGACCGGCCGACCGCGCTCGCCCTGCTGCGCCGCCATGAGCCGGCGGTGGTGCTGCAGGACCTGGGCTTGCCCCCTGACGCCACCGGCACCGCCGAGGGCTTCGCCACCGTCGCGGGAATCCTGCAGGAAGCGCCGCATACCAAGATCGTCGTGGTCACCGGCAACGGCGACCGCGACAACGCGGTCAAGTCCATCGGCTGCGGCGCCTACGACTTCTGCTCCAAGCCACTGGAGCTGGAAGTCCTGCGCCTGATCGTGGATCGCGCCTTCCGGGTGCATGAACTGGAGGCCGAGAACCGCAAGCTCAGAAACCAGTCGACCACGACGCTCGAAGGCATCATCGGCAGCAGCGAGGCCATGCTCGATGCCTTCCGGCTGATAGAGAAGGTCAGTCCTTCCAACGCCACCGTCCTGCTGCTCGGCGAGACCGGCACCGGCAAGGAAGTGTTCGCGCGCGCGGTGCACCGCCTGAGCACGCGGCGCGACGGGCCGTTCGTGGCGATCAACTGCGCTGCCATTCCTGAAACCCTGCTGGAAGCCGAGCTGTTTGGCCACGAGAAAGGCGCCTACACCGGTGCGCACAAGCAGACCAAGGGCAAGATCGAACTGGCAGTGAACGGCACCCTGCTGCTCGACGAGATCGGCGACATGCCATTTGCGCTGCAGGCCAAGCTGCTGCGGTTTCTCGAGGAGCGGGTGGTCGAACGCATCGGTGGGCGCGAACCGATTCCGGTGGACGTGCGCATCATCTGCGCGACGCACCAGGACCTGCCGGCGCTGATCGGTGCAGGGCGGTTCCGCGAGGATTTGTTCTACCGCGTCAGCGAAGTGACCATTCGGCTTCCGCCGCTGCGTGAACGCGCCGGCGACATAGCGCCGCTGGCGCGGCATTTTCTCGAACAGGCGGCCAGCCGCCACGGCCGCGCGGTCCATGGTTTCACTGCGAAGGCGCTCAAGGCGATCGAGGCGTGTCCGTGGCGCGGCAATGTGCGTGAACTGGAGAACGTCGTCAACAGCGCAGTCATCATGGCGGATGGGAAGCAGATCGAACTGAAGGAGCTGCATCTCGGTGCGGCCGGCAGCGATATTCCGGATTTGCGCAAAGTACGTAACGACGCTGAAAAACATGCGATCCAACTGGCCCTGACCCGGGCTGGCGGCAATCTCTCGCATGTCGCGGGTCTGCTCGGGATCAGCCGCCCGACGCTCTATGACCTTCTGGACAAGCACGGCTTGAAGAAACCTACCGAAGCAGATTGACCCGCGCGTGGCGCGCGGCGAACTGGGGGTAAAGATATGCGCTTGATCAGGCTGAACACGCGGATCGTTCGTCATGGCTTGGCGTTGCTGTGCGCCGCCTTGTCACTGAGCGGCTGCGGCCTCGCCAGCAGGCAGGGCAGCGTCGATGCCGGTACCAGATACCAGGCCAAGGGGGAGTATCGCGCGGCCTACATCGAGGCCAAAAAGGTCCTGCAACGCGACAACAAGAACGGCGAGGCCTGGCTGCTGCTCGGGCAAGCTTCGCTGATGCTGGGCAATCCGGCGGACACCCTGAGCGAACTGCAAAACGCCAAGGCGAACAAGGTGCCGGCAGAACGTTGGGCGGTACCCATGGGACGCGCGTTGCTGGTGACGCAGCAGTACGACAAGCTGCTCGCCACCCTGCCCTCCGACCAGCCCTACCAGTCCAAGATCAAGGCACGCGTCGCCGCGCTGCGAGGCGACGCCTATCGCGCGCTCAGGCAGTTCGACCAGGCCCGGCAAACGTACCTGGCCGCGTTGTCGGCAGACCCGGAGAACCTGGGCGCGCTGGTGGGACTGGCTCAGCTGGCAGCCACCGCCAACGATCCGGCTTCCGCCGGCAAGTACCTGCAACAGGCATTGGCCGCCGCGCCGGAAAATCCGCAGGCCTGGGTCGCGAAGGGCGACCTGGCATTCGGCAGCGCCGATTTCGCCGGCGCCGAAGCGGACTACCAGAAGGTGATGGGCCTCAAGAACCCTGACTGGTTGCCGCAAGAGCGCTTCTACGCACTGACCCGGCTGGCCAGCGCACAGGCACAGCAGAAGCAGTTCGACAAGGCGCTGGCCAGCATCCAGACGCTGGAAAAAATGTCGCCGCAGCAACCGTATCCGCACTATCTGCACGCCATGGTGCTGTACCGGCAGGGAGATCTGGACGCCGCGATTGCCGAGCTTCAGCAGGTGCTCAAGATGTCGCCGGACAACGTCCAGGCGCAGCTGCTGATGGGCGCGGTCAACTACGCGCAAGGCAACTACGGCCAGGCGGAAATGTACCTCAGCAACGCCATGGGCATGGATCAGAAGAATGTCGACGTGCGCAAGTTGCTGGCACTCACGCTCTACCGCGAAGGACGCTCGCGCCAGGCGCTGGATACGCTTCGACCGGTCGCGCCGGGGGCGCTGTCCGATACCGAGCTGCTGGCAATGCTGGAGAGGGCCGCCACCACGGGTGCCGGTTCACCGGGGGCGGCAGCCGCCGCAAGCAGTGCCAGCAACCCGCCCGACACCCGGCTTGCCAGCGCCGGCAACGCCCTCGCCAGCGGAAATGAAGCGGAAGCGATCCGCCTGCTGCAGGAGATTCCCGCGGGCAACGCCTCCACCGAGGCGCGCCGCAACAGCCTGCTGGTCATGACCTATCTGCGCGAGCAGCGCCCGGCTGAGGCGGTCAAGGTGGCAGCCGCCTATGCGTCCGGCAATCCGCGCAACAGCGCCGCGCACTTGATGTACGGGACCGCGCTGGTCGCGGCCGGTCAGCGCCCGGAAGCGCGCGCCCAGTACTCCGAAGCCCTGAAGCTGGACCCGGAGAATCTTGCCGCCTTGCTGAGCCTGGGCAGCCTGGATTCAATCGAAGGCCATCACGAAGCCGCCGCCGGCCGCTACGCAACGGTGTTGAAAAAAGACCCGCACAACGCGGCGGCGATGACCGCGCTCGGCCAGCTCGCCGCACTGCAAGGCGACAAGGCCGAGGCCGCCAGGCGATTCAAGCAGGCCATCGACGAGGCGCCGAAGTCCATCAACGCGTACATCGCCCTGGTGGCGTTGGACAGCGAAAGCGGCAAATTCGACGAAGCCCTGGGCACGGCCACGCAGCTGGCGGCGGCCAACCCCGACAACCCGGTAGCGCTCAATGCCCTCGGCGCGGCGGAACTCAACGCCGGCCATCACGGTGAAGCCTTGAAGCCGCTGCAGCAAGCCGTGAATCTCGCGCCACAGATGCCCTTGTACCGCACCAACCTGGCGCGCGCGCAGATCCTCGGCAAAGACACGAAGGCTGCCGAAGGCAATCTCGAAGCCGTGATCAAGGCCGATCCGGGTCAAGCGACGGCAGTGGCGTTGCGGGCATTCCTGAAGCTGCAGGACCACAACCTGCCCGGCGCCATTGCCCTCGCGCAAACGCTGCAGAAGCAAGCCCCCACCAGGGCGACGGGCTTCTCGCTGGAGGGCGACCTGTACATGGCGAACAAGTCTTATCGTGAGGCCGCCCAGGCCTACCAGCAGGGACTGAAGCTCCGATACGACCGGCCGCTGGTGTTCAAGAGCTTCCAGGCGCTGAGCGAAAGCGGGGCCAACGCGCCGGAGGGCGTACTGCGCGACTGGCTGGCCAAGCATCCGGACGATGCTGCCACCCGCTTGCTGCTGGCTAGCTACTACCTGAACCGCACGCAGAACGCGCTGGCTGCTGGCCAGTACGAGCAGGTATTGAAGACGTACCCGTCCAACGTAAGCGCACTCAACAACCTCGCCTGGATTTACACGGAGCAAAACAACCCCAAGGCGCTGGCACTGGCGGAGCGGGCCTACCAACTGGCGTCTGGATCGCCGGACATCGCGGACACCTACGCCTGGGCGCTGATCGCGCACAATCAACCCAAGCGGGCGCTGCCGATTCTGCTGCAAGCAGCCAAGGCGACACCCAAGACACCAGCGATCCAATACCATCTGGCCGTGGCCCAGGCACGCACCGGCGATCCTGCCGGCGCGCTCGGCACGCTCACGACGCTGCAAAAATCAGGCGCCGATTTTCAAGACAAACCAGCCGCGGAAAAACTGTATCGCGAGTTGACCGGCCTGGCCGCCAAGTAGGTGGAAAGCCGTCGGCGGTTTTCGCGCTTCTACCGACTTCCCAGATGGAAGCCCAGAAGAATCAGGCCAACCCCGACGGCCCAACCGGTGGCCAGCGTAACCAGGAACCGACCGATCCGGACGCTCTGCAGGCGCCAATACAGGTCGCCCAGCAGCCACCACAGGCCGGTGAAAACGACAAGCGTGAAAACGCCCCAACCCAGTTGGCCGGATGACCACAAGAAGTCATTCATGGGGAGTCACACCTTCTGCAACCTCCGTTTCCCCAGCCCAGACGCGGTCGCCGATGCGCACCAGCAGGTTCACGGTCGCCGGCAGCTCGAGCACCACGGTGCTCCCCAGCAGGATCCGGCCGATCCTCTGCCCGCGCTTGATCTCCTCGCCCTCCTGGACCCAGGTTTCGATGCGCCGCGCCGCCAGGCTGGTAATCAAGCGCACCGCAACTTGTCCGGCATCTACGGCAATCACCAGACGCTTTTGTACCGGGCAGGCTTTCTCTCGCAGGAACGCAAACTCCCGCCCCTCCCCGTCCATGAAGCCGTCGCCGTGCGATTCCACGCCGAGCACCCGACCGGACACCGGACTGCGCTGCACGTGCATGTCCCAGAAACTGAGCGCAATCACCAGATAGCGCACGCCCCCATGCATCTGCGCACTGGTCACCAGCCCGTCTGCCGGAGCCAGCATACTGTTGCCCGGAGGCGCGATACGCTCCGGATCACGGTAAAAATAGTGCAGGAATGCATGCTGGAATTTCCCCCGCTTCAGCCACGTGCGGACCTGCCTTTCCGGCCAGCGTTTGCGCGGCGGAAGCCAACGCCGTATCAGCGGCGATGGATACGGAAAATAAAGCGCCCAGAGCACGATGGCCGCGCCCACCAGACAGAGGATCACGATCTGCAGGACAAGCATCGTCATTTCAGCGCGGAGTGGACATCATGTCTGGCTTCCTGTCGGCGGCCAGCCGTGCGACACGGCGGAACGGCAAGGCCGACCCTGATCCAGGCACGGGTCGACTCCGTAGACTGCTGCAAATCCGGCGGGAAGAAACCTCGCGTTCGCTTCGGCAAAGTGACATGGCGGCACGCTCACGATTCCGGCGGAGACAGAGCGACGGCTGGCCATCAGGTTAGCGTAGGCGCAACCCCGCTGCCAGACGTGCGTCGCAGCCCAAAGCGGCGGTTCCGCCGCCGGCGGCAACTCACATCCCGCTGACACCAGCTTCTGTACAAGGCAAGCCCATGGGGCAAGCACATGGTCGGCAACAGGCCGCCTTGGTCGAGGCGACCTGGTTCGATGCGATCAGCCCGGGGCGGCGCGACATCACGAGACGGCAGGATGACAAAGCCATGCGTATGAGCGAGCAAGCCAGGCGGTTCAAGCAGGGAAACCGGCTTGGCCGAGCCGCGGCGAAGATGCTGTGTGGGTGCGCCGGCTGCATGTGGATGCTTGCTGCGGCGCCGGCGCGAGCGGCAACGGCGGTGACGGACAAGGTGATCAGCACCGTCGCGCAAGCGCAGACCAATGTTCCGGTCACCTTCGGCCAGGTCTTCAAGGCTGGCGACATACCTCGGGGCCGGACGGTAACTGCCACCATCAAGGGCCAGCCGATAGCCTTGCAGGTGGACAGCAAGGCTACCTATCCCGACGGCAGCTTGCGCCATGCGGTGCTGACTGTGATGACTCCAACGCTGCCGGGCAATGCAACGCTGCCGTTGACGCTTTCCGCGGGCCCTTCGCCAGCGGCGACCGGACAGGACGTGCCCATCAGCTTGTCGCAATTGCTTGCCACTAGCTACGACACCAGCGTGTCACTCAACATCGGCGGCCGCAAATACACCGCAAACGCCCGCACCCTGTTGCAGACAGCCAAAGACACGAACGCGTGCAAGCCCTGGGGCACCCAATGCAACCAGTGGCTTTCCGGCCCCCAGGCCAGCGAATGGATCGTCAACGGACCGGTGACGGCGGCGGATGGCACGACCAACCCGAACCTGAGAATCTACTTTGCGGTGCGCGCCCATGCGCACGGCTCGCATGGCGCCGTGCGCCAGGTACAAACCGACGTCATCGTGGAAAACAGCTGGGCCTACATGCCACAGGCGCAGCCGCAGTACACGGCAACCCTGATCTCGGGGAGCGCGGGCTACACCAGCCCTGCCCTGACGCAGTACGCATACACGCGCTGGCACCAGGTGCTGTGGTGGAACCATGCCCAGCCACAGGTCTATTTGCAGCAGGACACCGGCTACATCCAGGCCAGCAAGGCCGTGTCGCGCTACATGCCGTTGACGCCCGACGAGAAGTTCCTGGCCAGCCTGCGCCAGGCCTGCGCGCCCCTGGATCACTGTGACCAGACCCAGAAGATGCACATGGCCGGGGCACAAGCGGCGATTGGTCCGCTGCCGCGCTGGACCAGCGTGTACATCGTCAACCCGGACCTGCGCGCCTACAACTGGATGCTGGCCAACACCGATGCGCTGGGCGCCTATGACATCCATTACCGGGACCAGGCAACCGGCTGGCCGCTCAGCATCCAGCAGCATCCCAACGTCACGACAACGGGCTGGGCCTACGCAAATGGCGTTGCGAAGCAGGCGTTGACAGGTTCCGCGGTCCACCGGGAAAAGGTTGCTGCCTACCGGCGTGATCTGCTGCCAACCTGCGTGAACAACACCGTGGTGACGAATTGCACACCGACCTCATATGGGACGGGCAACCCGAACCTGTGGGACAACGCGCACCAGCCGGCACAGTCCTACGTACCATACTTGGTGACCGGTTCGTACTACTACATGTCGGAGCTGGCGTTTGCGGCCTCGTTCAATGAGATCTGGTCAGGCGCGGAGTATCGCGATTATGCAAAGGGGTTGATCGACAAAAGTCATAGCCAGGTGCGTGGCAAGGCATGGACACTGCGCCAGATGGCGGATGCGGCGTGGCTGTTGCCCGATGACTACCCCTTGAAAGCCGAGTTCAAAGCGGACGTGGAGAACTCGCTGGCGGACTGGAATCAGAAGTACACCAACAATCCAAACGCCAATCCGTTGGGGCTGCTGGACAGTGGTCATAGCTACAGCATGCAAGGCGGCACCCGAAACGCGATGGCGCCGTGGATGCACAACTTCTTCACCTGGTCGGCGGGCCACGCCGCGGAACTCGGTTTTGCGGGAGCCGGGGAGCTGCGCGACTGGCTGGCGAAGTTCGAGATCGGTTTGATGACGGACTGGCAAGCCAATCCAACCCAGGGCTACTGCTGGCTGGAAGCCTCTGCCTACACGCTGGTGGTTGCCGATCCTACTGGAAAGACCTACCTGCCCTCATACAGTGCCATATACGCAGCGACGTTTCCCAGTCTGGTCGGACTGGCCTGCAATTCGCCGGCCATGGTGACCGCCATGGAGACGCTGGAAAAACAACCGTGGCAAGCCGGCAAGATGCATGGATACCCGGACTCGGCAACGGGCTATCCTGCGAATCTGCAGACCGGGCTGGCCGCCGCCGCCGATAGTGCCGTGCCCAAAGCACACGATGCCTGGAATCGTTTTGAGTCGCGCAGCGTGAAACCCAGCGGCACAACCGCCTACAACAACTATCCCAATTTCGCGGTCATGCCGCGCTCTGTGTCGCAATGACCTGTCGATCTGCTTTGCAGCAAGGGTACCCACCCGACGCAGCCCTTGCTCTGGTCCGATGCAATCAGGATTGCCTTCCAGATTTTGTCCTGGCACGACGCGCTTCGGCCGCCGAACCTCATGCGCCGGGTTCCGCGCGTTGAGCACTAGAGCAGCCGCCGCCACACAACCTCGACGGCAAGAGCGCGCCCCAAAGCACGCTCATCCGCCAACTGAATGAGATCGAGCAGTGAATCCATGCGCCACTCGCCGGGCAGAAGCGCGCGGTACCGTTGCAACACCGCAGGCGCGACCTGCAGCACGTTCTGCAGGTTTCGGTGCGTGGCATTGATCAGCGGGCGAAGCCGCACGGGACGCGCGCACGCCGTCCACTCGGCCAGTCGTTCCTTCCAACCCGGTCCAGCGTCAAAACGAAAGCCGTAGGCGGAAGGCTGCGCAGCGATGGCCGGATGCAGTGCGGCGACCAAGCGACTTTCCAGGGCGCCCGCGTTCTTCCAGCGCAGCGGCACCCGGAGCGCCAGGCGCACGGACTCCAGATCCACCAGCGGCGTCGTGTAGTTTCCGTGGCGTACCGCCACACTGTTGTTGACACCCATCCAGTAGTGGCAGCGAAACAGGGAGTAGAGCAGCTCCACTTGCGTGCGCGACAGAAGCTCGCTCCCGACTTCAGACATGCCCACGATGTTCCGCATCGACGCGGCGAGCCGCGCTTCGTAACTTGCCAAGCCATTGGGATCGCGGAAAACGCCGCGGCTGAATCCGCGGTAGAAGGTTTTCACGATGTCACGGGCGTTAAAGGCACGGTTCGGCAGATGGAAGAAGTTGCGGAAGATCTCGCCGCCGCCACCATTCAGCGCAATGCACCCGTCGGCAGTCTGCTGCAATCGGGTGCGGCGATCGGCGCCCGGATCATCGATGCCGTCGCTAGGCAGGCCGTCGAAGAACAGCGCGCTCTGCTCCAGGGCTTCGATGTCGGGCATCGGCAAACCGCGGTTCATCGCGCATTTGTCAATGGCTTCGAATGCGAGGTCTGCTGCAGTAGCCACGGTCCTGGCCACTGCCACATCGGCGGAGTCGGCATCGCCATACACAAACAATCGGGGCCGCACACCGGCAGCAAGCAAGCCCGCGACAATCAGGCGTGAATCGAAACCGCCCGACAACGCCGCATTGATCTGGCCCGGAAAGGCCGATGCCACCTCGGCCGAAATCATGCGCAGATGCTCGGTGATGTCCTCCACCGCCTCATCCAACGAGTGGAACTCAGGCGCCTGCACATCGAAACCGTGGGGGAATCGTTGCCACGCACGGCGCTGCCGCAAATCCATGACCTGACCAAGGGGAATCAAGTCGACCCCGCGCGCCACTGAATGGCAGGAATGTGCTGCCCCCAGCAGTACGTATTCAATCGCCGAGGCGGCGTCAGGCTCAACGCACTGCCCATAAGCGCAGACAGCCAGCCAGCTAGTACTGAAAAAACGGTCATCTGCACTCGTGTAGATGCGTACGAAGCCCAAGGCGTCGTTCAACAGCCAAGTGTGTTCGCCCGTGTCGAGAAACAGTGCAAAGTTGCCGCGCAGCGAACCTTCTTCCAAACACCCCGTCGCGCGAACTTCGTCGAGCAGCGAGGCCAACGCCTGCCGGCCGAAATGACCGCGAAACCACAGCGGACCGACACAGCAGGCCGTTCCCGATGGGGTTTGAACGAGGCAATCCTCGGCTTGCCGTTGATCGGGGTGCCCCCACGCGACAACGCTGCCTCCGTCCCATTCGACCTGCGCGGCACGGACAAACCGTTGCCGCTCCAACGAGCGTGCCGCGCGGATTTGCCCGTTGGAATCGCCGCCAACAAGGAATACCGATAGCGCGTTCAGCATGGACATGCGTCTCTTGCCGACACACAACCGGAGGGAGACACATTCAGGCCCATGACCCCGCCGTCAATGAGTTACGACCGCCGTTCCTATCCAGTGCTGCGATCATGCACCTCCCCTCCGAGTCCATCCATGTTCCGTTTCGAAACCCTTATCAATGACTGTTTCCCGGCGAGGTCATTTCGTCGGTATCTCTACCCCTGACACGATCTCTTCAACCTCCGATCCGGATCCAAACCGATGAACCACCTCAAAATGCCGACCATTCCCCCTGCGAAACAGGGTTCCGTGGCTGGCACGGTCTTCATGGGTGCGCACCACCAGCAGGCTGCCGTCGGGTTTGTTCAGGTAGCAACCGATGTTCGCCACCATCGTCGAAAGGATCGCGGGAGGAAAATATCCACTGTTGAGCACATTAGCTGCGCGAACAAAATCAAATTTCCCCTCGAATCCACTGTTGTACCTGCTTATATCATCGGTATGCAGGGTGATACCAGCCTTGGCCAGCGCTCGCGGGGTAACCAGCTTCACTTCGCAGATCCGGACATCGTGCGGATTACGCAATATTTGGTGGACGCGACGGGTGAATAAGGTATTGACGAACTTGCGCAAGATGAAAAGTCCGTTGTAATAATCATCGCGCGTCACCCAGGGCTTCATGGTGACCAAGGGGAAATCGAACCGAAGCGGAAACCCGCCGGAATCGACCAACGCGTGGCACCCTGGAAACACCTTTACCAAGAGGGCGTCGATCAGAATATCGGTGCCGACAACCTCGACCTCGCGCCCACCCCGACTCAGATCATCGTACAGCTCGACTGTGCTTATACCGGAAGAAACCCCGACGTCCAGAATTCTGAGCGCCGGTGGAGCACGGCGCAGGAGATACTCCTGGAGATACGGATTGATGTCGAAAAAGCGATCGTGAAATGTAGTCTTGTAAGTCTTGTTTCTCGTCATCAGCGAGGTGAAAAAGTCCTCCTCCATGCGTGGAGTAAGGCGCTCCGATGGGGTTTCGAAAAAAGCCTTGGCTGATAGCATGGAGTCTGTATACCGCGATGACATTTTATTGTGGTGGACTACCCTGATGACGCTTCGATTCTACTAACCCCGCCCGCGGTTCGGGCTGCTCATCACTTCGTCAGCTCAGCAGACTTCCTCGAGCCGCCTCGCAAGCTCACGCACCAACGGCCCAATCCGCCATCTCGCATAGTTCGCCGCCAGCCATCCCTTCTGGCGATAGGCACCCAGGTAGCACAGCGCGAAATACAACTGCGCCCAGTGCAGAGCCCGTGCGCCATCCTCGTACCCATAGCCGGCAAGGAACATCGACTCGCGCTGCCGGTCATGGCGATTCGTCGGCAAACCTCCAAGCGTGCGGCCGAGAAGCCACAGATGGTTGAGGAATGGCGCAAGGTCATAGACTGCCGGTCCGGCACTTTGCCAATGGATGTCCAGCCCAATGTATCGGGTACCGTCATACAGCATGTTCTGCGGTTTGAAATCGCCATGCTGGCGCACGAAGCGGAACCCGCTTGCCTCAATGCGCGAAGCTGTCTGTTCCAGACATCGGCACGCGGCCTGCGTTTCGCGATCACGACGCAGGACCGCACCGTAGGTGACCACCAGATAGTCGAGCTTGTCCGCCACACCCAGCACGCTCGTCTGCACGTCCGGAGCGCCGCTCTCGTGCAGCCTGCGCAACCAGGCGCCCGCCGCACGGCATGCCGCCCGCGCACCGGGCTCGCCCAGGGATCGCAGGTGTTGGGCCAGATTGTCGCCGCCGAAATGGCGGGTGATCATGACCCCGCGCCCCCAGGCCTCCAGATAACCCAGCGACACCAAGGTCCCAAAGTGCTCGTCCTGGGGAAACACGCGCTGGAGTGTGCACAGGGTTTCATACTCACGGCGTGCCTCCGCACGGGCATCGTTGCGCAAGTCATCCTCTCGACTCACCTTGGCCACGATCTGCTCCTGACAGCGCGCGCACCGCAGCCGCTGGATGCTCGAGTTTTGCCTCGGCAGCAGCCTCGTCAGCGCGATCCAGCTCCCCGACGCGCGGCACTGGATGCAGGTGAACCGCGCGTTGAGTACCCCAGCGACGTCCAGCCTGATCACGGCCTAGCCACGCACCAGGTGGTAACGCGAGTAAACACGGGAAACGACACGCTTGAGCTCGTCCAGCAAGGGGTGGCGTGCGACCGCGAGGCCCAGCAACCACCCCGCACCACCGCCGACGAGAGCCAATGCAAACGCCAAAAGCATGTGTCGCGCCATCAGCTCGGGCCAAAGGACCAACGCTGCCGGTACGGCGCAGGCACCCAGCGTGACCACGGCGCTCGGAACCAGCGCCCTGGCGCACTTGCGAACTGCCAGCGCGTCGTAATTCCGCATTTTCCGGTAATACAGCACGGTAGCAATGATATAAACAAGAACCTGTGCGGCGGCGACCGCCGTGACGCCATAAAAGGCTGCGCCGACGGTAATGCCGATTCTGGCGGTTTGATATTGAACCTCCACGCGGGTCACGGCCCTTACCCGTCCCAGCGCAACCAGGAACAGGTTGCACTGGAACATCAGTGTTCCGATAAATGCGGCGAGACACAACCAACGCATCAGCGGAACTGCCGCATCCCATTGATCGCCGAACAGAATGTTGATGATCGGATAGGCCAGAATGACACCACATGCAAAAAACGGCCAACTGATCCCAGTCGTGTAAACCAGCGCCCTCAGGAACAACTCCGGAGCCGTGGCGTGCTCCCGGTGCTCGCGTGCGAACGCGGGAAAGGCAACCGCTCCGATCGCACCAAGAACGTTGGTGCGGTACATGTTGACCACGCCATATCCGCGCGAAAACAGCCCGACGTCCGTCATGCCCGACATCTTGCCGATCACGAGGCTGGCGGATTGTTCTCCCAGTTGGCTGGCGACGTCGGAAATGGTGCGATTGGAGCCAAAGTGCAGAACACGTTTCCAATGCACGAAACTCAGTCCCTTCACGCGGTACTGCCAACCCCAGAGCGTGCAACCGACGATAAGCGCCGAGATGCCGGCCACCGATGCCCACGCGATGCTCATGTACGTGAATCCGGCGTACGCAAGCGCAACTGCGGTACAGCTACGGATGATGGATTCGCTGATGCGAATCTTGGCCAGCT